>VBCH01000238.1 GCA_005884455.1 Betaproteobacteria bacterium
CCGCCGATGCAGATCGAGGCCATGCCGCGTTTGCCTTTTGTGCGCTTGAGCACATGCAGCAGATGCAGCACGATGCGGGCGCCCGAGGCACCCACCGGGTGTCCAAGCGCAATAGCGCCGCCGTCTACGTTGAGCTTTCCGCCGTCGAGCTCGCCCATCGCCCCGTCGAGGCCCAGCTCCTCGCGGCAGTACTTGTCCTCTTTCCACGCAGCGAGGCAGCCGAGCACTTGCGCCGCGAACGCTTCGTTGATCTCCCAGGCATCGAGGTCGTTGAGCTCAAGGCCGTGGCGCCTGAGTATCGGTGTCGCAGCATGCACCGGTCCGAGACCCATCTGGGCCGGGTCCAGGCCCGCCCACTGCGAATCGACGACCCGGCCGATCGGCTTCAAATCATGGCGTTTCACGGCCTCCTCGGTCGCGAGCACCAGCCACGTCGCGCCGTCGGTGATCTGCGAGGAATTTCCGGCGGTAACGTTGCCGTACTTCCGGTCGAAGAAGGGCTTGAGCTTCGCAAGATTCTCGGCCGTCGAATCCTTTCGAACGCCGTCGTCGTCCCGGTAGAGGTTTCCCTTGTCGTCGTAGACCGGCGCGATTTCCGGCGCCAGACCGTCATGCGGATTGCTGAATGCGCCGCTCTCCTGCGCGCGGATGACGCGCGCGTGGCTCTCCGCGGCGAACTCGTCCATTTGCCGGCGACCGATCGAGAAACGGTAAGCGACATTCTCCGCCGTCTGGCCCATGAGAAGACCCACGTAGGGGTCGGTCAGCCCTTTCATGATGCCGATGATGGGTGAGAGCAGCTGAGCGGGTTTCAATCTCAGGAACATGCCGGCGCGCTGGAAAGGCGTCTTTGCGGCCATGAAGTTCGAGAACCAGATGACCATGGCTTCCGAATAGAGGAGCGGCACGCGCGAGAGCGCGTCCACCCCGCCCGCCAGGACGAGCTTCGAGCGCCCGGAGAGCATGTTGGCTATGCCCGAATCGAGCGCCTGCATGCCCGAGGCGCAATTGCGCATCACGGTCCAGCCCGGGACTTTTTGCCCGCAGCCCATGCGCAGCGCAGCGACCCGCCCGATATTGACTTCGTCCACCGAGGGGGCGGCGCAGCCGAGGATCACCTCGTCGAGCTCCGTCGGTGCGAAGGGCTGGCGCACGAGTAGGGCTTTGCCTGCGGCGGTCGCGAGATCGCTCGCGGAGAAGGGGCCCGGCCTGTTGCGCGATTTCAGGAACGGCGTGCGCGCGCCGTCGATGATGTAGATGTCCTTGGGCATCGTGCCTCCGATGACGGGAAAGTCTCAGCCGCGGCTAAAACCGGGGACAGACCCCTGTTCTTGATTTCGTACTGTATGAAGGTGAAGGCGAAACCGGGGGAAATAGGGGTCTGTCCCCGGTTTCAGGCGGCGGCGCGCTGAGGTTGCGCGGGCCGGATCGCTTCGGACAGCCCGAGATCCTGCGGGAAATGGTCCACGCGGATCACCTCGTCGCGCAGCTGCGCCGCGCGCTTGAGCAGGGCTTGCTCTTCGGCGCCGATGACACGCGCCGCAAGCCCGGCCTGCGCGAGCTCATCGGGGTTCTTGCCGCGTATCGTCCCGGATTTCTGGGCCGCGCGGATCTTGCTCTCGACCGCTTCGGCCCTGATCGCCGCTTCGAGTGCGGCTTCGAGGCACCCGAGCGGTTCGCTCTCAGCCGTAGGCAAGTACATGCCGGCGCAGAGGCGGTCGCGCGCCGCCGACGGCGCGATGAGCAGTCGCGCGACTTCGTGCCCGAGCGCGTCGCTCGGCGGAGCGAAGTGCCGGCCGAGCGGGAAAGTCACCAAGCGCAGGAACGAACCGACCAGCCGCACCGGATAGTTCGCGAGCACCCCGTGCAAGGCTTCGGCCGCGCGGGACAGGCCGTCCTGCAGCGACCACTCGAGGAGCGGAAGATCGGCCTCCTGCCGGCCTTCGTCCTCGAAGCGCTTGAGCGTTGCCGAGGCGAGGTAGAGCATGGAGAGGACGTCGCCCAGGCGCGCGGAGATCCTTTCCCGGCGCTTCAGCGATCCTCCGAGCACGAGCATCGAGATGTCCGCCGCGTAGGCGAACGCGGAGGAAATCCGCGTCAGCTGCCGGTAGTAGCGACGCGTCCGGGGCGAAGCCTTGGGCGAAACGGAAACGAAGCGCGATCCGGTGATCGCCATGAGGAAAGCGCGCGTTTCGTTCGAGAGGACGTGCCGGATGTGACCGAACAAGGCGGCGTCGAAGCTTTTCAGGTCGCCCGCGCGCGCCGCGTTCATCTCCTTCAGCACGTACGGATGGCAGCGGATCGCCCCCTGACCGAAGACGATGAGGTTGCGCGTGAGGATGTTGGCGCCCTCGACCGTGATCGCGATGGGCAGCTGCTGGTAGATGCGCCCCAGGAAGTTGTTGGGGCCGAGGCAGATTCCCTTGCCGCCGAGGACGTCCATCGCGTCGTTGACCACCGCGCGCCCGCGCTCGGTGAGGTGGTACTTGACGATCGCCGAGATCACCGAGGGTTTTTCGCCGAGGTCCACCGCGCCCGCGGTCATGGAGCGCGCCGCGTCCATCGTGTAGAGGTTGCCGCCGATGCGCGCGAGCGCTTCCTCGATGCCTTCGAATTTTCCGATCGGCGTCTTGAACTGGCTGCGCACGCGAGCATAGGCGCCGGTCGCGCGCGCGGCGAGCTTGGCGTAGCCCGTCCCCGACGAGGGCAGCGAGATCGAGCGGCCCGCCGCGAGGCACTCCATTAGCATCCTCCAGCCCTGGCCCGCCATCTTCGGCCCGCCGATGATCCAGTCCAGGGGCATGAACACGTCCTTGCCCCAGTTCGGCCCGTTCTGGAACACCGCGTTCAGAGGGTTGTGCCGGCGGCCGATGTTGACGCCCGGCGTGTCGGTGCGCACGAGCGCGCAGGTGATTCCGATGTCTTCCTTGTCCCCGAGCAGATGGTCCGGGTCGTGCAAGCGGAAAGCGAGCCCGAGCAGCGTCGAGATGGGACCCAGCGTGATGTAACGCTTTTCCCAGGTGACGCGCATGCCCAGCACTTCGCGGCCTTCCCACATTCCCTTGCACACGATGCCGAAATCAGGAATCGCCGCCGCATCGGAACCGGCATGCGGATTCGTCAGGCCGAAGCAGGGAATTTCGAGGCCCTTCGCGAGGCGCGGCAGGTAATGATTCTTCTGCTCCTCGGTGCCGTAGTGCAGCAGCAGTTCGGCGGGCCCCAGGGAATTGGGCACCATGACGTGCACCGTCGCCGCGCTGCACCGCGTCGCGAGCTTCTGGATCACCTGCGAGTGCATGGTCGCTGAGAACTCCTTGCCGCCGTATTTCTTCGGGATGATCATCCCGAGGAAGCCCTTGTCCTTGATGAACTGCCACGCGTGCGGCGGCAGGTCCTGATAGACCTGCGTCGTTTCCCAGTCGTTCACCATCGCGCACAGCTGCTCGGTTTCGCTGTCGAGGAACGACTGTTCCTCCGGCGTGAGCTTCGGCCGCGGCAGCGCGAGCAGTTTTCCCCAGTCGGGGCGGCCGGAGAAAAGATCGCCATCCCACCACACGGTGCCGGCGTCGATCGCTTCCTGCTCAGTCTGGGACATGGCGGGAAGCTGACCGCGGTACCAGGTGAGCAGGGGGCGCGAAACGAGCAAGCGGCGCAAGGGCGCAACGCCCAGCACGACGCTGCCGAAGGCGAATATCCCGCCGAGCACGAGAAAAGCGTCCATGGTGAGCGCTCCCCCGCCCAGGCCGGCGAGGAGCGCCGCCGCACCCGCGGCGATCCAGATCCATCCCGGTGAGTTCAGGTAGGCGAGCGCGAATGAAACGGCAATGACAGCGACGATCCAGACAGCGAGCGGCATGGGCCCTCCGGAATGTTCTCTGGGACTTTCAACGCAATACAGCATGATACGCTGCTACGGCGCAGCGCGGCAGCACTTGATCCGCGGGTGCCCGCCTCCATGTAACATGGCACTCCTCCATGGCCCACGATCACCGCAGCTTCGTCTTGCCCGCCCCGATGAAGGATCCCGCCGCGGCGAAACGGCGCAGCGAATGGCGTGCGCTCGGGATGCTCGTCCCCTATCTATGGGAATTCCGCGCCCGCGTGGGGATCGCGCTCGCGTTCCTGACCACCGCCAAGATCGCCAACGTCGGCGTGCCGCTCGTGCTCAAGGAAGTGGTCGATTCGCTGGACGCGCAGACCGCCGTGCTGGTGCTGCCGCTCGCTCTGCTCGCCGCGTACGGCATCCTGCGCTTCTCGACCACGCTGTTCGCGGAGCTTCGGGACGTCGTATTCGTGCGCGTGACACAGCGCGCGATCCGCCGCGTAGCTCTCACGGTGTTCCGGCACATGCACAGCCTGTCCCTGCGCTTTCATCTTGAGCGACAGACGGGCGGCGTGTCGCGCGACATCGAGCGCGGCACGCGCGGCATCTCGACGCTCCTGAGCTACATGCTGTTCTCCATCGTCCCGGTGCTCCTCGAGTTCAGCCTCGTGGCGGTCATCCTCCTCACCAAGTTCGACTGGCGCTTCGCGGCGGTCACCTTTGTCGCGGTGGCCCTCTACATCGCCTTCAGCGTGGCCATCACCGAGTGGCGCATGGAAATCCGCCGGCGGGCGAACGAGCTGGATTCGAAGGCCAACACGCGCGCAATCGACAGCCTGCTCAACTACGAAACGGTGAAATACTTCAACAACGAAGAATACGAGGCGCGCCGGTACGACGAGAACCTGCAGAAGTACGAGTCGGCGGCGGTGAAGAACGAAGCCTCGCTCGGGCTGCTCAACATCGGGCAGAGCTGCATCATCGCCGTAGCGGTGACGCTGTTGATGATCCTCGCGGCCGAGGGCGTGGTGGCGAAGACCCTGACGCTCGGCGACCTCGTGCTCGTGAATGGCCTCTTGATCCAGCTCTACATCCCGCTCAATTTCCTGGGCATGGTGTACCGCGAGATCAAACAGGCGCTCGCCGACATGGACCGCATGTTCCGCCTTCTCACCCAGGACCGGGAGATACAGGACCGGCCGGATGCGGTGCCGCTGCCTCTTGGAAAAGGCGAAGGAAGCGCCACAGTGCGTTTCGAGCGCGTCGATTTCTACTACGAGCCGCGGCGCCAGATCCTGTTCGACGTGTCCTTCGAGATCCCTGCCGGAAGCAAGGTTGCCGTGGTGGGCGCGAGCGGCTCGGGGAAATCCACCCTGGCGCGGCTCCTGTTCCGCTTCTACGACGTCAACGCGGGCCGCATCACCGTCAACGGCACCGACATCCGCGGCGTGACGCAGTCGTCCCTGCGCGCCGCGATCGGCATCGTGCCGCAGGACACGGTGCTCTTCAACGACACGATTCTCTACAACATCCACTACGGCAGGCCCGACGCGTCGCCGGCGGAAGTGATCGAGGCGGCGAAGGCGGCGCACATCCACGAATTCATCGAGAGCCTCCCCGACCGGTACGAATCGCGGGTCGGAGAGCGCGGCCTGAAGCTTTCCGGGGGCGAAAAGCAGCGGGTCGCGATCGCCCGCGCCATCCTGAAAAACCCGAGCATCCTCATCTTCGACGAGGCCACCTCCGCGCTCGATTCGGAAACCGAGCAAGGCATCCAGGCCGAGCTCGACCGCATCGCCCGGGGGCGCACCACGCTAGTCATCGCTCACCGGCTTTCCACGGTGATGGACGCGGACCAGATTATCGTTCTGGATCAAGGCCGTATCCTGGAACGGGGCACCCACAGGGAGTTGCTGGCGCTAGACGGGGCATACGCCCAGATGTGGGCGCTGCAGCTGCAAGAGGAGGCCGAGGAGGCTGCGGCCTGAACAAAGGCACCTCTCCTCTAGGATAGCGTCATGGCGTTTTTCGCGACCTCGTGTGAAGTGTCACGTGTATCCTGTTATTTTCGTTGCAAATTAATTTAGCCAAGGCTAAACTGGCCGGCCCAACAACAAACTGGGAGGAAGGGTGCGGTTCCTCGCGTTGTCGCTCCTTGCACTGGCGCTCGTTTCGACCGCGGCGTCCGCGCGCGAGCTGCGCCAGCCGGCGCTGAAATCCCAGGCCGCGCTGGTCGTCGACCAGCAATCCGGCGAAATTCTCCTCGGCAAGAACATGGAATCGAAGTTGCCGATCGCGTCGCTCACCAAGCTGATGACCGCGATCGTCACGCTGGACGCCGAGCTCGACCCCGACGAGCCGGTGACGATCAGCAAAGCGGACGTCGACAGGCTGCGCGGCTCGCACTCCCGCCTGCAGGCTCGGCATGCCGGGCACGCGCTTCGAGGACGGAACCGGGCTTTCCGGCCGCAACGTGTCGACCGCGCAGGACCTGGCGAAGCTCGTGCAAGCCGCGCACGCCTACCCCAAGATCCGCGACTATACGACCTCGACTTCGTACCAGGTCAAGATCGGGCGCCGCGCGATGCGCTTCGGCAACACCAACAATCTCACCCGCAGCTCCCGTTGGGACATCGGTTTGTCCAAGACCGGGTACATCGCCGAGGCGGGGCGGTGTCTCGTCATGCAGGTGACGCTGGCCGAGCGTTCGATTATCATCGTGCTCCTGGACTCCTGGGGCAAGTACACTCGTGTCGGCGACGCGACCCGCATACGTCAATGGCTGGAATTCGCCTCCGGCCGGTCCAACGTACGCCAGACATCCGCGGCCTTGCCGCCGCAGAGCGACTTCGCTTCGATCCACGCACGGAACGCCTGGCCGGGCTAGAGTCCGGCCCGCGGCATGAACCCCCAGCCTTCGCCCCAGCCCCGGGCGCTTGGGGTGGTCCGCTTCTACAGCTTTCTTCCACAGGCGGAGGGGTTCTCAGAGGAAGTGCTCGCGGGCCTCGCGCTTCCCCGGAAGAGCATTCCCCCGAAGTATTTCTACGACGAGCAGGGTTGCCGCCTGTTCGAGGCGATCTGCGAGCTGCCCGAGTACTACCTGACGCGCACCGAGATGGCCATCCTGCGCGGCAACATCGCGGAAATCGCGCAATTCGTCGGGCCCGAGGCCCAGCTGATCGAATTCGGCAGCGGCGTGCAGGCCAAGACGCGCATCCTGATCCAGGCGCTGCAGACGCAGCTGTACGTTCCGATCGACATCGCGATCGATACGCTGCGTGCTTCGTCAAGCGAGCTTGCCCGCCGCTTTCCCTTCCTCAACATCGTCGGCATCTGCGCCGACCATACGCGGCCCATCGCGCTGCCCGAGTTCGTGGGGGTGCCGATCCGCAGGAAGACTATATTTTTTCCCGGCTCCACCATCGGCAACTTCACTCCCGCCGAGGCGCTCGTTTTTCTGAGGCAGGCGCGCAAGATGGCGGGGGCGGGCGGAGTCCTCCTGATCGGCGTGGACCTCAAGAAGGACAAAGCCACCTTGGATGCCGCGTACGCCGACAGCAAGGGCGTCACGGAGCAGTTCAACCTCAACCTGCTTCACAGGATCAATCGTGAGCTCGCGGCGGATTTCCAGGTGAAGCGCTTCCGCCACAAGGCCTTCTACGACCCGATCCTCGGCCGGGTCGAGATGCACCTGGAGAGCCAGTACTCGCAGTTCGTGCACGTCGCCGGCCGGCGCTTCGATTTTGCGCCCGGCGAAACCATCCACACCGAAATTTCCTGCAAGTACTCGATCGCCGAATTCCAGGAACTGGGCAAGCGAGCCGGCTTCACTCCCGAGAAAGTCTGGACCGATCCCGAGCAGCTGTTCAGCGTGCACGGGATGGTGGCGTCTTAGGCAGTCGTCGCTTACCGGAGGTCTGCGTCCCGCAGCACGTTTGCCTGCGGGTTCTTCTCGCGCGCGTGCCGGAATCCGTACTCGACCAGCTCTCCCAGGTCGAAACGGAAGCGCTTTGCGGTCGATATTTTCCGGGCGAGCAGCGCCAACTCGCCTTCGCCGAGCGGCTGCCTGCGGGGCAGGGCGAGGAAAACGTTGTTGACGTCGCCGGGGACGTCGAGGATGAACAGTTCCTCGAACGCTTCCTGGTAGGTGCGCGCCATCGAGTCGTAGAGCGGGTTGGAAGCGGGGCGCCAGACGTTGCTGACCACGACGCCGTCCGGCCGGAGCGCCCGGCGCGTGATTTGCAGGAATTCCCGCGTCGTCAGCTGTTTCGGAACGTCGCGGGCGCCGAAGGCGTCGAGAAAAATGATGTCGTAGTCGGCTGGGGGAGCCTTCTCGATGAATTGCCGCCCGTCGCCGACGTGGGCGCGCATGCCCTCGTCCTCGACGAACCCGAAGAACCTCTTCGCAACGTCCAAGACCTCGGGGTCGATCTCTGCCACGTCGATCGTCGCCGCGGGGTAGTGCGCGCGCAGGAACATCGGCAAACTCCCTCCGCCGAGACCGACGACGAGGATGCGGCGCGGTTCCTCGCACAGTGCGAGTCCGGCAAGGGCGACCCGCGCGTAGGCAAGCTCCAGATGATCCGGATCTCCCGGTTTCACGACGCTTTGCCGCCCCCCGCCTCTTTCGAAGAGCAGCGTGCGCAGGCCCTTGTGGTCCTCGGTGACGATGATCGTGTTGTAAGGCGAGGCTCTCTCGTGGATTACGGTTTGCGCCGCGCAGCCCAGCGCCGCGAGCGCGGCGAACGCCGCGGCGTAAAGACGGAGGCGAACCGACCCGCTGCTCTTCATGCGCCGTGGGTTCAGTGCTGCGACCGGTCGACGATGACGCGCTTATACAGGTCCAGCCACTTTTCGTAGTCGTCGATCGCCTCCTGTGCATTCACGATCTTGACGGCTTGGCGCTCGCGCACCAGGCGCCGCACCGGAGTGTCGTAGTTCTTGTTCGCAGGCACGCGGTGCACTTCCATGTAGAAGCGCTGGCCGTCGGTCAGCATGTAGTCGTAAAAGAGCGCCGCGGCGGCGGGATGAGGTGCGCGTCGCGAGACCGCGACTGCGGAGGGCAGCACTACGGCGGGCGGCAGGATGAACCAGTCGACCGGCGCGGACTTGGCCTTCATGCGCTCGGCGTCGTGGCTGTAGATCCCCAGCATCAGGGGAATTTCTCCGGCCGCGACCAGGACCGCGCTGTGGTTGTGGCCGGTGCGCACTGCCAGGCCGTTGTCGGCCATGCGCCGGAACAGCTCGAGCCCCGTTTTCTCGCCGAGCGATTCGACCAGGGCGGCGAACCATTCCACGTTCGTGGATTCCACGCCGATGCGCTTCTTCCATTTCGGCTCGAGCAGGGCCTGCCAGGACTTCGGCAAGTCCACCGGCCTCACCAAGTGGGTGTTGTAGGCGTAGACGAGCAGATTGAGCCGGTCGGGCGCCCACTCGCCGTGCGGGGGCATGACCTCGGGGAGCAATTCCTGCTCGATGTACGGCGAGTTCATTTTCTGCAGCAGCTTCTCGCGTGCGAGCGCCTCGATCTGCGGAGCGTTGGTTTCGAGCACGTCGAACTCGAAGCGACCCCCGCGCGTTTCGCTGAGCACGCGCTGCAGGATGTGCGCCTGGCTGCCGCGCCAGAACTTCACGCTGACCCCGTAGCGGCGCTTGAAGTCGGCGAGGAGCTTGAGCTGGTCGTCCTGCGTGAGCGAGGAGTAGAGCATCAGCTCCCCTTCTTTCTTCGCGCCCGCGATCAGGCGCGCCGTCCGGTCGGGACCCGAATACGCGGCGACGGCTGCCACGCCGGGCGTGGGCTCCACGCCGAACGTCGGCAGCGCGAGGAGAACGCTAAAGACGAAGCAGGTGAGCCGCATTTTCGCCCAGGATCTTGTCCTTCTGCCGGGCGGTGAGGTCCTTGCGCTCGCGGATGCTGGAGACCGTATGCGGGTACTCCGAGTCGAAGTGCGGATAGTCGCTCGCCATGAGGATGCGGTCCTCGCCGAGCTCCCGGATTGGCCGCTCGAGATCGGCCTCGTCCGCCTCGCAGGTGACCCAGCAGTTGCGCCGGATGTACTCCGAAGGCGCCATGCTGAGCATGCCCGAAATCTGCGGGAAATCCTTCGCCCACTCCCAGTCGTCGTCCATGCGGTGCATCCAGTACAGGATCCACTCGGCGCTGCACTCGAAGAACACGACCTTGAGCTCGGGGAATTTCTCGAACACGCCTCCCAGCACCAGGGCCACCAGGGCCGCGCTGCAGTTGGTCGGGCGCCCGAGCACGTGCGTCTTGTAGAAATTGTCGAACCTGTCGACCAGCTCGCCGTTGCTGTTGGGATGGCACAGCAGCGGAACGCCGAGCTCTTCCGCCGCCTGGTAGTAAGGGTAGAAGCTCGGGTCGTCCAGGTTGCGCGTTCCGCAATAAGGCACGAGGTGCGAAGTCCTGAAGCCGAGCTCCTTCACGCAGCGGCGCAGCTCGTCGGCCATGGCTTCGGGGCAGCCCGCCGGCGCCATCGCCACCGGCAGAAAGATATTCTCATGGCCCTTCACCAGCTTCGCCACCCAATCGTTGAAAAGGCGAGCGCACTCGCGTCCCAGTCCGCCGATGTTCGAGGTCGCGACGGTGATCTGCGTCGGGAACATCAGCTGCTTGTCGATGCCTTCCTTGGCGATGTCCTCGCGGCGGCGCGCCATGTCGTATCCGCCCACTTGCCGTGCCGCGATGTCGCCCCCGCGCCAGTTGGTCTTCGGGTCGTAGATATAGGGGTGCCGGTGCGCGGCATGTCCCTGCGGGCTGATGGGGTCGAGAGAATGCAGGAACTTCGTGTTGTGCGTGCGCCCGTCGCTCAGCTTCACCGGCCTGAAGCGCTCGTACGGACCGTCGAGCTTGTAGACCTCGTCCATGAAATAACCTTCGCGCAGATGGGAATCGAAGTCGATGATCATGCTGGAGGTCTTGGATTCGGCGTTGGCTATAGGTCGTCGCGGGATGTCGGATGACGCAATTCTAAACCACGGCATGGAGCGCGCGCTCCCAAGTCGCTGGAGTCCCGCGTGCTATGATTTCGGCGCCACCCGTTCAACCTGTTTTCCCGGATTTTCATGCGCGTCGGCCTGTTCGTAACCTGCCTCGTGGATCTGATGCGGCCGTCTATCGGGCTGGCTGCGCTCAAGCTGCTCGAGGACGCCGGATACGAGGTGACAGTGCCGGCGGCGCAGACCTGCTGCGGGCAGCCCGGCTGGAACTCCGGCGACCGGAAAGCTGCGCGCGCGCTCGCCGAAAGACTCATCGCCCAGTTCGAAGAATGCCGCTACGTGGTCGTGCCTTCGGGCTCGTGTGCCGGAATGATCCGTGCGCATTTCCCCGAAGTCTTCGCAGGCGAGCCCGACATGCTCGCGAAGGCGCGGGAGCTGGCCGGGCGCACCTACGAGCTCACGGAATTCCTGACCAAGATTGCGAAGCGCGCGGGCGTTTCCGCGAGGTTCGACGGCACCGTGACCTACCACGATTCGTGCTCGGGCTTGAGGGAGATCGGCGTGAAGGCGCAGCCGCGCCAGCTGCTCGCGAAAGTGGCGGGGCTCAAGCTCATCGAGATGGAAGAGTGCGAGACCTGCTGCGGCTTCGGCGGCACCTTTTCCATCAAGTACGGCGATATCTCCTCGGCGATGGCGGAGAAAAAGTGCGCGAACATCGAGGCGAGCGGCGCGCAGGCGGTCGTGCTCGGCGACCTGGGCTGCATGCTGAACATCGAGGGGCGGCTGCGCCGCCGCGGAGACGCGAAGACGCGGGTGCTGCACGTCGCCGAAGTGCTCGCCGGGCCGACCGGGGGATAGCGCCCTTGCAGGTCCAATCAATGCACTTCAAGGCGAGGTCGGAGGAGGCGCTCGCCGACGCAACCCTGCAGGCGAACCTGCGCAAGTTCCAGTCCACGGGGTTCACGGCGCTCCGCGCCAAGGCAGTGGCCGAATTCGGCCCGGATCTCTTCGAAGCGCTGCGCGGGGAGGGCGCGGCGATCCGTGACCGCTCGCTAGCGAGCTTGGATGCGTGGCTCGAGCGCTTCGAAGCGGAAGCCGTGCGCCGCGGCGCGACGGTGCTTTTTGCCGAGACCCGAGCTGAAGCGTGCGAGCTGCTCGTCGAGATCTGCCGCCGGCACGGCCTCAGGAAAGCGATCAAGTCGAAGTCCATGCTTTCGGAGGAAGCGGGGCTGAACGAAGCCCTGGCAGCGAACGGGATCACGCCCATCGAGACCGACCTCGGAGAATACATCCTGCAGCTTGCCGGGGAGCCGCCTTCGCACATCATCGCCCCGGCGCTTCACAAGAGCAAAGAGGAGGTCGCCGACCTGTTCGCGACCCATCACCATGCGCCGCGCAAGGACGACATCCCGCGCATGACCCGCGAAGCGCGCGAGGTGCTGCGGGAGCATTTCCTCTCGGCCGATCTCGGCATTTCGGGCGGCAACTTTCTGATCGCCGAGACTGGGTCGGGCGTGATCGTCACGAATGAAGGCAACGGCCGCATGGTGACGACGCTGCCGCGCGTGCACGTGTGCATCACCGGCATCGAGAAGGTGCTCCCGACGCTGGAGGATTTCTCGACGCTGCTCAGACTCCTGACGCGCTCGGCGACCGGACAGGCGATCTCGAACTACGTGAGCATGTTCACCGGTCCGCGCGGCGGCGAGGATCGCGACGGGCCCGAGCACATGGTCTTCATCCTGGTCGACGCCGGCCGCACCGATCTCGTGGGCGGCGACATGCAGGAGATGCTGCGCTGCATCCGATGCGGGGCCTGCATGAACCACTGTCCCGTATACAGGGCGGTCGGAGGGCACAGCTACGGCTGGGTCTACCCCGGCCCGATGGGCTCGGTGCTCACGCCCAGTTACATGGGCCTTGCGAACGCGCTCGATCTGCCCCACGCGGCGACGCTTTGCGGCGCGTGCTCGGTGGCGTGTCCCGTCAAGATCCCGCTGCCCGAGCTGCTGCGCAAACTTCGCGAAAAACAAATGGATCGCGGCCTGCGCCCGTGGCGCGAGGTGGCGGCGGTCCGCCTGTGGTCGTGGACGGCGAGGCGTCCGCGCCTGTACGCGCTCGCGACGGCGATCGCCGTGCGGTTCTTGCGCCTCCTCGGCGGACGTGACGGGATGATAGCCGCTCTGCCCTTCGGTCGGGAGTGGACCCGCGGCCGGTTTTTCCCGGCGCCGAAGTCCGGCAGGACCTTCCGCTCGCTCTACGCTTCCCGTCCGAAGCCCGCGGCGCGGAAGCCCTAGCCTAGAGCCAGCCGGCCTTGCGGAAGCGGAACCAGAGGTAGATGTTGATCGCGGCCATGAGGCCGAGCGCCATGGGATAGCCGAACGCCCATTTCAGTTCCGGCATCTGCACGAAGTTCATGCCGTAGACGCTGGCAATGAAGGTCGGCACGGCGATGAGCGCGCCCCAGGCCGCGAGGCGCTTGGTCACTTCGGTCTCGCCGAAGGTGATCATCGCCACGTTCACCTGGATCGCGGTGGTCACGGTGTCGCGCTGGCCGTTGATGTTCTGATTGATCCGGACCAGGTGGTCGTAGACGTCCCGGTAGTAGTCCTGCAGCCCCGAGCACACTTGCGGGACGCGCCCGCCGTAGAGCTTGCCGACCGCCTCGAGCAGCGGCAGCACCGCGTGCTGCAGCGTGGTGAGCTTCTGCCTCACGTAGTAGAGCCCCTCGATGTTGGCGCGCAGCGACTTGCCGGAGAAGATCTGTGTCTCGAACTTTTCGAACTCGTTCTCGATTGCGTCGAGCACCGGAAAATACCGGTCGACGACTGCGTCGATCAGGGCGTAGAACACGAAGCCCGCGCCGTGCTTCAAGAGCTCGGGCTCGCGCTCGCAGCGCGCGCGCACGGCGGCGAAGCCCGGTTCGGCCTGATTGCGCACGGACAGCAAGAAATTCCTGCCGACGAAGATGTCGACCTCCCCGACCTTGATCTCGCCGCCCACGACCTCGATGTTGTGCAGCACTGCGAACAGCGAGTCTCCGTACTCCTCGATCTTGGGACGCTGGTGGCCGTGGCGTGCGTCCTCGACGGCGAGCTCGTGCAGATTGAACTCGTGCTGCATCGAGGCGAGCTCGCCCGGCCCGGGATCCTTCATCGCGACCCACACGAAGCACTCGGGGCGGCTGACGTATTTGCTGATGTCCTCGGGCGCGATGTCGCCGAGCTTCTTGCCGTCCTGATATGCAGCGCAGTTGATCAGCATCCGAGTCCCCGTATACGGCGCAATGATAGGACACGAAGGCGCCGCCGCATAGGCTAAAATGGCGTGCCTTGCATCCGCCTGACTTCCGCCCATGCCCCGCGTCAGCCGCCGCACCGAAAACCTAGGCACCGAGAACGCCTTCGTGGTCCTCGCGGAAGTCAACGAGCTCGTCCGCCAGGGCAAGGACATCATCTCGTTCTGCATCGGGCAGCCGGATTTCCATACGCCCGCGAACATCCAGGATGCGGCCGTGCGGGCGGTGCGCGAAGGCCGGCACGGCTACACACCTTCGGCCGGAATCGTCGAGCTGCGCGAGGCGGCCGCGCGCTACATGGGCGCGATGCGCGGGCTGGCGATCCGCCCCGAGGACGTCGTGATCGGAGGCGGGGCGAAGCCTTTTATCGCTTACACCATTCTTTCGACCACGGATTACGGGGTGGGCGACGAGGTGATCTATCCGAATCCCGGGTTTCCGATCTACGAGTCGCAGATCGTCGCAAACGGCGCGGTGCCCGTGCCGCTGCATCTGCGCGAGGCGCGCAATTTCGCTTTCGACCCGGCCGAGCTCGAAGCGAAGATCACGAAGAAGACGAGGCTCGTCATCCTCAACTCGCCGCAGAATCCGACCGGCGGCATCCTGGCGAGAAATGATCTCGAAGCCATCGCGGCCATCCTGAGGCGGCATCCCGAGGTCTGGATCTACGCCGACGAGATCTACTCGCGCCTGTGCTACGAGGGATCGTTCGCGTCGATAGCGTCGCTTCCCGGGATGCTCGAACGCACCATCATCTCCGACGGCGCTTCCAAGACCTGGGCGATGACCGGCTGGCGCATCGGCTTCGCCTCGAACCCGATCCTCGCGCCGCAGTTCGTGCGCTGGGTGACGAACACCGATTCCTGCGCTTCACACGTGAGTCAGTGGGCCGCGGTCGAGGCGATCAACGGTCCCCAGGACGCTGCGGAAAAGATGCGCGACTCGTTCCTCGCGCGGCGCGACCTGATCGTGGGGCTCCTGAACAAGGTGCCGGGGACCTTCTGCAAGACGCCGGGCGGCGCCTTCTACGCTTGGCCGAACGTTACCGAGGCCTGCCGCATGGTCGGCGCGGCGGACTCGGAGGAGTTCAGGAAGCGCCTGCTCAACGAGGCCGGGGTCGCGGTGCTCGCCGACATCCATTTCGGCGCGCGCGTGCCCGGAGAGGGCCAGCACATCCGCTTCTCCTACGCCGCCTCGAAAACCGCCCTCGAGCAGGGCGTCGCGCGCATGGCCGAGTTCATCCGCGGGAACCAGCGCCGCGTGGCCTAAAGTCCGGCGATGGCGGGCGAGCGGATAGTCGTAGGCATGTCGGGCGGCGTGGATTCGTCGGTTGCCGCGCTGCTCCTCAAGCGCCGCGGCTTCGACGTGGTCGGCCTTTTCATGAAGAACTGGGAGGAGGACGACGACGACGAGTACTGCTCGACGCGGCAGGACTTGATCGACTGCGCCTCGGTCGCCGAGGTGATCGGGATCGAGCTCGAGGCGGTGAATTTCTCGGCGGAGTACAAGGAGCGCGTCTTCGGCGCCTTCCTCGCGGAATATTCTGCAGGCCGCACGCCCAACCCGGACGTCCTGTGCAACGCGGAAATCAAGTTCAAGGCTTTCCTCGATCATGCGATCGCGCTGGGCGCGAAGCACATCGCCACGGGGCACTATGCGCGCGTAAGAGAATCGGCGGGAAGGTTCGAGCTGCTCAAGGCGGTCGATTCCGCCAAGGACCAGAGCTATTTTCTGCATCGCCTCACGCAGGCCCAGCTCGCCCGCGTCGTGTTTCCCCTCGGGGAGCTGAGGAAGACCGAAGTGCGCAGGATAGCCAGGCAGGCCGGGCTGCACAACTTCGCGAAGCGCGGCTCGACCGGAATCTGCTTCATCGGCGAACGGCCGTTTCGCGAGTTCCTGAACCGCTATCTGCCGAGGAAGCCCGGCCCGATGCGCACGCCCGAGGGCAAGACCGTCGGGGAGCATATCGGGCTTTCTTTCTATACCATCGGCCAGAGAAAAGGCGTCGGCATCGGTGGCATGAAGGATTCGGCGGGCGGGGCCTGGTACGTGTGCGGCAAGGATCTGGCGAAGAACGAATTGATCGTCGTGCAGGGGCACGACCACCCGCGGCTGCTGTCGCAGAAGCTTCGCGCGGAGGATCTCGCCTGGGTGAGTGGCGCGGCGCCGCAGCCGAGCTTCTCCTATGGCGCGAAGACGCGCTATCGCCAGGCCGACGCCGCCTGCCGCATCGACCGGATAGGCGACGAGGACCTCGAGGTGGAATTCTCCGCTCCCCAGTGGGCGGTGACCCCGGGCCAGTCGGTCGTTCTCTACCGCGAGGACGTGTGCCTGGGCGGGGGCGTCATTCAATGAAAAACCGCGCAGGCCCGTTCGCCTGCGCCTAGTCGCGAAACGCCTCGACCGATATCCACAGCTTCACTTCATCGCTGACCGGCCCGACGATGAATTTCATGCCGAAGTCAGAGCGATTGAACGCGCCGGTGGCGTTGCCGCCGCAGAAATAGCGCTTGCCCTGGGTGCGCGGATCCGGCCCGCATTTCCACCGCTCCACCGTCAGGGTGACCGGCTTGGTCACGCCGAGCAGGGTCAACTGGCCTTCCACCGTCGCGGGGGCATCGCCGTTGAATTTCGTCGCCGTACCCTTGTAGCTCATGGTCGGAAATTCGGCCACGTTGAAGAAGTCGGGCGAGCGCAGGTGCTCGTCGCGCGAGCGGGGGCGGCTCCCTTTGTCGTTGTCCCCGGTGGTCAGAGTGGCGGTCGGTACCGCGAGCTCGATCGTGCCGCTCTTGGCGGCGGTGTCGAGCACCAGCTTTCCCGAGATCTTCTCGAAGCGCCCCCGGATCACGGAGGTGCCGAGATGCACCACGTCGAAGTACGGGAAGCTGTGATAGGGGTCGACGGTAAAAGACTCTGGCGCTGCGGCCGCGGTGAGCGGCAGCGCGGCGGCGATCAGTCCTGCTGCAAATCTGCTCGACATGCTCTCTTCCTTTTCTGTGGGTTGATGGTTGATTCAGGCGCCCGCGTGCCACGCGAGCGCACAGGCGATTCCGGCCATGAAGAGGCCGAAGAACGACAGCAGCAGCGCCTGCAGCCAGACCGGCGCCCCCGCGCCCACCGGCAGGCTCGCCGCGAGCGGCACGAGCGCGAGCGCGACGACAGCGTACCACGGCACCTGCGCGAGGATCATGGAGGCGGCGGCGAGCAGCGCGGTGACCAACGCGGCGGCGAGCATGAAGGTGGCGCCCGCGTGAATTTTTTTCCCGATGATCATCTGCACCAGCAGGAACGCGCCCGACCCGGCTGCGACCGCCATGCCGTACAGGCCATAGGTCAACGAAGCGCCGAGGATCGCCGCCCCTCCGGCGCCTGCGCCGAGGGCGAGGCCGGCGGCGCCCGCACGCACGCCATCCTCCGCGAGGCGGCTGTGTGAGAACCCTACCGTCCAGGCCGTGGCGAGCACGGCGATGCCCCCGGGCAACAGCGCATGTTCGAGGTCCTTCTGCGCGAGCAGCGGCCAGAAAATCCATGCCGCCGCGGCGGCTCCGGCCAAGGCGAGCACCCATGCCTCGAGACGCGTCGGCCGGAAAGCGAAGTCGATGACGATACCGGCCAGCGGCGCGGCGAGGCCCAGAAGGATGATCTTGCGCGTCGCGGTCAGCGGCGCAAAATCGAATCCGGCGATGAAATACACCGCGGTCGCGAATGCGGCGACCACGGCGAGTCCGCCGAGGCGGAAGGGGGCGAGGAGCGCGACGGCGATCAGCGCGGCGACGAAAGGCGCGAGGCCGCCCTGTACGGCGGGATTAGCGAGCATTTCCTGCATTGCGTATCGTCGGGCGGAACGATTCCGGAGCGGAGCTCGGTGCGCCGCGCCGTCACTCCTTCGGAACCGTATCGGCAAACGACTGGCGCTCCGAGAGCTTCGCGAACGCCCGCGCGAGATTGGCGTGAGTCTTCTTCCAGTCCGTCTTGGGGTACCGGAAATCGAGCCAGCCCAGGCAGACACCGACCGCGATGTCGGCGAGGCTGTAGCCGTTCCCCACGCACCAGGGCTTGTCGTCCAGCTCGGAGTCCATCGCGGCGAGCCCGGCGCGGACCTTTCCCATCTGGCGCTCGATCCACGGCGCGCTCCGCAGCTTCGCCTCCCGCTGGTTTTCCAGACGCGCGAGCACTCCCGCGTCCAGCACGCCGTCGGCGAGCGCTTCCCAGCGCTGCACTTCGACGCGCTCGCGGTTTTCCGCGGGCACGAGCCGCGCAATCGGCGAAGCGTTGTCCAGAAACCCGACGATCACGCGTGAATCGAACAGGGTCCTGCCGTCGTCGAGCAGGAGCGCGGGCACCTTGCCGAGCGGATTGAGCTTCGCCGCCTTGGCGTCGGGTTTCCACGGGTTGTCGATCTCGAAGTCGTAGTCGATTTTCTTTTCCGCGAGAACGATGCGCACCTTGCGCGTGTAGGGGCTGGCGAGGGAGCCGAAAAGCTTCATTTCGGATGAGCTTATATCATACGGACGGCTTTGAACCTTCGCCGCAGTTGCGGCAGCACTTCGCGCTCGAACCAAGGGTTCTTCTTCATCCAGAGCCGGTTGCGCGGGCTGGGGTGGGGAAGGGGGAAGAATTGGGGCAGGTACTCGTCGCGCGCACGCACGGTCTCGGCGAGGGTTTTTTTTCTGCGCGAGCCGAGATAGTAGGCCTGGGCGTAGCTGCCGATGAGCAGCGTGAGCCGGATGGCGGGCAGGTGCGCGCGCAGCTTCGGATGCCATTGCGGCGCGCATTCGGGGCGCGGCGGGAGGTCGCCCGAATCGCCCGTTCCCGGGTAGCACAGGCCCGCCGGGACGATGGCGATGCGGCGCTCGTCGTAGAAATCCTCGCGCTCGATGCGCAGCCATTCGCGCAGGAGATCGCCCGAGGGGTCGTTCCAGGGAACGCCGCTCTCGTGCACGCGCCGGCCGGGCGCCTGCCCGACGATGAGGACGCGCGCCGTGGGCGAAGCGCGCAGCACCGGCCTTGGCGGGTTGGGAAGATGGGCCTCGCAGATCCTGCACGCACGGACTTCGGCGAGCAGGCGCTCGAATTGGGCGGGCCTCACCCGCGTGATAAAATCGGTGCTGTTCGCCATACGGGCTCCGTTGATGCCGCAGCATTCGCCGCCGTCACCGCTCAACGCATTATCCCCTCTGGACGGACGCTATCACAAGCAACTCGAGCCGCTGCGGGCCTGCTTCAGCGAAGCCGCGCTCTTCCGCTACCGCATCGCAGTCGAGATCCGCTGGCTCGTGGCGCTCGCCGCCGAGTCCGCGATCGGTGAGATCAAGCCTTTCTCCGGAGCGACCCGCTCGGAGCTCGAGCGGATCATCGAAACATTCTCCGAGGAGGACGCAGCGCAGGTAAAGGCCGTCGAAGCCCAGACCAACCACGACGTCAAGGCGATCGAGTATTGGCTGAAGAAGCGCCTGGCAGGCAATCCGGAAGGCGCACGCGTCGCCGAGTTCGTTCATTTCGCCTGCACCTCCGAGGACATCAACAATCTCGCTTATGGACTGATGCTGAAGGAAGGGCGGGACCGGGTTCTGCTGCCTGCGCTCGATCGCGTGATCGAGGCGCTCGCGGCGCTCGCCCGGCGGCTCGCCGACGCGGCCATGCTCGCGCGCACCCACGGGCAGCCCGCCTCGCCGACGACGCTCGGCAAGGAGCTCGCGAACGTGGTGCACCGACTGCGGCGCGCGCGCCGCTCGATCGCCTCGGTGTCCCTCACCGGGAAGATGAACGGCGCGGTGGGAAACTACAACGCCCACGTCGCCGCGTACCCGGACTTCGATTGGGAGCGCTTCGCCAGGGCGTTCGTCGAGTCGCTCGGCCTCGAGTTCGATGCGTACACCACGCAGATCGAGCCGCACGACAGCCTCGCCGAGCAGTTCGACGCGGTCGCGCGCGCCAACACCGTGCTCCTCGATCTCGACCGCGATCTGTGGGGCTACGTCTCCCTGGGCTATTTCAGGCAGAAGACGCAGGCGGGCGAGGTCGGCTCCTCGACCATGCCGCACAAGGTCAATCCCATCGATTTCGAGAATTCGGAGGGCAACCTCGGGATCGCAAACGCGCTGCTGCGGCATCTTTCCGAGAAGCTGCCCGTGTCGCGCTGGCAGCGCGACCTGTCGGATTCGACGGTGCTGCGCAACATCGGCGTCGCGTTCGGCCACAGCCTGCTCGCCTACGAATCCTGCTTGAAGGGTCTGGGCAAGCTCGAGGCGGACCCCGCGCGCATGCTCGAGGACCTGGAGGCCAACTGGGAAGTGCTCGGCGAGGCGGTTCAGACCGTAATGCGCCGCTACGGCCTCCCCGATCCCTACCAGCAGCTCAAGGCGCTGACGCGCGGCAAGCGCGTGGACGGCGAAGCGATGCGCGCCTTTATCCGCGGGCTCGAGTTGCCGGAGGCCGAGAAGGCGCGGCTGCTCAAACTCACGCCTGCCGGCTACGTCGGCAAGGCCGCCGAGCTCGCGCGCAGGCTTTGACTCCTCGAGCCTTGCGCCGGACGCTCGCCGATTTTGGCGGCGTCTACTTCGTAAACGGCCTGGTCGCGTTCATCTTCGCGGCCTCGGGTCCCGTGGCGATCATCCTCGCCGTGGGCACGCGCGGGGGGCTCACGGCCTCCGACCTGTCCTCGTGGATATTCGGCGCGTTTTTCGTCAACGGGCTGATCAGCATCGCCTTCTGCTGGCTGTACCGGCAGCCGCTGGTTTTCTTCTGGACGATTCCGGGAGCGGTGCTCGTCGGACCGGCGCTGGTCCACCTGAGCTACGCTGAAGTGATCGGCGCGTTCATTGCGACCGGAATCCTTACGCTCGCGCTGGGGCTCTCCGGATGGGTGCGGCGGGCGATGGAAGCGGTGCCGATGCCGATCGTGATGGGCATGGTGGCGGGCGTGTTCCTGCGTTTCGGCCTCGATCTCGTGCTCGCCGTCCGCGACGACTTCTGGATCGCGGCGCCGATGGTGGTCGCGTTCGTCGCGATCGGCGCCTCGCCGCGGCTCGCGCGGCTCTTGCCGCCGCTTATCGGCGCTCTGGCCGTCGGCGTGATCGTGATAGCGGTGGTCGGCAGGTTCGAGGCCGCGCCGCAGGCCGTCGCGCTCGCGCATCCGAATTTCTACGCGCCTGCATTTTCCTGGCGCGCGATGGTGGAGCTGGTCGTGCCGCTCGCGATCACCGTTCTCGTCGTGCAGAACGGGCAGGGGATCACCGTCCTGCGCTCCGCCGGCCACGCGCCGCCGGTCGACGCCGTGACCGCCGCGTGCGGGGCCGGTTCGATCGTCACGGCCTTCGTCGGCGCGGTCTCGACCTGCCTGACGGGCCCGGTGAACGCGATCATCTCGTCCTCCGGAGACAGGCGGCGGCACTATACCGCGGGCATCTTCGTCGGCCTGCTCGCGGTCGCTTTCGGCCTGTTCGCGCCCTTCTTCACGCGCCTTATGCTCGCCGCTCCGAAAGCATTCGTCGCGGCACTTGCCGGCCTCGCGATGCTGCGCGTGCTGCAGACCGCGTTCACGGTGAGCTTCAGGGACCGCTTCGCGCTCGGTGCGCTGGTGACCTTTCTCGTGACCGTCGCCGATATCCCGGTTTTCGGCATCGGGGCGCCGTTCTGGGGCCTCGTCTTCGGCTACGGCGCCTCGCGCCTTCTCGAGCGCAGCGACTTTCCGGCGCGCGGCTGAGTGTCCCGCATGCCCGCCGCGCTGCGCGGTGCCCTGTGGATGGTCGGGGCTCTGCTCTCGTTCTCGCTCATGGCGGTCGCCGTGCGCGAGCTGCTCCACTCCATGGGCAACTTCGAGATCCTGGCCCTGCGCAGCCTCGTCTCGCTTCTCATCGTGCTTGCGGTGCTGCCGCGCTTCGGTCTGGGAAGGCTGCGCACCCGCCGGTTCGGCCTGCACGTAGTGCGGAACGTCTTGCACCTGGGCGGCCAGTACGCCTGGGTGTACGCGATCGCGATGCTGCCCCTTGCGACCGTTTTTGCGATCGAATTCACCATGCCGGTGTGGACCGCGATCCTCGCGACGCTGATCCTCGGTGAGCGCCTCAATCGCGGCCGCATCGTCATGCTCGTCCTCGGCATCGCCGGAGTCCTGATCATCCTGAGGCCCGGTTTCGCACTGGTACAGCCGGCGGCGCTCGTGATGCTCGCCGGATCGTTTGCTTATGCTTCGATGAATGTCGCCACCAAGCGCCTGTCGGAGAGCGATTCGGCGCTCGCGGTGGTGTTCTACATGGCGGCGGTGCAGCTCCCGCTCGCGCTGGTGCCCGCGCTGCCCCAGTGGGTCGCGCCCCAGCTCAACGACCTGCCGTGGATCATTTTGGTTGGCTCAGCCGGCTTGACCGCGCATTTCTGCCTCACACGCGCCTTCCGCGTCGCCGATGCGACGCTCGTCGCTCCGATCGATTTTCTGCGGCTGCCGCTAATCGCCGTAGTGGGGATGCTCTTCTACGGCGAGCCGATGCAGTTGTCGATCATGTTGGGGGCGGCAGTGATCTTCGCCGGGACTTACTACAGCATCCGGCGCGAAAGCCGAAAACTGGGGAGGGACCGCGGGCGCTAAGTAGGCTACTTCTTCTCGCTGGGAATCGGCGGGAGGGTGCGCAGGTAGGCGATCAGAGCGTTGAGGTCCGCGGGCATGAGCTGGCTGGTGGTGTTGCGGACCACTTCGCCCATCATCTCTGCGACGACGTCGCCTTCCGGGTCGATGCCGGTAGTCAGAAGGTCCTGCAGGTCTTTGTCGCTCCACTTCTTGAGCCGCGCGGGCGTGAGGTTCGCGACGTCTTTGCCGTCGGGTCCCTTGCCCCCGGCGAGGAAGCGGCTCGTCTTCGGCCCGCCGAGGAAGTTGCGCGGCGTGTGGCACTCGCTGCAATGGCCGAGGGCCTGCACCAGATAGGCGCCGCGGTTGGCGATGTCCGAAAGCCCCGGAAGGTTGGTGAAGGGGCCGGGGGTGAAGAAGAACCACTTCCAGAACGTCACGAGGAAGCGCCAGCCGAAAGGAAAACGCAGATCGTGCTCCTGGCTGACGCGGGCGCTGGGCGGCAGCGTGCGCAGGAACGCCCACAGGTCGCGCAGATCGCGGTCGACGATCTTGGTGAACGAAGGGTAGGGAAAGGCGGGAAAGTAGTTCTTGCCGTCGGGCCGATCGCCTTCGCGCATCGCGCGGAAGAAATCGGCCTCGGTCCAGCGCCCGATTCCCGCCTGCGGGTGCGGGGTGATGTTCGGGCCATAGAACGTTCCGAAGGGTGACTTGAGCGCGCGGCCGCCGGCGAAGGGGACGGCGTCCTTCTTCTCCTCGGTGTGGCAGCCGGCGCAGCCGCCGACTTTTGCGAGATACTCGCCGCGCTTCGGGTCGCCTTGGGCGAAGGCGTTGACCAGCGCCGCGCAGAGGACTACGGCAAGCGCAGCTTGTCCAAGCGCCTTCGCTTTCGGACGCATATTGTCGATCCAGGAAAACGAAGCCCCGCCGCAGCGGGGCTACTTCGGAGAATCCGCGCTTTAGTCCTTCTGGCGGAAATTCTGGTGGCAGTTCCCGCAACCTCCTTTGCCGACCTCTAAAATTGCCGCCTTGATGTTTGTTTCGTCGCCGGTTTTTGTCGCGGCAACAAGCCGGCTCACTGCACCCTGGAACTTTTCCTGCGCATCCTTGAACTTGGCAGGCTCGTTCCAGATCGCCGGCAGGGCGGCGGTTTTCACGTCCTTCAGGTCCTTGGTGCTCTCGGCGAAGCCGTCCCAGGGCATCTTGTTCAGGACGTCAAGATAGGCCGCATTGCGCGCGACGACTTCCGCGTTATAGGGGATTTTGCCCTGGGCCATGCCGGCAATCGGGCCGAAATACTTGCCCTGCAGGGTCATCGCTGCCTGGCGCTGTTTGACCAGTGTTTCGGGCTTGACCTGCGAGAAGGCGGGGAGCGTGTATCCCGTCGCCAGCGCCACGGCGAATCCAGCCAGCATAAGCCTCTTTTTCATTCGATTTCTCCTCAGTTGTAGGGACATGCGGACGTCATTGTAGCGGTGTTCGCCGCACGGGTGGCATAACAGTTTCAGGCGGCGGTTTATTCCATCAACTGCGCGTCCCCGGGTTCCCGCTAGATGACCGCTTCCTGTTTTTTTTCCTTGAGCGGCTTCACCAGGTCCTCGCGCTGGATGCCCAGCCAGCGCACGATCGGCGCCATGACCAGGACCGAGGAATAGATCCCGAAGCAGATGCCGATCGTGAGGGCGAGCGCGAAGTAGTGCAGGGCCGCTCCTCCGAACACGAGCATCGAGGTCACCATCGTCTGGGTGCAGCCGTGGGTGATGATGGTGCGCGAGATCGTCCGGGTGATGGCGTTGTCGATGATCTCGGTGACGCTCGCCTTTCTCATCTTGCGGAAGTTTTCCCGGATCCGGTCGGCGATCACCACCGACTCGTTCACGGAATAGCCGAGCACTGCGAGCACGGCGGCGAGCACCGGCAGCGAGAACTCCCACTGGAACAAGGCGAAAAAACCCAGGATGATCACCACGTCGTGCAGGTTGGCGATGATCGCCGCGACCCCGAATTTCCATTCGAAGCGCATCGCGAGATATCCGACGATGCCGAGCGAGGTGATGAGCAGGGCGAGGGCGCCGTTTTCGGCGAGCTCGCGCCCCACCTGCGGCCCGACGAACTCCACGCGCCTGAGCGTCGCCGTCCTGTCGTCCGTGGTCAGTCCTTCCATCACGGCCTTGGAGAGATCGGCGCTGTTCTGCCCGGGCTTCAAGGGCATGCGGATCAGCACGTCGCGCGAGGACCCGAAGTTCTGCACCGAGTAATCGTGGTAGCCGCGCGCGTCGAGCGCCTTGCGGATCTTCTCGACTTCCGCGGTGTGCTCGTAGCTCACCTCCATCACCGTGCCGCCGGTGAACTCGATCGAGAAATTCAGGCCCTTGGTGGCGAGGAAAAACACCGCGAGAAGGAAAGTGAGGAGCGACACCACGTTGAACGCCAGCGCATGGCGCATGAACGGGATGTCGGTGCGGATCTTGAAGAATTCCATTTGGCTACTTCCAGGCCGTGTTGCCGATCGCAACCCGCTCGAGCTTTCTGCGCGTCCCGTAGGCGAGGTTGACCATGCTCCGGCTCACCACGACCGAGGAGAAAATCGAGGTGAGGATGCCCAGGCAGTGCACGACGGCGAAGCCGCGCACCGGCCCCGAGCCGAAGATGAGCAGGGCGAGGCCCGCGATCAGCGTGGTGACGTTGGAGTCGAGGATGGTGCCGAAAGCGCGCTCGTAGCCCGCGTGGATCGCAGCCTGCGGCGTGGCGCCGCCGCGCAGCTCCTCGCGCAAGCGCTCGTTGATGAGGACGTTGGCGTCGATCGCCATGCCGAGCGTGAGCGCGATCGCGGCGATGCCCGGGAGGGTGAGCGTCGCCTGGAGCATCGAGAGAAGCGCGATCAGGAACAACAGGTTGGCGCACAACGCGAGCGCGGAGAACACGCCGAACAGCGAGTAATAGACGATGATGAAGAGCGACAGCGCGGCGAAGCCGTAGATCGTCGAGTCGAAGCCCTTCTTGATGTTGTCGGCGCCCAGGGACGGCCCCACCGTGCGCTCCTCGACGATCTCCATGGGCGCGGCGAGCGCTCCCGCGCGCAGGAGGAGGGCGATGTCGTTCGCCTCGACGGTCGTCATCCTGCCGCTGATCTGGACGCGCCCGCCGCCGATCTCGCTGCGGATCACGGGCGCGGTGACGACTTCGCCCCTGCCCTTTTCGATGAGGAGGATCGCCATCCTCTTGCCGACGTTCTCGCGAGTGTATTCCTTGAAGATTCGCGCGCCGGTGGCGTCGAGCGTGAGGTGGACGGCCGGCTCCTGGGTCTGGTGGTCGAAGCCCGGCTGCGCGTCGGTGAGCCGGTCGCCGGTCAGCACGACCTGCTTCTTCACGAGAAGCGGCTGACCGTTGCGCTCGATGTAGAACTCGTCGCCGAAAGGGACCTGCCCGGCCTGCGCCGCCGCGAGCGTTCCGGGATTCATGTTGTCCTCGTCCACCATGCGCACTTCGAGAGTCGCGGTGCGCCCGAGAATCTCCTTGGCCTTGGCGGTGTCCTGCACTCCGGGGAGCTGGACCACGACGCGGTCCGAGCCCTGTTGCTGGATCACGGGCTCGGCGACGCCCAGCTCGTTGATGCGGTTGTGCAGCGTCTGGATGTTCTGCTTGAGCGCGAGCTCCTGCGTGCGCTTCTGGGCCTCGGGCCGGATCGTGGCGATGAGGCGCAGCTCGCCGCCCATGCTGGCGTCGGCGAGCTGCAGGTCCGGGAGCTGCTCGGATATGATCGCGCGCGCCTTGTCGCGGGTCTCTGCGTCGCGGAAGCGGATCACGACGCTGTCGCCTTCGCGCGAGATTCCGGCGTGACGCACGTTCTTGTCGCGCAGCTGCGAGCGCATGTCGCCGGCGAGACTTTCCGCCCGCTTGGCGATCGCCGCGCGCATGTCCACCTGCAGCAGGAAATGCACCCCCCCCCGCAGATCCAGGCCGAGGTACATCGGCTGCGCGTTGATGGCGGCGAGCCAGCGGGGAGAATTCGGCAGGAGATTGAGCGCGACCGTATACGAGGGGTTCGCCGCGTCGGGATTGAGCGCGCGCTCGATCGAGTCTTTCGCCTTGAGCTGGGTGTCCGTGTCGGCGAGCCGCACCTTGATGCTGGCGAGCTCGAGGGAGATCCCGGCGGGCTGGATCCCGGCCTTCTTGAGCGATTCTTCGACTCGCCCCAGGGCCGCAGAGTCCACCTTCAGCGTCGCGCGGGCCGGAGACACCTGCACCGCGGGCACCTCGCCGAAGAAGTTCGGCAACGTATACAGAGCCCCGAGCACGAGCGCCACCCCGATGGTGACGTAGACCCAGAGGGGGTAACGGTTCATCTAGATCGACTTGATCGTGCCCTTGGGCAGAAGCGTCTGGATCGCGCTCCTTTGCAGCTGGACCTCGGTGCCGGGCGCGATCTCGATCGACACGTAGGTCTCGCCGATCTTGGTGATCTTTCCGAGCACTCCGCCCGAGGTGACGACCTCGTCGCCCTTCTGCAGCGCCTCGGTCATCTGCTTGTGCTCCTTGGAGCGCTTCATCTGCGGACGGATCATGAGGAAATAGAGCAGGGCGAACATCCCGATGATGATGAAGAACTGCTCGTAGCCGGGGCCGGACGCGCCGGCCGGGGCCTGCGCCCATGCGGGGGAAATCAACACGATCGTCTCCAGTGCGGTTTCGGCAAAGCGGGGGAGTATACCATCGCGAACTCGCCGTTCATCCGCTTTCCCCGGATTTTCGGCGCGCCTCGCGAAACGCGGCAACGTAATCGGCGAATTTCCTCGCTGCGATGGCGTGACGGAGCTCGCGCATGAGCGTCTGGTAGTAGTGCAGGTTGTGCAGCGTGTTGAGCCGCGCCCCGAGGATTTCGTTTACCTTCTGCAGGTGGTGCAGGTAGCCGCGCGAGAAATGGGCGCAGGTGTAGCAGGGGCAGGTGCCGTCCAGCGGCCGCGTGTCGTCGCGGAAGCGGGCGTTGCGGATCTTGATGTCGCCGTAGCGGGTAAAGAGCCAGCCGTTGCGGGCGTTTCGCGTTGGAAGGACGCAGTCGAACATGTCGATTCCGGCCGCGACCGCCTCGACGATGTCCTCGGGCGTGCCCACGCCCATGAGGTAGCGCGGCTTGTCGGCGGGTAGCCGCGGCGCGGTGTGCGTCATGACCCTGCGCATTTCGCGCTTGGACTCGCCTACCGAGAGGCCGCCGATGGCGTAGCCGTCGAATCCGATGCCCGCGAGCCCCGCGAGCGATTCGTCGCGCAGGTCCTCGACCATTCCGCCCTGGACGATGCCGAACAGGGCGTTCGGGTTGCCCTCCGCGGCGAGAGCGCCGGCGTCAAACGCGCGCTTGGAGCGCTCCGCCCAGCGCAGGGAGAGGCGCATCGACTCCCCGGTGTCGCGCTCGCTCGCGGGGTAGGGCGTGCATTCGTCGAAGACCATGACGATGTCCGCGTTCAGCACCCGCTGGATGCGCATCGACTCCTCGGGAGTGAGCAGGAGGCGATCGCCGTTCACCGGCGACGCAAAGCGAACGCCTTCCTCGGTGATCTTGCGAAGCTCACCGAGGCTGAACACCTGGTACCCGCCGGAATCGGTGAGTATGGGCCCGCTCCAGCCGATAAAGCGGTGCAGCCCGCCGTGCGCCGCGATCACTTCCAGCCCGGGGCGTAGCCACAGGTGAAAGGTGTTGCCGAGGACGATGCGCGTCCCGTTCTCGACGAGCTCCGCCGGGCTAACCGCCTTCACCGCTCCGTACGTGCCTACCGGCATAAACAGCGGGGTCTCGACGCTTCCGTGCGCCAGCTCAAGGGTGCCGGCGCGCGCGGCGCCGTCGGTCGCGAGAACGGCGAATTTCATCCGGGCATCCTATCGAGAAGCATCGCGTCTCCGTATGAGTAGAAGCGGTAGCGTCCGTCTATCGCGTGGCCGGTCTCGGCCAGGCCTGCGGCCGGAGCGCCGTGGGCGGCCGCCGAAGCTTCGAGGCAGCGCACCGTGGTCGTTCCGACCGCGACGATGCTGCCGCCGCGCTTGCGCGTCTCCGCGATCGCGGCCGCCGTCGCTTGCGGAATCGCGTAGCGCTCGCCGTGCATGCGATGCTTCGCGAGATCTTTCACTCGGACCGGCTGGAACGTCCCCGCGCCTACGTGCAGCGTCACGTAGGCGAATTCGACGCCGCGTTCGGCGAGCGCCGCGAGCAGCAGCTCGTCGAAGTGCAGGCCCGCCGTCGGGGCCGCGACGGCGCCGGGGGAGCGCGCGTATACCGTCTGGTAGCGCCGCTCGTCTTCCGTGCGCGGAGCGCGCGCGATGTAAGGCGGGAGGGGAACGCTGCCGTGGCGCTCAAGCAGCTCGCACACGTCCTCCGGAAAACCCAGGCGATAGAACTCCCCCTCGCGCGCCAGCACGCGGACCTCGATCGAGCCCGCGAGCCGCATTGCGCTTCCGGTCCTCGGCGGCTTGCTCGCGCGTACCCGCGCGAGCGCTTCGTGCTCCGAGAGTGTGCGCTCGATCAGCACCTCCACGCGCCCGCCGCTCGCCTCCTTTTCGCCCGTGAGCCGCGCCTTGATTACCCGGGTGTCGTTGAACACCAGCAGATCGCCGGGCGCGAGCAGCTGCGGCAGCTGGGTGAAGCGCCGGTCCGCGAGGGACGCGCCGACGCACAGCAGGCGGCTGCCCGAGCGCGTTTCGCTCGGATGCTGCGCGATCAGCCCGCGCGGAAGCTCGTAGTCGAAGTCCTCGATGGAAAGATTCATGGCTGCGGGCGTTATAATGCACGCGCTTTCACGCGGCAACCAGCCGGGATGGCGGAATTGGTAGACGCACGGGACTCAAAATCCCGCGGCCGCGAGGCCATGAGAGTTCGATTCTCTCTCCCGGCACCACCGGAATACGATGTCCACAGAACCGCGCCTCAACCACTTCCTCGCGCTCGGGCCCCACGGCTTCCACCGCGTCGCCTACACCGAGTGGGGCAACGCGGACGGGCTGCACCTGATCGTGTGCGTGCACGGCCTCACGCGCAACAGCCGGGACTTCGACGAGCTCGCGGCGAGTCTCGCGGACCGCGGCTGCCGCGTCGCGTGCATGGACGTCGTCGGCCGCGGCGAGAGCGACTGGCTCGAGCACAAGCAGGATTACGGCTTTTCGCAATATCTTTCGGACGCGGCGGCGCTGCTTGCGAGGCTCACCGCTCCGCCCAAGCGCGTCTCTCTCCTGCGCAGGCTCCAGGGAGCGAGCGAGGGACCGAGAATCGACTGGGTCGGAACCTCGATGGGAGGCTTGATCGGGATGATGCTCGCCGCCAGACGCGATTCTCCGATCCGGCGCCTGGTGCTGAACGACGTCGGGCCCATGGTGCCCTGGAATGCGCTCGCGCGGCTGAAGCTCAGCGCCATGGGCGTCGGCACGCGATTCGCGAGCCTGGAAGAGGTCGAACGTCATCTGCGTGATACCTGCGCGCAGTTCGGACCGCTCGAAGACCGGCAGTGGCGTCGTCTCGCCGAGCACGACTCCCGGCGCGGAGAGAATGGCGCCTATACGCTCGCTCTCGACCCTGCGATCGTCAACAGCATGCGCCGCGGCGGGACTGCCGGCGTGGAATTCGGCAACGATTTTCTCTTCGGCATCGACCTGTGGCCGACCTGGGACCAGGTTGAATGTCCGACGCTGGTGCTGCGGGGAGCGGAGTCGGATCTCCTGCTCGAATCGACCGTCAGGCGGATGCAGGTGGGCGGTCCGCGCGTCGAATTCGTGGAATTCCCCGGGGTGGGACACGCGCCGTGGCTGATGAGCGAGGAGCAGATCGCTCCGGTTCGCAACTTCATCCTCGCACCTGAACCCCGGAAAGGGGCTGCATGAGGATTTGCGTCGTCGGCGCCGGCGCCGTGGGCGGGATGACCGGAGGATGGTTCGCGAAGGCCGGGCACGAGGTGTCGCTCGTCGCCCGTGGCGCTCATCTCGAGGCGATTCGCAGGCGGGGACTGACGCTGATCTCTGGGGGCAAGCAGGAAGTCCATCCGGTGCGCGCGTCGCCGGAGCCCGCCGATTTCGGGGTGCAGGACGCGATCTTCATCTGCTTGAAGACGCATTCGATCGCTGCGATGCTGCCTCGGCTGAGCGCGCTCGTGGGTCCGGACACCATGGTGATCCCGGCGATCAACGGCCTGCCCTGGTGGTATTTTTTCCGCGAAGGCGGGCGCTTCGACGGCCAGAGCGTCGCCTGCCTCGATCCCGCGGGCACGCTCTTCGGGGCGCTGGCCCCGAGACACATCCTCGGCTGCGTGGTGCACGCCGCCGCCGAGGTCACCGAGCCCGGGGTCGTGCGCCACACGGCCGGCCGGCTTTTCCTGGTGGGCGAGCCCGATCGCACGAGATCGGCGCGCGCGGAGCGCCTCGTGGCGGCGATGAACGCCGCCGGCTTCGAGGCGCGGCAGGCCGAGGACATCCGGGTTGAGATCTGGGTCAAGCTGATCGGGAACCTCTCCTACAATCCCGTCGCCGCGCTCGCGCTCGCCCGCATGGACGACATCCACGGCAGCGAGCCCCTGCTCGCCCTGATCCGCGCGATGATGGAAGAAGCGATGCGCGTCGCCGAGGCCTACGGCGTGCGCATCCCGATGACAGTCGACGAGCGCATCGACGTTGCGAGGCAGCTCGCCGGCGCCAAGATCTCGATGCATCAGGATGTCGAGAAGCGTCGGCCCCTCGAGACCGATGCGATCATCGGAGCGGTGGTGGAGCTCGCGCGCAAGGCGCAAATCGCGACGCCGATGATCGACGCCGTCTATGCGCTCATCGCCGAGCGGGGGAAGCACCTCGACCGGTAGAGAACGGCGCCTCAGCGCAGGGAATGCGCGGCGAACAGCGCTGCGCTGAAAACCAGCAGCGCGCCCGCCTGATGCGCGGCGGCAAGAGGAACCGGGACCGCGAGCAGCAGGGTCGCGATTCCCAGGGCGATCTGCAGCGCGAGCGCGCCGAGCAGCAGGTCGGCCGACAGCCTCGCGCTCCGCGCCGCCGCCTCGCGGCGGACCCGCAGCCAGAACCAGGGCACGAGAAACGCGAGCAGCCAAGCAATCAGCCGGTGATCGAACTGCACAGTCGAGATGTTGTTCGAGAAGTTGAGATACCAGGGCTCGAGCGCGAAAATTTCCGGCGGAACGAAACGGCCGTTCATGAGCGGGAACGTGTTGTAGGCGAGTCCCGCCCGAGTTCCCGCGACCAGGCCGCCCGAGAGCACCATCACGAAGACCAGCGCGGCGAGCGCGAAAGCGAAGCCGCGCAACCTCCGGGAAACCGGGCTCGCGCGGGCAAAGAGCAGATCGAAGGCGATCCACAGCATGGCCGCGTAGATCAGGAAGGCGATGCCGAGGTGGGCGGTGAGGCGGAACTGCGATACGCGCGGATTATCGACCAGGCCCGACTGCACCATGTACCAGCCAAGGGCGCCTTGCGCTGCGCCCAGGGCGAGGATACCGACGAGCTTCCACCCCAGGGCGCGCGAAATCCTTCCGCGCAATGCGAACCATAGAAGCGGCAAAAAAAAGACAGCGCCGGTCAGCCTGCCGAGGAGCCTGTGGACGTACTCCCACCAGAAGATGATCTTGAAACCGTCGAGGGTCATGCCGGGATTGACGAGCCGGTACTCGGGGGTCTGCTTGTACTTCCCGAAGGTTTCCTGCCATGCGGCCTCGTCGAGCGGCGGCAGCGCGCCGACGATCGGCTGCCACTCGACGATGGACAAACCCGAGTGAGTGAGCCGCGTGATGCCGCCGACCACGACGATGGCGAACACGAACGCGCAGCACACGAGGAGCCAGGCGGCGACGGCGCGATTATGCGCTGCGAGCTGCATATACCATTCGATCGATCGAGGATTTCGTCACTGGATGCTCCGCAGGACATGGGTTAAAGTACGAGGCCCGGGACCGCCCCGGTGGCTTCATCCGCAGCAGGAGGCTGGCCATGTTTGCGATCGTGTACAAGTCGGACGGCGTTCCGATCTGCGTTCAGATGCCCGGGGTCTCGCCCGACCCCGTGGTGGTCTGGAGCTCGGAGAGCGCGGCCAGGGCGTTCATCGAGAGCAAGGGCGGCGGCAAGGAGTTCCAGCCGGTGTCGGTGAACGAGCAGGCGATGGAGAAAATGGCCAAGGCACTCGGCTGCCCTGTCGAGAAACTCATGTTGGAGCCTTATCCGTCCTAATCCGTCCTAGAGCGATACCTCGACGTTGTCGATCAGTCGGGGCCTACCGAGCTTCGCGGCGCCGAGGACGACGAGGTTGCGATCGGAGGGTGACGGCGGTTGCAGGTCGGATTGTCTCCTGATCGCGATGTAGTCCACCGCCCACTTCTCATTGAATTTCGACAATGCCTCCGCTTCGAGCTTCAGGTAGTCGCGCCGCCCGGCGAGCAGCGCGACGCGGACTTCCTGCAGGATCCGGTACAGCCGCGCGGCTTCGGTCCGCTCCACCGGCGTCAGGTAGGCGTTCCTCGAGCTGAGCGCGAGCCCGTCCTCGGCGCGCACGGTTTCCGCCGGAATGATCTCCACGGGGAGAGCGAGCTGCTTCACCATGTCGCGCAGCACTACGTACTGCTGGTAATCCTTCTTGCCGAAGATCGCGGTGTGCGGAGAGACCATGTTGAAGAGCTTCAGCACCACGGTGGCGACGCCGCGGAAATGCCCGGGCCGGAACGCGCCTTCGAGGATGTGCTGCAGGTCGGAAGGCTCGACCACGAAGGTCTGCGGCTCCGGGTAGATCTCCGCCTCGCTCGGCGCGAACACCACGTCCACGCCCACCTCCTTCATCATTTCCGCATCGGCGTGCAGGGTGCGCGGGTAGCGCTCGAAATCCTCCTTCGGCCCGAACTGGATGCGGTTGACGAATATGCTGACGACGGTGCACGCCGCGCGATGCTTCGCGAGGCGCATCAGCTGGATGTGGCCGGCGTGGAGATTGCCCATAGTCGGGACGAAAACGTTGTCGGGCTCGCGCTGCAGGCGCTCGCGCAGATCCCTCACCGAAGTGACGATGTCCACCGCTCGTCCTAGAAACTGTGCTCTTCGGCGGGAAAGCTGCCGTCCCTGACGGCGCGCGCGTAGCGCTCGGCCGCGTCGGCGATGTTGGAAGCTCCGTAGCAGGTGAGCACGGCCACCTTCACGCCATCGTCGCGCAGCTTCTGCAGCGCCTTGATGGTCATTCGCGTCATCCTAGTCTCCCCAGTTGAAGAACTCGCGGGTGCCGCGCATCGCTGCGACGCGCTCGATGAGCAGCTCGAGGTCGCGGTCCTGGCTCACGAAGTTGAGCTTTTCCGAATTCACGATCAGCACGGGGCTCCCGTTGAAATGATAGAAAAAACGGTTGTAGCTCTCCGCGAGCAGGGCGAGATACTCGCCGGTGATGGGCCGCTCGAATTCTACCCCGCGCCGGCGCACCCGCTCGTACAGGATCTCCGGCTGCGCCTGGAGGTAGATCACGAGATCGGGTTTCGGCGCTTGTGGCTTGAGCGAGTCGTATATCTGCTGATACAGGTGCAGCTCCTCCCCTGAGAGGGTCAGCCTCGCGAACAGCGGGTCCTTCTCGAGGAGAAAATCGCAGACCGTGAGGCGGGTGAAGAGATCCATCTGCGCGAGCTCCCGCAACTGTCCTATCCGCTGGAAAAGGAAGAACAGCTGCGTCGGCAGCGCGAAGCGGGACATGTCCTGGTAGAAGCGCGGCAGGAACGGATTCTGCTCCGGGTGCTCCAGGACCAGGGTCGAGTTCAGCCGGCCGGCCAAGCGCCTGGCGAGGCTCGTCTTGCCGACTCCGATCGGCCCTTCGACTACGACGTAGTGGTATTTCGAGAGCGGCACGGAGCTGGGGCTCGCGGAAATGGGCGCCCATCATACACGCGCCGCAGGAGAGGTCTCGCGCGCGTCGCTACCGCCACAGATCGACTGCTTCGCCGCGCCCGCGCAGCTCGTCGGCGCGAGCCTGGAGGAAGCGCTGGAAGTTCGGCTCGCGCAGGTAGGCCCCGCTCGCGACGTATTCGAGCGAGCCCCAGAGGTGAAACGGGCGCAGGTAGGCCTCGATGCGGAATGCCTCCTTGCCGTCGGTGCCGAAGAAAACCGCCGAAGGCGCGTAGGAGAGACCGAGCGAGCGCGCCCAGTCCTCGGCCGCGAGCCTGTCTCCCGCCGGAGTCGTCACCGGAGTGCGCTCCCCGAGCGCGAAGCGCGCCACGTCGAAGCGCTTCAGCGACTCGACGATTGTCGCGCGGCGAAAGCCCTCGCGGTGCAGCTCGTCGCAGGCCGCGCAGGACGGCGTCTCGAAGAAGACGGCGAGCGGCTTCGCGCCGCGCCTGCGCAGATCGTAGGGCGGCTTGAGGAAAAAGGGCTCGTCGTGCAGCTGCTCCCCCGCAGGCTCGCGTACCGCGGTGCGCAGGTACTCGGCGAGCGCGATTTTCCTTTCCCTGCGGCCGGCGACCCAGTCGAGCACGGCCTCGAAGCGGTGCGGCGGATAGTAGCCGTTCAGCCGCGCCACGATCCCGCCGCGCTCGTCGAAAAAGAGGAGCGTCGGGGTAAACTGGATTTTCAGGAAAGCCGCGAGACGCTTCTCTGAGAATTTTTTCCCGTCCGTCCAGGTCACCTCGCGGTCGCCCCAGATGTTGAGCGAAACCGCGAGGAATTTCTTGCGCGCCTTGTCGGCGATCGTTTTCTGGCTGAAGTTGGTCAGGATCAGTTCCTTGCAGTAGGGGCAGCCGTCCTGCTCGAAGAGAATCATCAGCCGCCTGCCCTCGCGAGCGGCCTGCGCAACGTCTTCACGGAAATCGAGGAAAGTTTCGGTGAACCAGCTGGGCAGGGCGAGCGGCCCGGCGGTTCCGGCCCCCGATGCGGGACCCGGAAGGAGAAGGAGGAAAACGAGCAGTGCGGGCAGCTTCATCGTTGCAACAGATAGCTTATCCGATCTTCTCTATTTTCTGATCGGCGCATGCGGCGAGGAGCGCCGCGGCGCGGCCCTTGCCCGGGATCGCGATGTCCGGCGCGATCTCGGCGAGGGGCGCGAGCACGAAGGCTCGTTCGTGCATGCGGGGGTGCGGAACGACGAGCCCGGGCTCCGCGATCACGCGATCGCCGTAGAGCAGGAGATCGAGGTCGAGGGTGCGCGGCGCGTTGGGAAATTCGCGCGTGCGGCCGAAACGCTTCTCCTCGGCTAGCAGCGCTTCCAGCAGGGCCCGCGCGGTGAGCGCGGTCTCGACCTCGGCGACTGCGTTGACGAAATCGAGCTGCGCGACCACACCCACCGGCGCGCTGCGGTAGAGCGAAGACGCGGCGAGAAGCCGCGTCCGAGGCAACTCGGCGAGCGCAGCAAAGGCGCGGCGCACCTGGGCTTCCGGGTCGCCGAGATTCGCTCCCAGGCCGATGAAGGCCTTCGTCGGCGCCGTCTGATCATCCATCGGAAGCAAAGCTCCACGCGTCCTCGCCGCCGCGCAGAAGGAGCGGCGCCGGGCGGTGCCAGGCGGCGACGCGTGGGATCCAGTCCTCCGTGGTCGCGTCGGCCGCGCTTTCGGCCTCTAGCGAGCGTTCGCAGCGAAGCGCCCCTGCGGCGGGCTTTTTCCGGAACAGGCACCAATCGCTGCGATGCGCCACGCCGCCTGAGCCGGATTCCTCCACGCAGCCGACGAGGACCCGCTCGCACTCCGCGAGCCAGCGTTGCGCGAGGCGCGGGAGCGAGGGCCAGGCGTCCGCCGGGAGATACAGGCAGGCCGTGCGCGTGACCGGATGCGAGCGCTGCGCGAGGAGCGCGCCCGCGAGATGCGGCTGAGTCGCGATGAAGGTGAACGGCATCGCCGCCTCGCCGCGCCTCAGGTCCTCGTCGAGCGCGGCGCGCGCGGCGTACAGCGCGCCGAACTCGCTTGCCCAGAGGACTCCGAGCGCGCCGTCGCCGCCCGCGGCATCAAGACAGGCCTGCGCACCGAGCAGGCAAAGCTGCGCGAAGCGGCCGGCGCGGCGCAGCTCGGAGGCGAAGCGCGCCCGCACCCGCGCGGGAAAGTCGTCCGGTGCGACGCGCAATGACGTGGGCGCGAGCAAATACACCGTCACAGCGCCCTTTCCAGCGCCAGGCTCATCACGCTTCCGCCGAACCCGGAGAGATTGAACAGCACGCGACGCACGCCCTGCGCGTCGCCGCCCGAGGGCGCGAGGCCGAGCTCGCCGTCGCGCTCGGCGAAACCCCAGGTCGCCGGGACGCGCCCGCGCGCGAGGCTCGCGAGGAGCAGCGCGAGCTCCGCGGGGCCGCTTGCCCCTAGCGTATGGCCGAGCGCGCCCTTGAGCGACACCGCCCCCGGCACCGGCGCGAACAATTCGCGCACCGCGTTCGCCTCGGCGGAATCGGCCAGTCGCCCGCCGCCCGATTGCAGCTTGATCAGGTCCACGGCGGCGCTCTCCCAGCGCGCGCCGCCCATCGCGGCCCGCATGGCGCTTGCGATCGCGGCGCCGTCCGCAGCCGGCCCCGTGACGCTCGCCGCGTCCATCCCGGTGGCGAGCGCGGCGATCCGCCACGGGGAGGGCGCCGCGGACACGAGCACCGCCGCCAGCGCTTCGCCCAGGACCAGACCGTCCCGCTCGCGGTCGCAGGGACGCGCGGCGGTCGCCGAAAGCAGTTCCAGCCCCGCGAAACCGGCCACGGTCAGGCGATTGCAGAACTCCGCGCCGAGCACGAGCACCTCGCGGAATTCGCCTTCCGCAATCAGACCGAGCGCGACGTCGAGCGCGCTCAAGCCCGAAGTGCACGTGGTGCTGAGCGCAGTCACGGGGCCGCGCACGCCGAAGGCCCTTGCGAGCCTTGAGGCAAACTCGAAGGAGGGCTCGAGCGCCGCCCATCCGCCCTCGTCCCAGGCGCCGACGGAAAAGGAGGACGAGCCGACGATGCAGGGGAGCTCCGCCCATCGCGCCGGTTCGATCGCGGCTTCGCGCCGCAGGTCCCCGGCCACCGAGCGCGCGATCGCTTCGGCACGTTCTCTCCAGTCGCCCCCGGAGATCGGGATCGCGAAATAGGGCCAGGCCCCGCCGGTTTTCGTGTTTCGGGCCGGCGCGACGGGCGCGCCCGCGAGGCGCTCGACCGCCGAGTCCAGATCCGGTCCGAGCGCGCTCGCGAGCGCGGCGGCGCGCACGAAGGTGCCGGTCATGTGCGTTTCTGCAGCAGGTAGTCCGCGAGATTGCCGACGCAGGCGAGGATGCGCCGCGTTTCCTTGCTGTCGGCGAGACGCACGCCGTAGCGCTTCTGCAGGGCCATCGATACCTGCAGCGCGTCGAGAGAGTCGAGCGCGAGCCGCGTCCCCGTCCCGAAAATCGCCTCGTCGGGCGACAGGGGCGGCGCCATCGGCGCTTTTTCCGTCGCCTCGAGGATCAGCGCCGTCAACTCGGCAATCATCGCATGACGGGTGGTCATTGCGCGGAAACGAGCACGCGGCGCCGGTGGTGCACCCACAAGGCGGCGGCGAGCAATGCGGCGGCGAGGGCGAGCAGTTTCGCGCAGGGCGCGGCGATGTCGGCGGCACCGCCTTGGCGCAGGATCACCGCGTGGAACCCGTCGAGGGCCCAGGCCATCGGCGAGGCTTCCGAGAGCTTCTGCATGGATTCGGGCATCACGAAGCGCGGCACCATGATGCCGCCGACGGCCGCGGCGAGGATGTTGCCGACGCCGCCGATCACGGTCGCCTGCTCGAGGGTGCGCGAGCACACTGCGACGAGGAGCCCCCAGCCGATGGCGGCGAAGCTCGTGCACGCCGTCACCGCCGCGAGCAAGTCCCAGCGCGCGGGAAGCGCGAGCGTCTCGCCGCCGAACCAGGGCACGAGCGTCCGTCCGGCGAGCAGCATCAGCGCGGCTTGAGCGAGATTGACGACGAAATACGGCCCCACCTTCCCCAGGAGCAGCATCGAGAACGGGACCCGCAGGCTCACCAGCCGTGCGAGCGTGCCCTCGCGCCGCTCCACGACGAAGAGCGAGGAGATCGGCATCACTACGAAGAACATCCCGAAGATGAGCCAGGCCGGCACGTTCTGCTGTACCGAGGAGGGGCGTCCGGAGCCGCCTATCGTTTCGACGGAGAGCGTGGCCGCCCGCTTCAGGTCGAACGCATCCGCGTTGGCAGCGATTCCGGCCTGGCGCATCATCGCCGATACGCGTAGTGCGAGAACCACGCCTAGGACGCGCTGCTGGAATGCGAGGAGTAGCGCCGGGGGTAAGGTGGGATCGGCCACGAGCTTGAGCGCCGGTGGAGAACCGGCTTTCCCGAGCGGCGTACCGAGCGCGCGCTCGAAGCCGAGCGGTACGATCAGGGTTAGTGCAGGTTTGGTGACGTGCAACACGCCGCGCTCGGCTGGCTCCGGACTTGGGTGGAATCCATCGCCCGCCAGGCGCTCGGTGAGTTGTTTCGCGAACTCTGGACCGTCGAAAGCGATCACCGCGAACTCTGTCTGGCGTGCAGGGCCGCCCCTGAACACGTCGCTCAGGGCGAGCGACATCACCACGATGAACGCGGCCGGCATCAGAAACAGCACCGCGAGCCCGAGAAGGTCGCGCGAAAGCGCGAGGTACTCCTTTTCCCACAAGGCGAGGAGTCGCCGCATTTCAGTCACGCAGCGACCGGTGGGTCAGCTGCATGAAGAGCTCCTCAAGATCCGAGTCGTCGCGGATCACCTCTGAGAGCGCGCCCGAAACCAAGACACGGCCGCTGTCGATGATCGCCACCCGGTCGCAGATCGCTTCGACCTCTTCCATGTAGTGGCTGGTATAGACGATCGTGCGTCCCGCTCCGGCAAGCGAGCGGATCGACTCCAGCAGAAAGGCGCGCGACTGCGGATCGACTCCCACGGTCGGCTCGTCGAGAAGGAGGATCTCCGTTTCTCCGAGCAGGCCGATGGCGAGATTCAAGCGGCGCTTCAAGCCGCCTGAGAGCCGCCCCGCACGCCGCCCGAGCACGCTCTCGACCCGGGCGAACGCGGCCGCTGCCGCGACGCGTTCCCTGAGCCGCGCGCCGGCCAGGCCTTGCATTGCCCCGAAGAAGCGCAGGTTCTCAGCGCAAGTGAGCATCGGGTAGAACGCGTATTCCTGCGGCACGAGTCCCAGGCTGTGCGGCCGGCGGCGGCGCAAGGCTTCGAGCGGCTCGTCGCCGGCGCTGATGCGCCCGGTCGCCCCGCGCAATTGCCCCGCGAGGATCGAGATCAGCGTGGTCTTGCCCGCCCCGTTCGGCCCGAGCAGACCGAAAATTCCACCCGCGGGAATGGCAAGGGTGACCTTGTCCAACACGTTTTCGCCGCGGCCGGGGTAGCGAAACGACAAGGCGTCGAGGTTCAGGGTGCCCATGCGCGCTGGACGCGATGCTGGCTCTGGAAAAAAACTCCTTCTTCGGCGGCCAGAGCGCGCAGCCGCTCCGCCAATGCCGGCGGGGAGAGCGCGTCGCGGCCGCGGATCATGCGTGCCGCGGCGAGCGCGAACTCGCGCCAGCGGTCGCCGATCTCGACGAGGCGCGACGCGAGCCCGTCGAGCGCCGCATGGCCGGTCTTGGCCGCCAGCTCCTGGAGGAACGACGCATAGAGGAACCGGAAACCGCCGCCGCCGGTGCCGATCTCCTCCTGCATGCGGACGATGTTGCCGATGTACAAGCGCGCGTGTTCCCCGCCGTCGGCGAGCGGCAGGCGCTCGATTTGCCACGCGAGCAGCTTCATTCCGCGCACGCCGATCAGGGGCAGGGGAGCGAGCATGATGCGCGCCGTGCGGGCGAGGGCCCGCCGCCCGATACGCACCCAATCGGGCGCGACAGGGCTCGCGGCGACGTAATAGAGCAGCCCCTTGGGCGCGAGCATCCCCTTGGCGAAGCGCGCCCTGCGGAGGTCCTCCCGTGCGCATCGAACCGTCGTCTCCGCCACCGGGTCGCTGATGAGGTATTCATCGCCCTCGCGCCCGTAGACCAACAGGTTGTGCGCGTTGAAATGAAACCGCAGATCGGGCGGGAAGTACGGGAGCCAGAACACCGAGGTCTGCAGGCCGACGAGCCTGCCGGCATCGAGCAGCGCGTCGAGCCGGTCCATGCCGGCCGGGGGCGAGCGGAAGGTCTCGAAACGCATGTCCAGGCCCAGGCTGCGCTCGAGGCCCTTGATGACCGCGCGCGGCGGCATGCGGTAAGACACGAGCGGCAGGCCGTTGATGCGGATGAACGGAAGGTAGGCGAAGGACAAGGCCGACGCGAGCCCGAAGGCCATCGCCTCGGAAATGGGCAGGCCGTGATGGTGCAGGAGCGAAGACATCACGCCGGACTCGCAATGCGCGGCGTGCGCGTGCACGAAAGAATCGGGCATCCCTAGTCGACCCTGTCCAGGGCCTCGCTCGAAATGCCCAGCGCTTCGGCGTAACGCAGCTTGAGTGCGGGCGGCAGGCGCGCGAAACCCGCCGGTTTGAGATGGCGCCGCACGCGCCAGCGCCACAGGCCCGTGACTTGCGACAGCAGCTCGACGTCCATGCGAGCGCGATACATGTGGTATTCGAGCGGCGAGGATTCACCCGCTCGCGCCCGCGCGCGGGCTTGCATCGCGCGCCTCTCCAGATCCTCGACCGCTTGGCGCGTGACGATCTCCTCGACCTCCCAGCCGCGCGAGGACACGAGGCGCAGCTTGCCGTCGTCGGAGACCGCGTAGACGGCCTTGCGATGGCCCGCGAGGGTCGCGTTGCCCTCCTGAGGCACATCGCGCTCACGCATGCGCGGTGGCGGTGAGGTAGATGAAGCCGCTCGTGAAGCGTCCGCTCTCCGGCACGACGCACAACAGGTGCTGTCCCTCCTGTAGTTTGCCGCTGCGCAGCAGCTCGTCGAGCATGATGTAAATCGAGGCCGATCCGACGTTACCCACCCGCTCAAGATTGGTGAACCAACGTTCCTGCGGAATCGGCAGCCCGACGCGCGCGAGCGCTGCGACGCCCGGCGCGCGGAAGTATTCCGAGGACATGTGCGGCAGAAGCCAGTCCACGTGTTCCGCCGAAAGCGAACGCTGCTCCATGATGCGTTGGAGTGGTTTGACCAAGGTGTATTCGATTACCGCCTCGTTGAGGAGCCTCACGTCCTGTTTCAGGGTGAACACCGAATTTGCTTCGCGCTCGCACGATGAATAGTCCATCCAGCCTCGCAAGGCGCCGTCGGACTGCTTTTCCGCACCCATGTACATGCACGCCGGCAAGGCGTGTGCGTACGAAAAAATATCGATCCATTCGACGCGCAGATTGAGTCCGCGCCGCGGCGCGGGCTCGACAAGCAAGGCACCCGCGCCGTCGGACAGCATCCAGCGAAGGAAATCCCTTTCGAATGCGAGCTCGGAGCTCTCCTCCAGGATCTGCGCACCGTTGAGCGGCTCCACCGCGTAATTCTGCGCAAGCAAAACGAGCGAAGCGACTTCGGAGCCCGTCACCACCGCATTGCGCGCGCAGCCGGAGATGACCGACATCCAGCCGTACTTCAGCGCCGTGGCCCCCGAGAGGCAGACGCCGGCGGTTGCCACGACCTCGCAAACCGGCACGCCGAGCTCGCCGTGGACCATGACCGCGTGGCTGGGCAGCAGCTGGTCCGGATTGGACGTGCCGCATACGAGGCAGGCCATGTCTTCGAGGGCGAAGCCTTCCCCCGCCAGTCCCCTGATCGCCGTGGCGGTAAGGCTCGCGTTCGTGTAGTTCGGCCTTCCCGTGGCCGGGTCGATCACGTAGTGGCGACGCCGGATGCCGTTGCTGCGCTGTACCATGCGGCGGGCGCGGGACGGGCGCTCGCCGACCTGTCCCAGTATCGTCTCGACCTGATCGTTCTCGACGGGCGGGTTCGGCAGGCACACCGAGCTGCGCGTGATGTAGGCGGCGTTGCTCATGATGGCTCTTGTCGGCGTCCCGGTCACCGCCCCGAGGGAAGCTCGAAATACGTCCTTTGCGATTCCAGCCGCCGGGAGAAGAGCGGGCGCATCAGGCGTTGCGCGAGCAGACTCAAGGGAAACAGGAGCAGTATCGCCGCAGCGAGATATACGCAGAACAATGCGAGCATCAGCCTGCGGCCGGCCGAGCCCGGTGCGCCTCCCCGGCGGATCAGGCGCGACCACAGCGAAAACATGCGCTGCCCCGCGCGTTCGCTGAAGATCAACCGGGGATCGACGCTTGCCGCGCCCAGGCCGGCGAGCATGGGCGAGCTCTCGCGCTCGCGGTCGGCCCGGAGCGCGTTCAGCAAGGCCCGACCGAAACGGCCGGCGTTCGCGATTTCCTCCTCCGCCACGCCCGCTCCGGGCAGGCCCCAGAACGGGTCGCGCCGGCCCGTCAGGAGCCAGCGCGGCGTCGTGATGAAGCTCGCGAGCGTTCCGCCGCGGTCGACGAATGCCACGTTGTCCTGCAATCGCCCGCCGGCTTCCTGGATCAGGCGCTTGACCGTCTCCTGTGCCGCGAGCCACATGTTACGGCACGCGATCACGGTCACTACCGGCCGGCCGCGCACGAGCCTTCTTCCGGTTTCGCTTTTCAGGAAAGCGGTCATGGGGCCGGAGGGCGCGAGATACCAGACTTGGTACGCCAGCACGATGAGATCGAATCGCTCCTCCGCGCGCACCGCCAGCGGTTCCAGCGGCGGCGGCTCGAGCAGCACTGTCTCCGGCATCACCTCGAGAAAGTTCCAGAACGACCAGGGGAACCGATACGGCCGGATAGGGCGCAGGACCTCTTCCACGAGCTCCACGTCGCCCGCGTCCGCCAGCGGCGAAACCAGGCCGCGCGCCACGCACGCGAGCTGGCCGGATTGCGAAAAATGCACGACCAGAACCCGTTTCATGCCCCCCCTAGGCGCGCGTCGAATGCGATGCATCTGCTACCAGCCTCCTCCGAGAGAATAAACCGCGGGGCGCCGGGTGTCATCGGGTATTCCGCGCAGGCCGCCCTGTGCCCGTTTCAAGCCTGCGCCGGGCCAGGCGGCGGCAACGCGCTCTTGCGGCGGCGGCGCCGTCGCCGTCGCCGTTCGCCCGGCTGCGGCGCCATCAGCATCGCCTGTCGCTCGGCCTCGCCTGCGTGCTGAAACCTTTCCCACCATTGCGAGAGTTCCTGGGGCGCCTCGCCGCTCCCGCTCCTCAGCACGAGGAAGTCGAATGCGGCCCGGAATCTTTCGTGCGCGAGGAGGCCGAAAGGACGCCGGCCGCTCCTCTGCTCGAAGCGCGGCTGCAGCGCCCAGATCTCCTTCATCACTGCGGTGAGGCGGCGCGGAATCGCGAGCTTGTCGGTCTGGATGTCGAGCACGGCGTCCATGGCCTCGTACAGAGCAGGGATCGGCGTCAGCCCCCGCTGCTGCGCTTTTTTCCACGCCGCGAGCACCTCGTGCCACAAGAGGGCCGCGAACAGGAAGGCGGGCGACACGGACCTTCCCGAGCGCACGCGGCCGTCGGTCTGCTCGAGCGCAAGGGTGACGAAGCGCTCGCCCATCGGCTGCTCGAAGATGACGTCGAGCAGGGGCAGCAGACCGTTGTGCAGGGCCTCGCTGCGCAGTTCGCGCAGGCCTGTCGCCGCGTGGCCCGAGAGCAGCAGCTTCTGCATTTCCTCGTAGACCCGCGACGGGGGGACGTTCCCGAGCAGATGAGCGAGCTCGCGTATCGGTTTTCGCGTGCGCTCGTCGATGGAGAATCCCGCCTTCGCGGCAAAGCGCACGGCGCGCAGCATCCGCAGCGGGTCCTCCCGGTAACGGGCGCGCGCGTCGCCGATGATGCGCACGGATTTCCGCTGCAAGTCCCTTAGGCCGTTGTGGTAGTCGAGAATGGTCTCGCTCGCCGGATCGTAATACAACGCATTGATGGTGAAATCGCGCCGGATGGCATCGTCCTCGCGCGTGCCGTAGATGTTGTCGCGCACCACGCGGCCGTGCTCGTCGACGACGTGGTCGCGTTCGTGAAGCCGGTCGCCGCCGTGCTTTTCGGTCTCGACGGGGGTGCGCGCGCGGAAAGTCGAAACCTCCACGGTCTCCTCCCCGAACATCACGTGCACGAGCTTGAACCGCTTCCCGATGAGGCGCGAGCGCCGGAAGGTCTTGTGCACCTCCTCCGGATAGGCGTCTGTGGCGACGTCGAAGTCCTTGGGGCGAAGGCCGAGCAGCAGGTCGCGCACCGCGCCGCCCACGACATACGCCTGATAGCCTTCGGCGTGCAGCAGCTCGCAGACCTTGCGCGAGCCGGGCGAGATCGCCTCGCGGCCGATTCCGTGCTGCTCCTTTGGGACGGTTCTCGGCTCGGAGCCGGAGCCGAACCGGAGGACGCGCCGGATGAATTTCTTGATCAAGAGGGAAGGAAACTCCCGGTGCCCGCCGCTTCCAGCCGGCACTGGTACAGCGCTTCGAGGTTGGCTTGGGTGAGCATGTCGCTTGAGCGCCCCAGGCTCGCGCGGCCCGCATCATACAGTAAAACCGCAAAGTCGCAGTGCCGGGCGGCGTGTCCGGGCTCGTGCAGCGCCGCGAGCACCGTCTTTCCGCCGGACGCGCACCGGGAGAGGGTCCGCATGACCTGAGCCTGGTGGTTCAGGTCGAGATGCTGCAGCGGCTCGTCGAGCAGCAGGATGTCCGCGTCCTGCAGGAGGAGCTGCGCGATGCGCGCCCGCTGGCGCTCCCCGCCGGAAAGCGTGCGATATGTCTGGGCGTCGCGATCGGCCAGGTCGAGCTCGGCGAGGCGGTGCCGCGCGGCCGCCGCGCCTTCCTCGTCCCGGCTCCAGGCGCTCCTCGAGCGCGGATACCGGCCGAGCATGACGTAGTCGAGCACGCTACCCCAGAAATCGGGTTCCTCGTCCTGGAGCAGCACGGCGATGCGCCGGGCGAGCTCGCCGCGCGGGTGCGCGGCCAGCGCGACGCCGTCGAGCGCGACGGTTCCGGCTTGCGGGGAGCGCAATCCGGCGAGAGCGAGGACGAGGCTCGTCTTGCCCGCGCCGTTGCGCCCGAGAAGGGACCAGAAAGCGCCCGGCGCGAGCGAGAGGTCGAGCGCGCGAACGAGCTCGCGCCCGCCCGCGGAGAGTCCGAGTCCGGCGGCCTCCAGCATCAGCGCAGTCTCCCGAGGAGGAAGAGCAGCACGGGGACGCCGATCGCCGCGGTGAGGACGCCGACCGGAAGTTCGGCGGGCGCCGCCGCGGTGCGCGCGAGCGTATCGGCGAGGGCCAGCAGGCTTCCCCCCAGACACGCGGAGAGCGGGAGCAGTGCGCCGTGGCGGTGGATGCCCGAGAGCCGCAGCAGGTGCGGCACCACCAGCCCCACGAAACCGATCGAGCCGCCGAGCAGGACCGCTGCGACGGTGGCGAGCGTCGCGCAACCGAAGGCGATGGCCTGCAGCCGCGCCACCGCGACGCCGAGCGAGCGCGCCTTGTCTTCGCCGAGAATCAGCACGTCGAGCGCAGCCGACTGCGAGAAGGCGAGCGCCGCGCACGCCGCGAGCACGACGAGCGCGACGCTCGGGTCGGCCGCGGGCGAGAGGTCGCCGAGCAGCCAGAAGAGCATTCCCTGCACCTGCGCGGAGGGTGCGAGCGAGAGCATCAGCCCGACGAGCGCGCCGAATCCGGAGGCGAGCGCGACGCCTGTGAGCAGCACCCGGTACGGATTCCATCCCGAGCGCCCCAGGGAGAATGCGAACACCGCGCCGGCCGCGATCGAGGCGCCGGCGAGCGCGGCGAGATTCAGGCCGGCCGCGCCGACGCCGAGCAGCATCGCCGCAAGCGCGCCGGCCGCTGCCCCGCCGGAGACACCCAGAATGGCGGGATCGGCAAGCGGGTTTCTGAGGAGCACCTGGAGCAGCGCGCCCGCCAGCGCGAGGAGCCCGCCGCAGGCGAACGCGGCGAGCGCCCTGGGCGCGCGCACGCCCCAGACGATTTCGCGCGCGATCTCGTCGCCGCGGAAAAGGAGCGCGTCGGCGAGCTGCGCCGGGCCGAGATCGACGCTGCCGAACGCGATCGCGAGCGCGAGGCTCGCGGGAACGAGCGCGACGACGAGGACCGGAACGGTCTTCATGCGAGGCTGATGATCTGCCAGCCGCGTTTGACCGCTACCCGGTGCAGGACCTCGTCGGGGTCCACCACGACCGGGTGCGTGACGTACTCGAGCAGGGGCAGATCGTTCTGCGAGTCGCTGTAGAACCAGATCTCCGTAAACGACGCGAGTATCCGGCCCTCATCGGCCAGCCATTCCTCTACACGCGTTATCTTCCCCTCGCGGAAACAGGGCGTTCCCGAGGGTTTTCCGGTGAACCTTCCATCCCTGACTTCGAGTTCGGTCGCGACCAGGTCCAGGCCGAATTCGCGTGCGATCGGCGCTGTGATGAAGGCGTTGGTGGAGGTGACGATCGCGCAAAGGTCTCCATGACCGAGGTGCCGCCGAACGAGGTCCACCCCCTTTGCACGGATCATGGGCTCGATCTTGGTTCGCATGAATTCGGCGTGCCATTCGTCCAGCTTCTCGCGGGGGTAGCGTGCGAGGGGAGCGAGCTGGAATTCGAGAAACTCGTGGATGTCGAGCTCGCTCGCGTTGTACTGGCGGAAGAAACGGTCGTTCTTGGCCTCGTATTCGGCGCGCTCGAGCACGCCGCGCTCGATCAGGAACTGCGCCCACTCGTAGTCGCTGTCTCCCGAGAGCAGCGTGTTGTCCAGGTCGAAGAGCGCCAGTTCCAAGTCCTTGCCCTCTCGCGTCAACGCTTGGCGGCGTCGAGCAAGCCGAGCGCTTCCTTGAGCAGCGGGAGCGTGATCGGGCGCTTGCGCTGCAGCGAATACCGGTCGAGGGCGTCGAGCGCCGCGATCTGCGTGCCCATGTCGCGATCGAAGTGCGTGAGGAGGTAGCGGATCAGCTCGAGG
>VBCH01000263.1 GCA_005884455.1 Betaproteobacteria bacterium
AAATCCGCAAACCCGAGGTCGATGCGCAGCTCATAGCGGATTCGATCGCGCAGCAGCTGGAAAAACGGATCATGTTCCGCCGCGCAATGAAGCGCGCCATGCAAAACGCTATGCGCCTGGGCGCTCAAGGGATCAAGATCATGAGCGCGGGGCGCTTGAACGGCATCGAGATTGCCCGCACCGAGTGGTATCGCGAGGGGCGCGTCCCGCTTCATACGCTGCGCGCTGACATTGATTACGGAACTGCCGAGGCAAAGACCACCTACGGCGTGATCGGCATCAAGTGCTGGGTGTACAAGGGGGAAGTGATGGCCAAGGGCGATCAGCCGGTCGCGCCTCCTGCTCCGACCGCCGACGAGGTCCTCGCCGCGAAGAAAGTGAAAAAGGCGACGCCCAAACCCGTGACTAGCGCTCTCGAAGACAAGCCCGAACCGATCGCCGCAGCCAAGACGGCGTCCGACGCGGGGAGCACCGCCGCGCCTCAGGCCAAGCCCAAGGCCGCCCGGCCCCATCCGGTCGCCGCGAAAAAGGCCGTGAGCGAAGCGAAGGGGAAAGCCGAAGCGAAGTCGGAAGCGAAGCCGAAAACCGCAGTGAAGAAATCCAGAAAGCCCAAGGCTTAGGCGAGGAGCGATTCAATGCTTCAACCGGCTCGAACAAAATACCGCAAGCAACAGAAAGGACGCAACAGGGGCGTCGCTACGCGGGGGACGAAGGTCTCCTTCGGCGAATACGGCCTGAAGGCGACGACGCGCGGACGCCTGACCGCGCGCCAGATCGAGGCCGCACGCCGTGCCATGACGCGCCACATCAAGCGGGGCGGGCGCATCTTCATCCGCATCTTTCCGGACAAACCCGTTTCGCAAAAGCCCGCAGAGGTGCGAATGGGCAACGGCAAAGGAAACCCGGAGTATTTCGTCGCTGAAATCAGGCCTGGAAAGGTGCTGTACGAAATGGACGGGGTGGACGAGCCGACGGCGCGGGAAGCGTTTGCGCTCGCCTCGGCCAAGCTTCCTCTGCGCACAATTTTCGTGTTCCGTCAGATGGGGTGAGGGTCCGACAAGAGAGCATGATCATGAAAGCCAGTGAACTCCGCGCCAAGGATGCGGCGCAGCTTTCCAAGGAGCTTGAGGAGCTGCTGCGTGCCCAGTTCGGTCTGCGCATGCAGAAGGCGACGCAGCAGCTCACCAACAGCAGCCAACTCAAAAGCGTGCGGCGTGACATCGCGCGGGTGCGCACCATCCTGAAGGAAAAGGCGGAAGTGAAATGAGCGAAGCCAGGACCACCCGTACGCTGACCGGACGAGTCGTCAGCGACAAGATGGACAAGACGGTGACGGTACTGGTCGAGCGCCGCGTCACCCATCCGATGTACGGAAAGATCGTGACCCGCTCGAAGAAGTACCACGCCCACGACGAAAAAAACGAGTGCGGCGAGGGTGACCTGGTCATGATCGAGGAGTGCCGCCCGATCTCCAGGACCAAGGCGTGGCGGATTGCCAAGCTGGTCGAGAAGGCACGCGCCGCGTAGGTGGATTTGTCTTGGCAAGGAGTTTGATTTCGCGTAGAATTCGCTGCCTTTTCACGTCCCGGACGGGATCCAAAACTGCCTGCCCGTAGCGTATTCGGGCCGGACAAGTTGGAGACGGAAAATGATTCAGATGCAGACGGTGCTCGATGTCGCCGATAACACCGGCGCGCGCGCTGTGATGTGTATCAAGGTGCTGGGCGGCTCGAAACGCCGCTACGCCAACATTGGCGACGTCATCAGGGTGAGCATCAAGGACGCAGCGCCGCGTGGCCGTGTCAAGAAAGGCGAAATTTACCACGCGGTGGTGGTGCGTACGGCCTTCGGCGTGCGCCGCGCGGACGGCAGCCGCATCCGGTTCGACTCGAACGCGGCGGTGCTTCTTACGCCCAAATTGGAGCCCATCGGCACGCGCATCTTCGGACCCGTGACCCGGGAACTCCGCAGCGAGCGCTTCATGAAGATCGTTTCGCTCGCCCCTGAAGTGCTGTGATTAACAGCCGCGACTGACAACTCAATGGAAAAAATCAGAAAAGGCGACGACGTCATCGTCACCGCCGGCAAGGACAAGGGAAAGCGCGGGACGGTGCTGCGGATCGTGGATGCAAGGCACCTCGTCGTAGAGGGGGTCAATCGCGTCAAGAAACACCAGCGCCCCAACCCCGTGAAGGGTCAGACGGGCGGCATCGTGGACAAGGACATGCCCATCGACGTCTCGAACGTCGCTCTGTATAACCCGCAGACCAAGCAGGCCGACCGCGTAGGGTTCAAGCAGATGGAGGATGGGCGCAAGGTGCGCGTGTTCAAGTCCAACGGCGAAATGGTGGACGCTTGATCCCCTAGGATTTCGAAAACCCTTTATGGCCCGCCTACAAGACTACTACCGCAAGGACGTCGTGCCCGACCTGATGAAGAAGTTCGGGTACAAGACCTCGATGCAGGTGCCTCGCATCAGGAAGATCACTCTCAACATGGGCGTGGGCGAGACGACGACGGACAAGAAAATCCTGGACAACGCGGTCGCCGATCTCACCAAGATCACAGGCCAGAAGCCCGTGGTCACCAAAGCCAAGAAATCGATCGCGACGTTCAAGGTCCGCAAGGGATTTCCGGTCGGGTGCATGGTCACCTTGCGCGGCAAGCGTATGTACGAGTTCCTCGATCGTCTGGTCACCGTGGCGATCCCGCGCATCCGCGACTTCCGCGGCATCTCGAGCCGCGCATTCGACGGCCGTGGCAACTACAGCCTCGGCGTCAAGGAACAGATCATCTTCCCGGAGATCGAGTACGACAAGATCGATGTTCTGCGGGGGCTCAACATCAGCATCACCACCACCGCGAAAACGGACGACGAGGCGCGCGCGCTACTCACCGCCTTTCACTTTCCATTCAAGACCTGAAGGATCGCCATGGCCAAGCTCGCCGTGATCAACCGCGACCAAAAGCGCCGCAAGACGGTGGCAAAGTTCGCCGCCCGACGCGCGGCGCTGCTCGCAATCATCAACGACTCCAGGCGTTCCGACGAAGAGCGCCAGGAAGCGCGCGAGAAGCAGCAGCAGCTGCCGAGGAACGCCTCGCCCGTGCGGCTGCGCAACCGTTGCAGGCTGACCGGCCGGCCGCGCGGAGTGTTTCGCAAGTTCGGGCTCGGGCGCAACAAGCTGCGCGAAATAGCGCTGCGCGGCGAAATTCCTGGCCTCATCAAGGCGAGCTGGTAGGAGGGCCTCCCGCATGAGCATGACCGATCCCATTGCCGACATGTTGACCCGCATCCGCAACGCCCAGATGGTCGGAAAGACCGCGGTCGGCGTTCCCTCCTCCAAGCTCAAGATTTCCATCGCCCAGGTGCTGAAGGACGAGGGGTACATCGACGGGTTCACCATTCGTGAAAAGGAAGGGAAACCGGAGCTCGAGATCGGCCTCAAGTACTACGCGGGGCAGCCTGTGATCGAGAAAATCGAGCGAGTGTCCACCCCGGGGTTGCGGATCTACAAGGGGCGCGACGAGCTGCCTCGCATCATGAACGGGCTCGGCGTCGCGATCGTTTCCACCTCCAAGGGCGTCATGACCGATCGCAAGGCGCGCGCCACCGGTGTCGGCGGCGAAGTGCTCTGCATCGTAGCTTAGGAATCGCCATGTCACGGATCGCGAAATATCCCGTAACCCTGCCCAAGGGCGTCGAGGCAACGCTTGCAAGCGAAGCCCTCTCCATCAAGGGGCCGCTCGGGACGCTGTCACAGCGGCTGCGAAGGGACGTCAGCATCGCGAAGGACGGCGACAAGCTGGTATTCAAGGCTCTCGAGGATTCGGACGAGGCGAATGCCATGTCGGGAACCCTGCGGGCGCTCGCCGCCAATATGGTGCTCGGAGTCACAAAGGGTTTCGAGAAGCGGCTGACGCTGGTCGGGGTCGGCTACCGCGCGCAGGCGCAAGGGGACAAGTTGAACCTAACCCTGGGTTTTTCGCATCCCGTGGTGCACCCCATGCCCAAAGGGGTGAAGGTCGAGACTCCCTCTCAAACCGAAATCGTGATCAAGGGGCTGGATAAGCAACTCGTGGGACAAGTCGCCGCCGAGGTGCGCGCATACCGGTCACCCGAGCCGTACAAGGGTAAGGGCGTGCGCTACTCCAACGAGCGGGTAGTTCTGAAAGAAACCAAGAAGAAGTAGGGAACTGCGATGATCGACAAAAAAGCGGCAAGGCTACGGCGCGCTTCGCAGACGCGCCGAAAAATCCGTGAATTGGCGAAGGTGCGGCTGGCTGTGCATCGAACCAACACCCACATATACGCCCAGCTGCGATCGGTGGACGGCAAGGTGCTGACTTCCGCCTCCACCACGGAGAAGGAAGTGCGCACCACGGTCCCGAACGGCGGCAACAAGGCGGCGGCAGTCGCGGTAGGCAAGCGTATAGCCGAGAAAGCGAAAGGTTTGGGCATCGAGGCCGTCGCGTTCGACCGCTCCGGCTACAAGTACCACGGCAGGGTCAAAGCGCTGGCAGACGCCGCGCGAGAGGCCGGCCTCAAGTTCTAGATTTGGCGACGAACGGGAGGCCTTCCTCCCGAGGTCCCGATTTAGGCGAGCACTCTAAAGGAATCGCGATGGCGAGAATGCAACCCAGAATGCAGGGCGGCGAACAGCGCTCGGACGGCCTGAAGGAGAAGATGGTGTCCGTGAACCGCGTCACCAAGGTCGTGAAGGGCGGACGGATCCTCGGTTTCGCCGCGCTCACCGTCGTCGGAGACGGCGACGGCGCAGTGGGCATGGGCAAGGGCAAGGCACGCGAAGTGCCCGTGGCGGTCCAGAAGGCCCTGGAAGAGGCGCGCCGAAAGATGTTCCGGGTGTCCCTGAAGAACGGCACGCTGCAGCACGCCGTGATCGGCAAGCACGGCTCTTCGAAAGTGATCATGCAGCCGGCTTCCGAAGGGACGGGCATCATCGCCGGAGGCCCCATGCGCGCGGTGTTCGAGGTGATGGGCGTGACCAACGTGCTCGCCAAGTGCATCGGCTCGACCAACCCCTACAACGTGGTTCGCGCGACGCTCGACGGCTTGAAAAGGATGAATACTCCCGCGCAGATCGCGGCCAAGCGCGGCAAGTCGATCGAGGAAATCACCAGCTGAGAGGATGACGCATGGCCGACAGGAAAATCCGCGTGACGCTCGTCAAAAGCACCAACGGCTGCAAGAGGGAGCATCGCGCCACCGTGCGCGGCCTGGGACTGCGGCGCCTGCGTCAAACCGTGGAGCTCAAGGACACGCCGCAAGTCCGCGGCATGATCAACAGCGTTACTTATCTGGTGCGCGTCGAGGGATAAATGGAACTCAATACTCTGAAACCCGCTCCAGGCTCCAAGCACGTGCGCAAGCGCGTTGCCCGCGGCATCGGGTCGGGGACGGGCAAAACGGGCGGCCGCGGGCACAAGGGTCAGAGGGCGCGCTCCGGGGGCTTCCATAAAGTGGGCTTCGAGGGCGGGCAGATGCCGCTGCAGCGCAGGCTGCCCAAGCGCGGCTTCAGATCGCCGACCCGCGAGGACATCGCCGAAGTGCTGCTGTCGGACCTCGAGCGTGTCAAAACCGAGAAAATCGACCTGGCGGTGTTGAAAGAGGCAGGCGTCGTTCCGGGATCGGCCAAGGGAGCCAAGGTGATCGTCTCCGGCAAACTCACGCGCAAAGTGACGCTTACTGGTGTCGCGGTGAGCAAGGGCGCGCGCGCCGCAATCGAGGCGGCGGGCGGGAGCACCGATGCCCCGATTCCCCAACCCAAGCCGAAACGTGAGCCGAAGGTGGTACCGGTGTCCCAGCCGCAGGCCGAGAGCCAAACGGCAAAAGGGGAAGCGAGACCCGAGAAGCGTGCAAGCGACACGAAAGCAGCGATTGAATCGAAAGACGAACGCGGCGGGAAAGAAAAGGGCGAAGGGAAAGGCAAGCGCGAAGCAAGGGAAACTCGGCCTGGGCCGGACGCCAAGAAGGGCGGAAAGGCCTAGATGGCGACACCGAACCCACAGCTCGGCAAGACCGGCAAATACGGCGACCTGAAGAAGCGCCTGACGTTTCTGCTTCTGGCGTTGGTGGTTTTCCGTATCGGCGCGCACATTCCGGTGCCGGGCATCGATCCGATCAAGCTCGCGGAACTGTTCCAGTCCCAACAAGGAGGGATTCTCGGCCTGTTCAACATGTTCTCGGGCGGAGCGCTTTCGCGCTTCACCATCTTCGCGCTCGGCATCATGCCGTATATCTCGGCTTCGATCATCATGCAGCTTATGACCGCCGTGTCGCCGCAACTGGAACAGCTGAGAAAAGAAGGCCAGGCGGGCCAGCGCAAGATCACCCAGTACACGCGTTACGGGACGGTGTTCCTCGCGCTTTTCCAGGCGACCGGCATCTCGATCGCGCTCGAGTCACAGCCCGGGCTCGTGATCGACCCGGGCCTGATGTTCCGCTTCACCACCGTCGTCACGCTGGTCACGGGCACCATGTTCCTGATGTGGCTCGGCGAGCAGGTGACCGAGCGCGGCCTGGGCAACGGCATCTCGATCATCATCTTCGCCGGAATCGCGGCGGGATTGCCGAATGCAGTGGCCGGAATGCTCGAGCTAGTCCGGACCGGCGCCATGTTTCCGCTCACGGCGCTCGCGATTACAATCGCCGTCGTCTTGGTGACGTGGGCGGTCTGTTTCGTCGAGCGCGGTCAGAGGAAGATCCTGGTCAACTATGCCAAGCGCCAGATCGGCAACAAGGTCTACGGCGGACAGGCCTCGCACCTGCCCTTCAAGC
>VBCH01000239.1 GCA_005884455.1 Betaproteobacteria bacterium
GATTCCCACCAGCTGGAGCGACACTTCCATCGGCATCACGGTGAATCTCGGCAGCTTCTCCACCGGGCAGACGGCTTACCTGTTCGTGTTCGATTCCACCGGCACACCCAGCGCTTCGGGCTTTCCCGTCACCGTGCAGTAGAAAGCCCGGTTCGCCTCAGCCGGGCGCGGGCAGATTGCGCCGCGGTGACGGCTACATCGTTCGCGGTGCGTTTTCCCAGGTTTGTAGCTCTTCGCGCGTGTTGATATTGGAGAACGCGTCCGGCTCGTCGTCGAAGCCGACCTCGACGACGTTGAGCGTCGCGTACCACGCGTCGATCTTGCGCCCGCCATCTTTCAGGAAGTCGGTGAGGTGGTCGAGCACGCCGCGGCGTATGAGCGAGAACACCGGGTGGGGCTGTTCGCCCGTCTTCGCAACGGCGAGTTCGGCGCCGGTTTCGTCGATCCGCTGGTACAGGCGCTCGATCAGATCCGCAGGCAGGAACGGCGAATCGCAGGGGACTGAGGCGAGAAACGGCCGTTTGGAAATGGAGAGTCCGGCGTGCAGTCCTGCGAGCGGGCCTGCGTACCCTCCGATCGCGTCGCTCACCACGCGCACGCCGAAAGTCTTGTACTCCTCGTGATTCTGGTTGGCGTTGATGATGACGCCGCCGACCTGCGGTGCGAAGCGCTCGTACACGTGGTCGACGAGGCGCCTGCCGCGAAACGTCTGCAGGCCCTTGTCCACCCCGCCCATGCGGCTGCCTTTGCCGCCCGCGAGGATCAGTCCGGTCACCGAGGACTGCAAGGCGCGCTCGCCGCTACGCCACCATCGTCGGCGCGACGGTCTTCCTGAAGCGGTGCTTGCCGGTGAAGAGCAGGTAGTGTTTTCCGCCCGCCGCGCGGCCGATCATGGTGATCCCGACCTTGTTGGCGATCTCGTGGCCCATCTTGGTGAGGCCCGAGCGGGAAACGAGGAAAGGGATGCGCATCTGCGCTGCCTTGATCACCATTTCCGAGGTGAGGCGCCCGGTGGTGTAGAAGATCTTGTCCGAGCCGTCCACGCCGTCGAGCCACATCTGTCCGGCGATCGCGTCCACGGCGTTGTGCCTGCCGACGTCCTCGACGAAGTAGAGGATCTCGACGCCGCCGGCGGTGTTGCTCGCCAGCGCGCAGCCGTGCACGGCGCCCGCCTCCTTGTAGATGGCTTCGTGGCGGCGCACCGCGTCGAGCACGGCGTGCAGCGCATCTTCGGTGAGGGTCACGTCCTCGCGCAGCTTGATCGAGTCGACTTCTTCCATCAGGTCGCCGAACACCGTGCCCTGGCCGCAGCCGGTGGTGACGGTGCGTTTCTCCATCTTTTTTTCCAGCCCCTCGAGGGGCGCGTGCGTCGTGATCGCAACCGACGCCGTCTCCCAGTCCACCTGCACCGCGGCGATTTCGTCGACGGATTTCACCAGGCGCTGGTTGCGCAGGTAGCCGATGGCGAGCGCCTCGGGTGCCTGGCCGAGGGTCATCAGCGTGACGATTTCGCGCTTGTCCACGTAGAGCGTGAGCGGATGCTCGCCCGCTATCGGCGTCGGCACGGCCTCGCCGCGCTCGTTGATAGCCTCGACTTCGAAGGTGAGGGGCTTCGAAGCGTGGGTGAGCTTGAGGCGGTGCGGCGTCTTCATCCGCCGATGTAGGACATCTCGATCTTGCGCAGCTTGGCCGTCTCCGCGGTGCGGATCTCGGAATAGCGGTCGGCTCGCGCCCGCCAGATGCGCGCGATTGCGTCCGAGATCTCCTCGTCGGAAGTGCCGCCGCGCAGCAGCCCGCGCAGGTCGTAGCCCGCCGTGGCGAAAAGGCAGGTATAGAGCATGCCCTCGGTGGAGAGGCGGGCACGAGTGCAGGTGCGGCAGAAGGCCTGCGTCACCGAGGAGATCACGCCGATCTCCCCGGACCCGTCCCGGTAGCGCCAGCGCTCGGCGACCTCCCCCGTGTAATTCGGCTCGACCGGCTCGAGGGGCATCTTCTCGCCGATCATGCGGACGATCTCCGCCGAGGGAAGAACGTCGTCCATGCGCCAGCCGTTGGTCACGCCGACGTCCATGTACTCGATGAAGCGCACGATGTGGCCGCTGCCCTTGAAATAGCGCGCCATCGGGATGACGGAATCCTCGTTCGCGCCGCGCTTCACCACCATGTTGACTTTGATCGGCGCGAGCCCGGCGGCGGCGGCTGCATCGATGCCGTTCAGCACTTCGGAGACCGGGAAGTCGGCGTCGTTCATCCTGCGGAATACCGCCTCGTCCAGCGAGTCGAGGCTGACCGTGACGCGGGTGAGGCCCGCTGCTTTCAGCGCCCGCGCTTTTTTCGCGAGGACAGAGCCGTTAGTGGTGAGCGTAAGGTCGAGCCCTGGAATGTCGGCGAGCATCTCGATCAGGCGCTCGAGGTTCCTGCGCAGGAGCGGCTCGCCGCCGGTCAGGCGGATTTTCTCGACTCCGTGGTCTTTGAAAACGCGCGCCAGCCGTGCGATCTCCTCGAAGCTCAGCAATTCGCTCTTCGGGAGAAACGCGTAGTCGGGGCCGAACACGTCGCGCGGCATGCAGTAGATGCAGCGGAAGTTGCATCGGTCCGTGACCGAGATGCGCAGGTCGTGCAGCCTGCGGCCGAGCCTGTCCTGCGCCGAGCGCTCTGATCCACCCGATTCCCCCTTGGGAGGAAAGGGTTTTGTCCTGCGCCCGTCGTTGATGGGAATGACCCGGTCCGTCATGGTTTGCGTAGCCGCATCATGAAATGCGGTTCATAATTCATCGTTCCTCAACCGCTGAGTATAGCCGCAAAATGCCTTACCCAAACCTCGCCATTGCGGTCGTCATGCAGCGCACGCAGCTCGACAACCGCTGGCAGTCGGAGAAATGGGAGCCGATCGGCGTGCTGACCGATTCGAGCGAACCCGGCTCGGCGGCGCGGGTGCTGCGGCAGGACAGCGTGAGCACGCAATGGCTGCATCCGGGGTTCAAGCTGGAACTCTTCCACGACGAGTCGGAGGGGTATTACCTCAACCTGTACTCGCCGCAGCCCTACGTGTTCGTGAATTGGCTGGAGGAGGACGGAAAGGGCGCGCCGCAATCGGTGACCGTGAGCTACAACGAAGCGGCGCGCCAGATGGATGGCGGAGCGCGCGTGGACGGCGTGCCGATGCCGGTCGAGTGGATTTCCTGGCTCGCCGAGTACGTCGAGAAGCACTACAAGCCCGAGGCGAAGAAGAAACGCAGCCGCCCGCCCTCGTTCAAGGGCGCGAAGAGAGACGCCGCGTGAGCACGGGCAAGGAGCCGTTCCTGTCGCGCTGGTCGCGTCGCAAGCTCGATTCGGCGAAGGACCCGGTTGGGCCGCCGGAGGTTGCGCCCGAAACCAAGGCGCCACCGGCCACGGCCGTACCCCCCGCGACCCGGCCGGCAGCGAAGACGGAATTGCCGCCCGTGGATACGCTCAAGGGACTCGCCTCCGAGTATCAGGATTTCTTGCGTCCCGGAGTGGACGAGAAGCTGCGCCAGTCCGCGCTCAAAAAACTCTTCCACGATCCGCATTTCAATGTGATGGACGGGCTCGACACGTACATCGACGACTATTCCAAGCCGGACCCGATTCCGCAGGAGATGCTGAAGTCGCTGAAGCAAGCGAACCGGCTGCTTTTCCCGGAGGATGCGGCGGAAAGGGACAGGGAGATCGAAGCCGAAACCGCCAGAGCGGCCGCGGCCGCGGGAAGCACGCCGGCGGCGGAAGCGCCCCCTCTCCAGGTTGCGGATGACCCGAGGATGGTGTCTGAGCCCGAGTCACCTCCCACTCGGGATTCAAAGCCTCCGGCAAAGCCCGCCTGATCCCGCTTTATGGCCTTAGACGACAAAACCCTGAAGCTGTGCAACTGCAACCGGACCATGGCGCTGGACGCCAGGGCGCTGGCGGGAGCGCTCAAGCTCAAGGAGCCGATTGAAATCCACACGGAGCTGTGCCGCAAGCAGGTCGCGAGCTTCCACGGTGCGCTGAAGGACGAAGCCTGCGTGATCGCGTGCACGCAGGAAGCGCCGCTGTTCTCGGAGCTGGCGGATCAGGCGGGCTCCACCTCGGACATCAAATTCGTCAACATCCGCGAGCATGCGGGATGGTCGAAGGAGGGCGCGAAGGCCACGCCCAAGATCGCAGCGTTGCTGGCGCTCGCCGATCTGCCCGAAGCCGAACCGGTCGCTGGCGTCTCTTACAGGTCGGGTGGCGAGCTGCTGATCGTCGGGCCGGCCGAAGCGGCGATTTCCTGGGCCGAAAAACTCGCCGGGCAGCTCGACGTCAATGTATTGCTCACCACGGGGCGCGGCGGAGAGTTGCCCGCAGAGCGGCGCTACCCGGTGTGGTCTGGAAAAGTACAGTCGGTGAAAGGCTATCTCGGCGCGTTCGAGGTCGCCTGGCAGCAGGACAACGCAATCGATCTGGAAGTCTGCACGCGCTGCAACGCCTGCATCCACGCCTGCCCCGAACAGGCGATCGACTTCTCCTACCAGATCGACACGGACAAGTGCAAGTCGCACCGCGAGTGCGTGAGAGCCTGTGGCGCGATCGGCGCCATAGACTTCGAGCGCGTCGAACGCGCGCGCAGCGAGCGCTTCGACATGGTGCTCGACCTTTCGCGCGATCCACTCGTCAAAACACCCCAGCCGCCCCAGGGCTATCTCGCGCCCGGCGATGATCCGCTCGAGCAGGCGCTCGCGGCGGCGCAGCTTGCGCAGATGGTCGGCGAGTTCGAGAAGCCGCGTTTCTTCGCCTACAACGAGAAGATATGCGCCCACAGCCGCTCCAGCAAGATCGGCTGCAACCAGTGCATCGACGTGTGCTCGACTGCTGCCATCACGCCCGACGGCGATCACGTCAAGGTCGACCCCCATCTGTGCATGGGCTGCGGCGGCTGCGCGACCGTGTGCCCTTCAGGCGCCATGACCTACGCCTATCCGCGCGTGCCCGACTTCGGCGCGCGGCTGAAGCGCCTGCTTTCGGTCTACGCGCAGGCGGGCGGCAAGGACGCGTGCCTCCTGTTGCACGACGCGGGCGAGAGCCGCGCGCTCATCGCAAAGCTCGCGCGGCGCGGGACGGGCTTGCCCGCGCGTGCGATTCCGCTCGAAGTCCATCATCCCGCTTCGGTCGGCATCGACGTTCTGCTCGCAGCGCTCGCCTACGGGGCGAGCCAGGTGCTGGTACTCGCAACGCCAAAGGAAGCAGGCGAGTACGGCGACGCGCTGAAGAAGCAGATGGGTTTCGCAGAGACCATCGTCAACGCGCTCGGCTATGGCGGCGCCCATTTCATGCTGCTCGCGACCGACAGCGTTGCGGCGCTCGAGAAGGAGGTGTGGGCGCTCCAGCCGGCAGCGACGGCATCGAAGCCCGCGACCTACAATCTAGCCGCCGAGAAGCGCACCACGCTCGAATTCGCGCTCGAACACCTCGCTAAGCTCGCACCCGAGCCTCAGGAGAGCATAGCGCTCGGCGCCGGAGCCCCGTACGGCCAGGTGCTCGTCAACAAGGAAACCTGCACGCTGTGCATGGCCTGCGTGGGCGCGTGTCCTGAATCGGCGCTGCATGACGGGCGCGACCAGCCGATGCTGAAATTCATCGAGCGCAACTGCGTGCAGTGCGGGCTGTGCGAGAAGACCTGTCCGGAAGGCGCGATCACGCTCGCGCCGCGCCTGCTGCTCACCGCGCAGGCGAAGCAGGAGGTCGTCCTCAACGAAGCCGAGCCGTTCAACTGCGTGCGCTGCGGCAAGCCCTTCGGCACGCGGCAAATGGTAAGCAACATGCTCGGCAAGCTCACCGGTCACTCGATGTTCGCGGGTGACGGCTCGCTGAAACGCCTTCAGATGTGCGGCGACTGCCGCGTGGTGGACATGATGGAAAACAAGGACGAGATCTCGATACAGGACGTCAAGAAGTGAGCTCGACCGTCACTCCGCTCGAATTCCACGCGCCCCTCATCCAGGAGGATGAGGCGCGCGCCGGATACTACGCGCTGCTCGCGCGGCTGTTCTACGCGGGGCCCGACGCGGGCTTGCTCCGGACCATCGCGGGCTCCGCCGGGATCGCCACCGCCGGCGGCCGGCTGGACGGCCCGTGGAACGCTTTGGCGGCGGCGGCAGGGGCAACGGAAGCCGAGGCCGCTCGCCTGGAGTACGACGAACTCTTCGTCGGAACGGGCAAGGCCGAGGTGACGCCTTACGCGAGCTCCTATCTGGCTGCGACCGGACGGGAGAAAATCCTCGTCCGGCTGAAGCAGGACCTCGCCTCTCTCGGTTTGGGCAAGGCGGGCGCCGCCCGGGAGCCGGAGGATCACTTTGCCGGGCTCTTCGAAGTCATGAGACATTTGATTTCAGAGGGTTCGGACGATGCTGCGTTGCAAAAGCAGCGTGGCTTCTTCAGCGCTTACATCGAGCGCTCTTTCGAGGGATTTTGCCTTGCAGTGTCCGCCAACGAAAAGGCCAGGTTTTATAAGTACGTTTCCCACTTTGCCTCGTCGTTTTTAGTGGTTGAACGCGAGGCCTTAAAGGTGTTCTAATTCCCCATGCAATAGCGTGCATATTTGGCGTTGATGATAGGAAGGAGACCGCATTATGAAAAATCAAACTAAATCCAGGCTCAGCCGCAGAAACTTCCTACTTGCAGTCGGCGCTGGCGGGGCCGCAACGGCCGCCGCGATCGCCACTCAGGCGATCAACCCGGCCACCGCGCAGCCCGCGACGAACAACGACAAGAGGCGCGGCCGCGGCTATCAGGAAACTGCCCACGTCCGCAGTTACTACAACACCGCAAAAGTCTGACCCGAGGAGGCGCAACCATGATGCTCACCAGGAAATCCGCTGGCGCTCCCGCTCATCTTTCTCCCGGCAATAGCCGTCTTTCGCGCAGCCTCTCGGGGATGCTGGCGAAGACGATCGACCGGCGCGCCTTCCTCAAGCGCTCCGGGCTGGCGGCCGGCGCGGGCGCGTTCGCGAGCCAGTTGCCCTTCAACATGATCGGCAAGGCCGATGCCGCCGACGACAAGGGCGGCAAGGTCGAGGTGAAGCGATCCGTTTGCACCCACTGCTCGGTCGGCTGCGCGATCGACGCGGTCGTCCAGAACGGTGTGTGGGTGCGCCAGGAACCGGTGTTCGATTCTCCACTCAACCTCGGCGCGCACTGCGCCAAGGGCGCCTCGGTGCGAGAGCACGGCATGACCGAGCACTCGCACCGCCTGAAATACCCGATGAAGCTGGTGAACGGCAAGTACCAGCGCATCTCCTGGGATACGGCGATCAACGAGATCGGCGACAAGATGCTCGCGCTCCGCAAGGAGTCGGGTCCTGACGCGCTGATGTTCATCGGCTCCTCCAAGCACAACAACGAGCAGGCCTACCTGATGTGCAAGTGGGTGCGCCTGTTCGGCACCAACAACACCGACCACCAGGCGCGCATCTGCCACTCGACCACGGTCGCGGGCGTCGCCAACACCTGGGGCTACGGCGCGATGACCAACTCGTACAACGACATGAACAACTCCAAGGCGGCGCTGTACATCGGCTCGAACGCTGCCGAGGCGCATCCGGTGTCGATGATGCATTCGCTGCGCGCGAAGGAAAACGGCTGCAAGATCATGGTCGCCGACCCGCGCTACACGCGCACCGCGGCCAAGGCCGACCAGTACATCCGCATCCGCTCGGGCACCGACATCCCGTTCCTGTTCGGCGTCCTCCATCACATCTTCAAGAACGGCTGGGAGGACAAGAAATACATCCACGACCGCGTCTACGGGATGGAGAAGGTCAAGGAAGACGTGATGAAGAAGTGGACGCCGGCGGCGGTCGAGGAAGCCTGTGGCGTGCCCGAGGCCGAGGTCTACAAGGTCGCCGAGACCATGGCTAAGAACAAGCCGAGCACCATCGTATGGTGCATGGGCCAGACGCAGCACACCATCGGCAACGCCATGGTGCGCGCCTCGTGCATCCTGCAGCTCGCGCTCGGCAACATCGGTGTCGCGGGCGGCGGCGCCAATATCTTCCGCGGGCACGACAACGTACAGGGCGCAACCGACCTCGGCCCGAACCCCGACTCGCTCCCCGGCTACTACGGCCTCGCGCCTGGCGCGTACGCGCACTGGGCGCGGGTGTGGAACGTCGACCTCAAGTGGCTGCAAGACCAGTTCGTCTCGCCCGGGATGATGACCAAGGCCGGCATCACGGTGTCACGCTGGATCGACGGAGTGCTGGAGAAGAACGAGAACATCGACCAGGATCCGAACATCCGCGGCGTGTTCTACTGGGGGCACGCGCCGAACAGCCAGACGCGCGGCATCGAGATGCAGGCGGCCATGCACGCCCTCGACCTGCTCGTGGTGGTCGATCCGTATCCCTCGGCGACCGCCTCGATGGCGGCGATGCCGCTCGACGAGCAGGGCATGCAGATCCTCAAGACCGCGGGGAAAGAAGCGAAAAAGGACCGCGCCGTGTATCTGCTTCCCGCCGCGACGCAGTTCGAGACCGAAGGCTCAGTCACCGCGTCCAACCGCTCGGTGCAGTGGCGCGAGAAGGTGATCGACCCGTTGTTCGAGTCCAAGCCCGACCAGACCATCATGTATCTGTTCGCGAAGAAGCTCGGCTTTGCCGACCAACTGGTCGGCAAGCGGGACGGCAAGCAGAACATCAAGGTCAAGGACGACGAGCCGAACATCGAGGACATCACCCGCGAGTTCAACCGCGGGAGCTGGACGATCGGCTACACCGGCCAGTCGCCCGAGCGGCTGCAGGCGCACATGCGCAACATGCACGTTTTCGACGTAAGGACGCTGCGCGCCAAGGGCGGCAAGGACGCCAAGACCGGCTACGTACTCGACGGCGACTACTTCGGGCTGCCGTGGCCGTGCTACGGCAACGCGGCGCTCAAGCACCCGGGCTCGCCGAACCTCTATGACACCTCCAAGCACGTGATGGACGGCGGCGGGAATTTCCGCGCGAACTTCGGCGTGGAGAAGGACGGCGTCAACCTGCTCGCCGAGGACGGCTCGCACTCGAAAGGTGCGGACATCACCAGCGGGTATCCGGAGTTCGACCACGTTCTGCTGAAGAAGCTCGGCTGGTGGGATGAGCTCACCGACGAGGAGAAGAAGGAAGCCGAAGGCAAGAACTGGAAGACCGATCTTTCCGGCGGTATCCAGCGCGTCGTGATGAAGAACCACGGCTGTCACCCGTTCGGCAACGCCAAGGCGCGCGCAGTGGTGTGGAACTTCCCCGACGGGATCCCGCAACATCGCGAGGCGCTTTATTCGACGCGCGCGGACCTCGTCGCGAAGTACCCGACCCATGACGACAAGAAGGCCTTCTGGCGCCTGCCGACCCTGTACAAGTCTATCCAGGACAAGAACAAGGACATCGGCAAGACCTTCCCGATCATCCTCACCTCCGGCCGATTGGTCGAATTCGAGGGCGGCGGCGAGGAGACGCGCTCCAACCCCTGGCTCGCGGAGCTGCAGCAGGACAACTTCGTGGAGATCAATCCGATTGCGGCGAACAACCGCAACATCCGCGACGGGGAGTACGTGTGGGTGAAGACGCCGACCGGCGCGCGCCTGAAGGTCAAGGCGCTGGTGACCGAGCGCGTCGGGCCCGACCACGCCTTCATTCCGTTCCACTTCTCGGGCTGGTGGCAGGGCAAGGACATGCTGCCGTACTACCCGGACGGGGCGGCGCCGATCGTGCGCGGCGAGGCGGTGAACACCGCCACGACCTACGGTTACGATTCGGTGACGATGATGCAAGAGACAAAAACGACCGTTTGCCAAATCGAGCGGGCATAGGGAGAGGAGACGACCATGGCCAGAATGAAATTCCTTTGCGATGCCGAGCGCTGCATCGAGTGCAACGGCTGCGTGACCGCCTGCAAGCAGGAGAACGAGGTTCCCTGGGGCGTGAACCGCCGCCGCGTGGTGACCATCAACGACGGCATCGTCGGCGCCGAGAAGTCGATCTCGGTCGCGTGCATGCACTGCTCGGACGCGCCGTGCATGGCGGTCTGCCCGGTGGACTGCTTCTACCGCACCGACGAAGGCGTGGTGCTGCACGACAAGGACCTGTGCATCGGCTGCGGCTACTGCTTCTACGCCTGCCCGTTCGGCGCGCCTCAATTCCCGCAGGCGGGCGCTTTCGGACTGCGCGGCAAGATGGACAAGTGCACCTTCTGTGCGGGCGGCCCGGAGAAGGACTTGTCGAAGGAAGAGTTCGCGAAGTACGGTTCGAACCGTCTCGCCCAGGGCAAGCTCCCGGCGTGCGCCGAAATGTGCTCGACCAAGGCGCTGCTCGGCGGCGACGGCGACGTGATCGCCGACATCTACCGGGAGAGGGTGCTGAAGCGCGGCAAGGGCTCGGAAGTCTGGGGCTGGGGCACGGCGTACGGCAAGCCCGATCAGAAGGCTGCGCCCGCGGGAGCGAAGTCATGAAGGCGTTCGTCCTCGCGGCGGCGGCGCTCATCGCTGCAACCGGGCTCGAGGCATGCGGCGAGCGCGAGCAGGTGATCGTCTACAAGCAGGGCAAGTACCAGGGGAAGCCGGACAGCAAGCCCTGGGACAACGACCCGGCCGCGAGCCTCTACACGTCCTCGAAGTGGACCAAAGGCGACCAAACGAGCTGGGAAAACGCCATCAGGACCCGCAATCTCTACCAGAACGAAATGACTCGGGCGAAATAGGAGCAAGGCGATGAAGCCGATGGTGGTTTGCCGGCGTCTTTTCGCCGTTGCTATGCTGCTGCTGCCCCTTGCCGGCACTTCGGTGGCGCAGCAGCAGGAAACGCAGCAGCAACGTGCGCAATCCCAGCCCTACAACAACGCGCCGACGTGGCGCGACGTGCGCTCGGGAAAAGAGGAGTACACGTCGATCAAGGGTCGCGAAACGGGCGTGCTGGTCCAGACTTACGGAGAGACCTGGCGACAGCTGAAGAACAGCTGGATCACGCCCATTGCCGGATGGCTGATCGCCGCGGTCGTTCTCGTGATCGGTGCCTTCTACAAGTGGCGCGGCAGCATCAAGGTCCACGGCGCGCCCACCGGCCGGCTGATCGAGCGCTTCACCCCGTTCGAGCGCTATACGCATGGGGTGGTCGCGATAAGCTTCGTCATCCTCGGTGTGAGCGGCCTCATCATGATGGTGGGCAAATACGTGCTGCTGCCGGTGATCGGCTACACGCTGTTCGCCTGGCTCGCGCAGCTTTCGAAACATTCACACAATTTCGTCGGGCCTGTGTTCATCGTGAGCCTGCTGATGTTCATCGTTATGTTCCTCAAGGACAACCTCCCGCGCCTCTACGATATCAAGTGGTTCGTGAAGCTGGGCGGGATGATCTCTGGCGAGCACGTTCCTTCCGGCAGATTCAACGCGGGCGAGAAGGTCTGGTTCTGGAGTGGCGTGGTGGTATTGAGCCTGCTCGTGAGTGCTTCGGGTCTGGTCCTGCTGTTCCCCAATTTCGACCAGGTTCGCGCGGTCATGATCGAGGCCAACGTGGTGCACATGGTTTCGGCCGGCGCGGTGCTGGCTATGTCTCTGGGCCATATGTACCTTGGTACGATCGGCCTGGACGGGGCGTACGAAGCGATGCGCACTGGATACGTGGATGAGACCTGGGCGAAGGAGCACCACGAGTACTGGTATAACGACGTGAAGTCCGGAAAGATCAAGGCCGGGACGGCGATCGGTCAACCCGCCGCGCCGCAGGCTCAGCATTGAGGAGGGACGCCATGAATTTTCGCATTCTGCTGATGAGCGTCGCGATGGCGGCGACCGCAGGAGTGGTCTGGGCGAAGCTGCCCGCTGCCCCAGCCGATCCGGCCAAGGCCGCGGAAGCCAAGGCGAAAGCCGACGAAGCGGCGAAGAAGGACGCGGACCTGCTCGGCAAGTACCAGGACAAGGCGGCGGCGAACTATCGCAAGAACAAGGGCATCAAAGGGCCGGTCCCTAAGGTGGGAGGAAAGTAAGACGCAGCGATCGGGCACGATGGACAAAGGGCGCCTGCGGGCGCCCTTTGCTTTTTCCAACGAGCCCCTGGCCTAGCCCGCGATCAGATGGTGCGCAAGGCCGGCTGCGCCGCAGGCGAGGATCACTGGGATCATGCCAGTCCGATAGCGCCACAGAGCGGCGAGCGCGGCCAGTCCGAGGAGCGCCGAGAACCATTCGAATCCCCCGGAAAACCCCGCAGGCCACAACACGTGCCAGGCGAAGAACACGGCGAGGTTGAGGATCACGCCGACCACCGCGGCGGTGATCCCCGTGAGCGGGGCTGTGAACCGCAGATTTCCGTGCGTCGATTCCACCAGCGGCCCGCCGAGGAGGATGAACAGGAAAGAGGGGAGAAAGGTGAAGAAGGTCGCCACGGTGCCGCCTGCGCACCCGGCGAGCGCCAGCGCCTCGGGTCCGAGCGCCGCTTTCGTCCAGGCGCCGACAAACCCCACGAAGGCGACGACCATGATGAGCGGCCCGGGCGTAGTTTCTCCCAGCGCGAGCCCGTCGATCATCTGTGTCGCGGTCAGCCAGTGGTAGTGCTCCACCGCGCCCTGGTAGACGTAGGGCAGCACCGCGTACGCGCCGCCGAAGGTGAGCAGCGCCGACTTGGTGAAGAACCAGCCCATTTGCGCGAGCTCGCTCTCCCACCCGAATAGCGCAACGAGCGCACCGAGGGCTGCGCCCCAGACAGCGAGAAACACCGCAAGAACCAGGACAAAGCGCGACCAGCGGAACAGTGCGTGCGGGGGCGTGGGCGTGGCATCGTCGATCAAGGCTGGTCCGTAGCCCTTCCCGGCGCCCTCGTGGCCCCCGGTGGAGAACTTTCCCGGAGCGATGCGTCCGCCGAGGTAACCGATAATGCCGGCGCCGAGCACGATGTACGGAAATGGCGCGTGGAAGGCAAAGATCGCCACGAACGCCGCCAGGCTCATCGTCCACAGCACGGCGTTCTTGAGTGCACGCGACCCGATGCGGTACGCCGCGAACAGGACGATAGCCGTGACCGCCGGCTTGATTCCGTAGAACAGCCCGGCGACCAGCGGCACGTTTCCGAAGGCAAGGTAGACCCAGGTCAACGCGATAAGGATGAACAGGGAAGGCAATACGAAAAGGCCGCCGGATATCACTCCGCCCCAGGTGCGGTGCATCATCCAGCCGATATAGGTGGCGAGTTGCTGGGCTTCCGGTCCCGGCAGAAGCATGCAGTAGTTGAGCGCGTGCAGAAATCGCTTCTCGGAGATCCAGCGTTTCCGCTCGACGAGATCCTGGTGCATGAGCGCGATCTGCCCGGTCGGGCCGCCGAAGCTGATGAAGCCGAGCTTCAGCCAGTAGCGAAACGCCTCGCTGAAGCCAACCGGTGCGGGGGGCTGATTCGATATCGCGGATTTTTCGGTGTCCACGAGCTGTCCTCGATTCAACGATCACACGCAGCGCTTGGACGGGACACCGTCTAACGAGGGAGTCTGCGATCCCCGAGTGTTGAACTATACTGGGACCCCGTTTCTTGAGCAAACGGTGTCGATTTCTTCAACCCATGCCCCGAGCGCTCGTTCCGAAAATTCGCATTCTCATCGGCGCAGTCGTGGCGATCGGTCCGGGGAGGGCCGATTTGCTAGGCGCCATCGCCCGCACCGGGTCGATCTCGGCGGGTGCGCGCGAGATGAAGATGTCGTACCGGCGCGCCTGGCTGCTGGTCGAGGCGATGAACTCGGCCTTCCGTCGGCCGCTCGTCGAGACGCTCACCGGCGGTGAAGGGGGAGGCGGGGCGCGCGTCACGAAATTGGGAGAGGAAGTCCTTCGCCGGTACCGTGCCATGGAATCGAGAGCGGCGCGCTCGGTCGCGCCGGAGCTCAAGCGGCTCTCCCGGCTCATCGCGCCGGCGCGTCGCGCCAGATAGCTTTGCGTTCGATACGGGTCTCGATTAGAATTCGCGCCAGCGTTATATACCAATGAATATCACGACATCGGGTACCCGCCCCGCGATCCGCTTCGATCGCAATGAACTGTCTGGTGCGTTCGGTGACATGGGCACGGACGTGCCGCTCATTATCGGCGTTGCCCTCGCATCCCATCTCGACGGCGCAAGCGTGCTCATTATGTTCGGCGCCATGCAGATTCTGACCGGGCTCGCGTACCGAATGCCGATGCCGGTCCAGCCTCTCAAAGCCATGGCCGCCATTGTCATTGCCCAGCAGACTGCGCCGGAGATTCTGTACGGCGCGGGAATCGCAATCGGCCTCACGATGCTGATACTCGCGTCATCGGGCGCGCTCACGTGGCTGGCGCGCGTCGTTCCCAAAAGCGTGGTGCGCGGCATCCAGTTCGGGCTGGGTCTGCAACTCGCTTCGATCTCCTTGCAGAACTATGTTCGTGCGGAGAGCACGACGGGTTACCTCCTGGCCGGCCTCGCGTTTGTTATCGTTGTGCTGCTCTTGGGAAATCGCCGGCTGCCGGCTGCTTTGCCGGTGGTTGCTCTTGGACTCGCAATCGCGGCGTACCGACTCGACCCAAGCTCGCTGGCAGCAAGCGTGGGCTTGCACCTGCCTTCTCCTCATGTACCGCAACTGTCGGACATAGCTACCGGGTTCGTGCTGCTCGCGTTGCCGCAGATTCCCCTATCGCTGGGCAACTCTGTTCTTGCCACGCGCCAGCTGGCGCACGACCTCTTTCCCGAGCGCAATCTGACTATCCGCAAAATTGGTATCACGTACGCCGCCATGAATCTGATCAGTCCATGGTTGGGCGGTATACCGACGTGCCATGGGTCCGGTGGCATGGCCGGCCACTACGCATTTGGCGGCCGCACCGGCGGGTCGGTCATCATTTACGGCCTGATTTTCGTCGCGCTGGGGCTTCTCTTCGGATCAGGGTTCGACCACGTAGTGCTGGCGTTTCCATTGCCCATACTTGGCGTGCTGCTCCTCTTTGAGGCTCTCTCGTTGGTATGGCTCATCCGTGACACGGCTGATTCGCGCTTGGACTTCCCCATCGCTGCGCTCGTAGGATTGATAGCGGTCGGGCTGCCGTACGGCTATTTAGTAGGCATGGTTGTGGGCACCATACTCGTGTGGTTGGGCGCGCGGGTAAACCTCGTAAACCTCGATAAGCACTGATGGTAGGAACGGTCACCATGAGCCCAGCATGTCGGAAGCCCTGACCGCCGCGGTCGAAATGCTGGTTCGGCTCGACCCCAAGCTGGTCGAGATCGTTCTCCTCAGTCTGCGCGTGAGCCTGTCGGCGGTCGCGATCTCCGCCCTGCTCGGCTTGCCAGTGGGTGCTGCGATCGCCGTGGGCAGGTTCCCCGGCCGGCAAACCGTAATCGTATTGCTGAACGCGCTGATGGGCTTGCCACCCGTTGTAGTCGGACTGCTCGTATATCTTTTGCTCTCTCGCGCCGGCCCGTTGGGTGCGCTCGGAATTCTGTTCACGCCTTTGGCGATGGTCGTCGCGCAATCGATCCTGATCCTGCCGATCATTGCTGCGCTCTCGCGCCAGGCGATTGACGACGCGTGGCGCGAATACGAGGAGCAACTGCGCTCGCTCGGCGCGCGCCGAATGAACGCGGCGCTGACTCTGCTCTGGGACACGCGGTTCTCGCTGCTGACCACGATCCTCGCCGGCTTTGGGCGCGCCGCCGCCGAGGTCGGCGCGGTGATGATCGTCGGCGGAAACATCGACGGCGTGACGCGCGTGATGACCACCGCCATCGCGCTCGAAACCAGTAAGGGCGACCTGCCGCTCGCGCTCGGATTGGGGATGATCCTCATCGCCATCGTCATCGCAGTGAACGCCGCCGCCTATCTGACCAAGGAGCTGGCGCAGCGGCGCTACGGATGAACCAGGGCTCCATTCTCCCGCTGCGCCTCGCGGAGGTTTCGTTCACCGTCGGCGGGCCAGCCATCATCGATCGGGTTTCCCTCGAGATCGACGCGGGACCGAGCACAATCATCCTGGGCGCGAACGGCGCCGGAAAAAGCGTGCTGATGCGCCTCATGCACGGGCTGCTGGCTCCTTCCTCGGGCCGAATCGAGTGGAGCTCGCCCGAGCGCCCGGGCGCTCCGAGGAAGCAGGCCATGGTGTTCCAGCGGCCGGTGATGCTGCGCCGCTCGGCCTACGCCAACGTAGCGTACGCACTGAAGATCGCCGGAATCCTCGAGCCCCGCCGCGGGGCGCTGGTGCGCGAGGCGCTCGATAGCGTCGGGCTCTCGCATCTTGCGCGTCGGCCGGCTCGCGTGCTGTCTGGCGGCGAGCAGCAGCGGCTCGCGCTCGCCCGGGCCTGGGCGCTGCACCCGGAAGTGCTGTTCCTCGACGAGCCTACCGCCAGCCTCGATCCGAGCGCGACGCGGGAGATCGAGTCCGTGATCAAGGCTTTCGACGCTGCAGGCACGAAAGTGGTCATGGCAACGCACAACCTTGGCCAGGCGCGGCGCCTGGGCGACGAGATCCTGTTTCTCGACCAGGGACGGCTCGTCGAGCGAGCGCCGGTCGTGGAATTCTTCGCCAGACCCAAGTCGGAGCAAGCCGCTGCTTTCATCAAAGGAGAGCTACCTTGGACCTGATACGCGGACCGTTGTTGCTCGCCGCGTCGCTCGCCGCCTTGCCCGCCCTGGCGCAGGAAAAGTTCATCGTCGTCGCCTCGACGACCTCGACCGAGCAGTCGGGCCTCTTCGGCCACATCCTGCCAGTTTTCCAGAAGAAGACCGGCATCCAGGTGCGCGTGGTCGCGCTCGGCACGGGGCAGGCGCTCGATCTCGCGCGCCGCGGCGACGCAGACGTGGTCTTCGTGCACGCTCGATCGGCCGAGGAGAAATTCCTCGCCGAAGGCCAGGGCGTCAGGCGCTTCGACGTCATGTACAACGATTTCGTCCTGATCGGCCCGAGGGCAGATCCGGCGAAGGTCTCGGGCGGCAGGGACATCCTCGACGCCTTGAAAAAGATCAAGGCTGCGGGCGCACCGTTCGTGTCGCGAGGCGACAAGAGCGGTACGCACCTCGTCGAGCTCGATCTGTGGGAGCAGGCGGGGATCGACATCGTCACGGAAAAGGGGCCGTGGTACCGCGACACCGGCCAGGGCATGGGCCCGGCGCTCAACACCGCGGCGGCGATGAGCGCCTACATTCTCGCCGACCGCGGCACCTGGATCTCGTTCAAGAATCGCGGCGAGCTCGCCATTACGGTCGAAGGCGACAAGCGCCTGTTCAACCAGTACGGGGTGATGCTGGTGAATCCCGCCAAGCATCCCAACGTGAAAAAAGACCTTGGCCAGGCGTTTGTCGACTGGGTCGTGTCGCCCGGGGGGCAGAAGACGATCGCCGAGTACAAGATCGGCGGCGAGCAGCTGTTCTTCCCGAACGCGAAGTGAGCGGTCCGCTCGCTATATCCGGTTGGGAATGACGCCCTGATACAATGACGCTTTTCGCCGGCGCGGTCCGCCGGCCCGGCTCGGGATGAAAATATTCGGATTCGCGGGATGGTCGGGTAGCGGCAAGACCACTTTGATCGAGCAGCTCATTCCGCGCTTCGTCAAACGCGGTCTCAGGGTATCGATGATCAAACACGCGCATCACAGCTTCGACGTTGACCAACCGGGCAAGGATTCTTACCGCCACCGCCAGGCCGGCTGCAGCGAGGTCATGGTCGTCTCCGACAGACGCTGGGTCATCATGCACGAGCTGCGCGGAGAGCGTGAGCCTTGTCTTGAGGACCAGATTGAGCGCATTTCGCCCTGCGATCTGCTGCTCGTCGAAGGCCACAAGCATCATCCTCTGCCGAAGCTCGAAATCTGGCGCAAGGACAACGGCAAGCCCTTGCTGCATCCGGATGATGCGCACATCGTTGCGATCGCTGCGGATGCGCCGCTTGAAACGAAGCTGCCCCGCTTCGATCTCAACGATCACGAGGGTATCGAAGAGTTCATCTTGAACTACAACGGATTCAGATGAACAAAGGCCTGCTCAACGTCGACGAAGCGCTCGAGCTACTTCTCGCCGGCGCGCGCCCGGTCAGCGAAACCGAGGCGGTGCCGACCCTCTCGGCGACGGGCAGGGTGCTCGCCGCGGCGCAGCGCTCGACGATGAACGTGCCGCCCATGGACAACAGCGCGATGGACGGTTACGCCGTGCGGCTCGCCGATCTCAAGGGACCGCAACCCCGGCTCAAGGTCTCCCAGAAAATCCCCGCGGGCTCGACGGGTAAGGCGCTCGCTCCGGGGACCGCGGCGCGCATTTTCACGGGGGCGCCGATTCCCGCGGGGGCGGACGCCATCGTGATGCAGGAGCATTGCGTGCAGGAAGGCGACGAGGTCGTGGTGAGGAAGGTTCCGGCGCGGGGCGAGTGGATCAGGCTCACCGGCAGCGATATTCGCGCGGGCGGGGAGGTGCTTCCTGCGGGACTGCGCCTGCGCCCGCAGGACACCGGGCTCGCCGCGTCGGTCGGCATCGCGTCGCTTCCTGTCCGTCGGCGCGTGCGCCTCGGGTTGCTTTTTACCGGCGACGAGCTCGTCATGCCGGGGGATCCCCTGCCGCCCGGGCGCATCTACAACTCGAACCGTTTTACCCTGAACGGGCTTGCGGGCATCTTCGGGTGCGAGACCCGCGACTACGGGATCGTTCCCGATTCGCTGCCCGCGACGCGAGAAGTGCTGCGGCGCGCCGCCGCCGAGTGCGATGTGATCGTCACGAGCGGCGGCGTCTCGGTGGGCGAAGCGGATTTCGTCAAGCCCGCCGTCGAGGCCGAAGGCGAGCTCCTCATGTGGAAGATCGCCATGAAGCCCGGGCGGCCGCTCGCGTTCGGGCGGGTGGGCAAAGCGAATTTCATCGGGCTCCCGGGAAATCCGGTTTCGAGCTTCGTGACTTTCCTCGTGTTCGTCCGGCCGTTTCTGCTGAGAACACAGGGAATCACCGATGTGCAAGCCCACGCGCTTCCCGTGCGTGCGGATTTTGAATGGCCCGAACCCGATCTCCGGCGCGAGTTTCTGCGCGTAAAATGGAACGCCCGCGGCGGGCTCGATCTTTATCCCACGCAGGACTCCGCGGTGCTGATGTCCACCGCGTGGGCGGACGGCCTGGTCGACAATCCGGCCGACCATCCGATCCGCGCCGGCGACATGGTGAAGTTCATGCCGTATTCGGAGCTGTATCGATGAAGGTCAAAGTCCTCTATCTGGCGAGCCTGCGCGAGCAGCTGGGCAAACCCGGCGAAGATCTCGAAATCCCGCCCGCGACATCCACGGTTGCGGGCTTGCGCACGCTGCTTATGGCCCGAGGGGGTGCTTGGCACACGGCGCTCGCGCAAGGGCGGGCCCTGCGCGTCGCCGTCAACCAGGAAATGGCGCAGCCGACGACGTCCGTGAAGCCGGGCGACGAAGTCGCGTTTTTTCCGCCGGTGACCGGAGGTTGACCGTGCCGGTGCGCATCCAGACCAAGGACTTCGACGCGGGTGCCGAGATAGCGGCGCTGCGGCGCGGCAACCCCAAGATCGGCGCGGTGGCGAGCTTTATCGGCTTGTGCCGTGACGTCAACGACGGTGATGTGGTGACGAAGATGACGCTGGAGCACTATCCCGGCATGACCGAGAAGGCGCTCGAAAAGATCGTCGCCGAAGCGAAAACCCGCTGGGACGTGATGGAAGCGCTCGTGGTTCACCGCGTCGGCGAGCTGAAACCCGGCGATCAGATCGTGCTCGTAGTGATCACCGGCGCCCATCGCGGCGAGGCCTTTGCCGCCTGCGAATTCATCATGGACTACCTCAAGACCCGCGCGCCGTTTTGGAAGAAGGAAGAAACTCCGCAGGGAGCGCGCTGGGTCGAAGCGCGAGCCTCCGACGACGAGGCCGCGCAGCGCTGGGAGCCGCCGAAGTCGAGCGCCGCCTGAGCTTGGAACGTAGGCTTCAATGACGGAAATCTGGAGTCTGGCTGCACTCTGGCTCGGGCTTGCGCTGCTCGCGGCGCTGCTCTCGATCTGGATCAAGGTGGCCAATGCGCTCTCCGAGATCGTGGTCGGCACTCTGGCGCAGCTCGTTCTAGGCGCCGCCTTCGGCGCTGCGTTTCTCGGAGCGGATCAAACCTGGATCAAGTTCCTTGCCGGTACCGGCGCGATCGTCCTCACTTTCCTCGCCGGAGCTGAGCTGGATCCGGAGGTTTTCAGGCGCAAATGGAAGGAAGCGACTGCAATAGGCCTGATCAGTTTTTTCGCGCCGTTTTTTGGTTGCGCGGCGGCCGCGCGCTGGTGGCTGGGCTGGGGCGCCGAGGCGAGCTGGCTGGCCGGCGTGGCGATGTCCACGACCTCGGTCGCGGTCGTGTACGCGGTGATGATCGAATTCGGATTCAATGCGACCGACTATGGAAAGACGGTTCTGGCCGCCTGCTTCATCACCGATCTGGGAACGGTGATCGCGCTGGGCCTGATCTTCGCGCCGTTCACGCCGAAAACGCTGCTCTTCGTCGGGGGGCTCGCCGCGGCGGCCCTCGCGCTGCCATGGCTGACGCCGCGCTTTTTCCGCCGCTTCGGCGGCCGGCCCTCGGAGCTCGAAACAAAGTTCCTGCTCCTGTTTCTGTTCGGGCTTGGCGCCCTTGCGGGCTGGGCCGAGAGCGAGGCCGTGCTCCCTGCCTACGTGCTGGGCATGCTGCTCGCGGGCACTGTGGGCAAAGACCACGCGCTGGTGCGGCGCCTGCGGACGCTTACCTTCGGCTTGCTGACGCCGTTCTACTTCATCCGGGCCGGCTCCTTCGTCTCGGTGCCCGCTCTGATCGCCGCGCCTGCCGCGTTTCTCCTGATGCTCGCCGTCAAGGTGGTGACCAAGATTGCCGGCGTGTACCCCGTGACCCAGGCGTTCCGGTCCCCGCCGAAGGAAGGCATGTATACGACCCTGTTGATGTCGACCGGCCTTACCTTCGGCACCATTTCGTCCCTGTTCGGCCTATCGCACGGCATCGTGACCCAGGCGCAGTATTCGGCCCTGGTCGCCGCCGTGATAGCGAGCGCGGTGGTACCGACGCTCATCGCCAACATCTGGTTTCTCCCGCACCATCTGCTGCCGAAACCGGACGAAGGAGATGCCGGGCAGGCCGTATCTGGCCAGTCTTCTGCGTCGCAGGTGCCGCGGAGCTGAGCGATGTACACGAAAATTCTTGTGGGCTACGACGGGTCCGAAGCCGGAAAGAAGGCGTTTGAGACCGCGCTTGAGCTTGCAGCTACGCACGGTGCTGAATTGTACGTGCTCACGGTATGCCGGCCGCCGGAGATCGGTGACGATGTCGAGACCGAGGCGGTGATCGAGAACTCGCGGCGCTACCATCGAGGCTTGCTCGCCGAGTTGAAGCCGGCGGTCTCGGCGAAGCGTGTCAAGGCGCACTTCGAGGTCGCGGTCGGCCATCCGGCGGAGCAGATCATCTACGACGCCGACCGGCACGGGGTGGATCTCATCGTCGTCGGCGACCGCGGCCGCTCGACGTTTGCCCGCCTGCTGCTCGGCTCCGTCTCGAAGCAGGTCGTGCAGTACGCCGATCGACCGGTCATGGTCGTGCGCTGAGCCGGAACACCGCGAAGCTAGCCGCGACCCGCCAATCGCAGGTTCGCCTGGGTCAGGCGATCGACCAGCACGCGCATGAACGCCTTGTTGAATCCGACCTGGCAGCCGTCGGTTGCGACGCGCAAGGCATCGGCCTTGATCTCGATCACCGTGATCTCGCCCGCTGCCGTGATTGTTGTAGTGCGGCGTCCCATGCGGCCGGTGAAGTACAGGATCTCGCCGAAACACCCTCCCGGCTTGATGACGTTGAGCTGCTTGCCGAGGAGCGCTACGCTGACTTCGCCGTTGACGAGGAGGTAAAAGCTGTCGCCCTGGTCGGCTTCCCGGATGATGACGGTTCCCGCGTCCATGGTCTTCCAGCTGCCGATGCGCACGACCTCCCACAGGGCGACGTCGTCGAAATCCTCGAAAAACGCCATGTCGCGCAGGGAGTTGAATTTCTCTGAGTCGGAAACCGACGCTCCTGAAAGGCGCAGCGTGGTGAAGGCCTGGCTGAGCTCCTTGCCGAACTCGAGCCAGGTCTTGTGGCGGGCGGCTGGATCTTTCTCGATGGCCTTCATCACGATCTGGTCGAGCAGCGGCGACAGGTCGGGACGCAAAGTCACCGGCCGAGCCGGGGCCGAGTTGAGAATGGCGTAGCTCAAGCCCGCCTGGGTATTGGCCTCGTAGGGCAAGCGGCCGGTGAGCATGCGGTACATCACTACCCCCAGCGAATAGATATCGGTCTGGTGGGTGATGTCTTCCATCCGGATCTGTTCGGGGGACATGTAAGCGGGCGAGCCCACTCCGGTGATCTGGGTCGTCTCCTGGCCATGGCGCTGCTGAAACGACGCCCCGAAATCACTGACCTTGGTGTCGCCGGACTGCGAGAGCAGGATGTTTCCCGGCTTGATGTCGCGGTGGATCACCCCGTGCTGGAACGCGTACTCGAGCGCGCGTATGCATTTGAAGATGATCTCGATGACCTTGCTGAGGGGCAGCAGATTGGTGACGTCCGAGTGCGCCTCGAGCGTGGTCCCGGGTACGTACTCCATGACCAGGTAGCTGTGCTCGGGCTCGACCACCGCGTCGAGGATCTCGACGATGTGCGGATGGCTGAGCTTGCCGGCGAGCGCGGCCTCGGCGAGGAACGCTTTGTGCATCATGCGTTCGGTCTGCGGGCTGATGTTTTCATCGAACAGGAACACCTTGATGGCGACGTCGCGGTCGGCGAACGGGTCGCGCGCGAGGTACACCCGGCTGGTCGCGCCGCTGCCGATCTGCCTAACGATCGGGTATTTGCCCAGGTGTTCCTGGAGCTCGAATTTCATCGCCATCGGCGCGGGGAGTTAATTCGTATGTTGGACATGAGATCGGATTTTGCCACGTTGCAGGAGTATGCTTCGTGGGACCCGAAGCAGCACTTCAAGCTCGCGGGGCAGCGAAGCAAGATCGCAGGGGGACAGACTTGAAATCTGGCCTAATCCCCCCACTTGCATCTCAACTATCGGATTCCGGATCACGGCAAAATGCGTATCGACAAGCTAACTACCAAGTTCCAGGAGGCGCTGGGGGACGCCCAGAGCGTCGCCTTGGGACAGGACAACCCATTCATCGAGCCGCTGCACCTGCTCGCCGCCCTGCTCGACCAGGAAGACGGTGGGAGTGCGTCGCTTCTGTCCCGCGCGGGGGTCAATGTCCCGCGGCTGCGGGAGGCGACCAAGAAGGCGATCTCGCGTCTGCCGAAGGTGGAGGGCCACGGCGGGGAGGTGCAGATCTCGCGCGAGCTGAACGGCCTGCTGAATCTGACCGACAAGGAAGCGCAGAAGCGCGGCGACCAGTTCATCGCCTCGGAGCTCTTTCTGCTCGCGCTCACCGAGGACAAGGGCGAGGCCGGCCGCTTGTTGAAGGAAAACGGCGGCAGCAAGAAGGCGATCGACCAGGCGATCAAGGCGGTGCGCGGCGGTGAGTCGGTCGGCAGCCAGGAAGCCGAAGGGAGCCGCGAGGCGCTGAAGAAATACACGCTCGATCTGACCGAGCGGGCGCGCTCGGGCAAGCTCGACCCGGTGATCGGCCGCGACGACGAGATTCGCCGCGTGATCCAGATCCTGCAGCGCCGCACCAAGAACAACCCGGTGCTGATCGGCGAGCCTGGCGTGGGCAAGACCGCGATCGTCGAGGGACTTGCTCAGCGCATCGTGAACGAGGAGGTACCCGAAACGCTCAAGGGGAAGCGCGTGCTCTCGCTCGACATGGCGGCGCTGCTCGCCGGCGCGAAGTACCGCGGCGAGTTCGAGGAGCGGTTGAAGGCCGTGCTGAAAGAGCTCGCGCAGGACGAGGGCCGCACCATCGTCTTCATCGACGAGCTGCACACCATGGTAGGAGCGGGCAAGGCGGAAGGCGCGATCGATGCGGGCAACATGCTCAAGCCGGCCCTCGCGCGCGGCGAACTGCATTGCGTGGGCGCGACGACCCTGGACGAATACCGCAAGTACATCGAGAAGGACGCAGCGCTCGAGCGCCGCTTCCAGAAAGTGATGGTGGAGGAGCCTTCGGTCGAGGCCACTATCGCCATCCTGCGCGGCCTGCAGGAGAAGTACGAAGTGCACCACGGCGTCGACATCACGGATCCCGCGATCGTCGCCGCGGCGGAGCTTTCGCACCGCTACATAACCGACCGGTTTCTCCCCGACAAGGCAATCGACCTGATCGACGAGGCCGCGGCGCGCATCAAGATGGAGATCGATTCCAAGCCCGAGGCCATGGACCGGCTCGATCGGCGCATTATCCAGCTCAAGATCGAGCGCGAAGCGATAAGGAAGGAGAAGGACGAAGCCTCGCAGAAGCGCCTGACGCTGATCGAGGGCGAAATAAAGAGGCTCGAGCGCGAATACGCCGACCTGGAGGAAGTATGGAAGGCGGAGAAGGCTGCGGTGCAAGGCTCGCAGCACATCAAGGAAGAGCTGGAAAAGCTGAAGCTCGAGATGGAGGGGGCGAAGCGCAAGGGCGACTGGCAGAAGGTCTCGGAGCTCCAGTACGGGCGTATGCCGCAGCTCGAGGCTCAGCTGAAGAAAGCCGAGAAGACTCCTTCGGCGCAGGCAAAACCGAAGCTGCTCCGGACCCAGGTCGGGGCGGAGGAAATCGCCGAAGTGGTGTCGCGCGCGACCGGCATCCCCGTCTCGAAAATGATGCAGGGCGAGCGCGACAAGCTGCTCGCGATGGAAGAAAAGCTCCACGAGCGCGTCGTCGGCCAGGACGAGGCGGTGCACCTCGTCGCCGACGCGATCAGGCGCTCGCGCGCGGGGCTCTCCGACCCCAACAAGCCTTACGGCTCGTTCCTCTTCCTCGGCCCCACGGGCGTGGGCAAGACCGAGCTGTGCAAAGCGCTCGCGGCTTTCCTGTTCGATTCGGAGGATCATCTCATCCGTATCGACATGTCCGAATTCATGGAGAAGCATTCGGTCGCGCGCCTCATAGGCGCGCCGCCCGGCTACGTCGGTTACGAGGAGGGCGGACATCTCACCGAAGCGGTGCGCAGGAAACCCTACAGCGTGATCCTGCTCGACGAGATCGAAAAGGCGCACCCGGACGTGTTCAACGTCCTCCTGCAGGTGCTCGACGACGGGCGCATGACCGACGGCCAGGGCCGCACCGTGGATTTCAAGAACACGGTAATCGTGATGACCTCAAACCTCGGCTCGCACATGATCCAGCAGATGCAGGGCGACGACCCCGGCCTCATCAAGACCGCGGTCATGGCCGAGGTGAAGACCCAGTTCAGGCCCGAGTTCGTGAACCGCATCGACGAGATCGTGGTGTTCCACGCGCTCGATGAGAAGCACATCCGCGACATCGCCAAGATCCAGCTGCGTTACCTCGAGCAGAGGCTGGCGAAGCTCGAGATGGGGCTCGAAGTCGCCGACAGCGCCCTCGCGCAGCTCGCCAAGGCCGGTTTCGACCCGGTCTACGGCGCGCGGCCGCTCAAGCGCGCGATCCAGCAGAGCATCGAGAACCCGCTCGCGAAACAGATCCTCGAGGGCAAGTTCGCCGCGAAGGACATCATCCGCGTCGAATACCGCGGCGGCGCGATGCACTTCGAGAAAGCTGCGGCGAAGTCCGCTCAGAGAGCGGCGGTGCACTGAAAAAAGCTTGATGGGACGCAAGGCCCCGGGCAGAATCCGGGTTCAATGTTCGTCGCCGAGTCCAAGCGCCTCACCCACGCCGGCGCCAAGAAAATAGCCGACACCGCCGTAGCCAAGGCGAGGCAGGCCGGGATCGCGATATCGGTCGCGGTTGCCGATGCGGGCGGACATCTGATCGTGCTCGAGCGCATGGACGGCGGGCGCTTCCATTCCCTGCACTCGGCGACAACCAAAGCCGCCTGTGCCGCTTCCAACATGCGGCCCACGTCCTCGCACGGCGCTCAGGGGCAGGCGCTCGACACGGCGCATGCACTCGGGCTCGCCCTCGCGGCGGGCCCCGGGCGCTGGACTGCGATGGAGGGCGGCTGCCCCATCATCATCGAAGGCGAATGCATCGGCGGCGTCGGAGTGAGCGGGGCCGACTGGGCGACGGACGAGCGCATCGCGCGCGAAGCGGTCGAATCGATCGGCGCGAACCCGAAGTGACAGACGATGGCGTTCGAGCCCCTGCGCGTCGCGTGCATCGGCATGGGTTGGTGGTCTGACGTTCTCGCCGACGCCATCCAAAGATCGAAGAAGCTGAGGATCGTCGCCTGCTACACGCGTTCCGAGGGCAAGCGCAAGGCGTTTGCCGCGAAATACGGCTGCAGCGCGGCGCCCAGCTACGAGGCTGTCCTGAAGGATCGCGCGATCGAGGCGATCATCAACACCACGCCGAACGACGCGCATCTGGAGACCACGCGCGCAGCCGCGCTGGCGGGCAAGCATGTGTTTCTCGACAAGCCGATCGCCAACACTGTCGCCGAAGGGCGCGCCATCACCGAGGCCTGCCGCAAGGCGGGCGTCGTGCTCGCGCTGGGATACCAGCGGCGCCGCGAGAGCTATTTTCGATGGATCCGCAAGAGAATCGACGCAGGCGAGTTCGGACAACTGGTCAACGCCGAGGCCAACATCAGCCGCGACCGGCTCGGCAAGATCGATCTCAACTCCTGGCGCTACACTGCCACGGGAATGCCGGGAGGGGTGATGCTGCAGATCGGCATTCACTACGCGGACGTGCTCGAATATCTTCTCGGGCCCGTCAAGGCCGTCAACGGAAGGTTCGCGCAGCTCGTGCTCCCGGGTGACAATCCGGACGTTGCGAGCCTCGTTCTCGAGCACGAGAACGGCGCCCTCTCGACGCTCAACGCGAGCTACGCCTCCGCTTCGGAGTACTACCTGATGAATATCTACGGCAAGGAGGCGAGCGCGTATTACGATATGCATCAGGGGCTGCGGCTGCTGAAGCGCGGCGGCAGCGGTCCAAGCCCGGTCGCCTGCGAAAAGAACGATACCTTCGTCGAAGAGCTCGAGGAATTCGCCCGGGCGGTCCGCGGCGACGGCCGGCCCGAGGTGGGCGGGGAAGGCGCCACCGCCTCCCTCGCAGTCATCCGGGCGGGAATCGTGTCGGCGCGCGAGGGCCGCCGCGTCGAGGTCGAGGAAATGCTCTCGAAGGATTGAGGTCAGGAGATTGTTCATGAAAGCAGGATTGTCACTCGTCGGCGCGCTCCTCGCGGCGGCCGTCCAGGCGCAGGAGCCGTCATTCCCCCATAAGAGTCCGTTGGAGATCACGGTTCTCTTCCCCGCCGGGACGTCGGCCGACGTGACCGCCCGCTTGCTCGCCGACGGGATGTCGAAGCAGCTCGGTGGCGCCAAAGTGCTCGTGGTCAACCGCCCTGGCGCCGGGGGCGGGATCGGCTACAAATACGTAGCCTCGCAGAAGGCCGACGGATACTCGATCGTCTGGAATTCCAATTCGATCTCGACGACCTTCCATTCCGGCATGTTGCCGTTCGACTACCACGAGTTCGACGCGGTCGCGCGGGTGCTGGTGGAGTCGCCCGTGATCGCGGTGCGCGGCGAGTCGAAATGGAAAACGCTAGTCCAGCTTGTCGCCGATGCGAAATCGCGTCCCAAGGGCATCACGGTCGGAAACTCCGGAATCGGGAGTCACACCCATATCTCCTCGGTCGCGCTGTTCAAGGCCGCGGGTGCCGAGGTCGTGGATGTGCCGTTCGGCGCGGCGCAGGTGGTGCCGAGCCTGCTCGGAGGACAGGTGGATGCGGTGCTGCAGCTTCCCGCAGCGCTCTCGGGCTACGTGAAATCGGGGCAGATGCGCCTACTCGCCTCCCTCACTTCGGCGCGCGATCCCTTGCTCGGCGATGTGCCAACCGCGCGCGAGCAAGGGTTCGACGTCTCGCTCGAAGCCTGGCGAGGAATCGCCGCGCCGAAGGGGACCCCCAAGTCCGCGGTCGCGACGCTCGAGGCGGCGATCAGGAAGACCGCGGAGAGCCCCGATTTCGTCCAGGCCTGCGAGAAGCTGGGCGTGCGTCCGGCGTTTATGGCGGGCGAAGAGTTTGGCCACCTGATCGCGAAGGAAGACGCGGAGCTCGCACGCATCATGCAGCTTATCGGCCTGAAGAAGTAAGCCTCAGCGCGTCGGCGCGGCCGTCGGCGCGGACCGCGCTCGCCCGCCTCACCATGTCCTGCCAGAGCCTGGAAGTGTCCTTCAGGAAAACCGGGTCGGCTTCGGCATCGACGACCAGCCAGTCGCCGCGGTCGAGCTCTCCGCGCAGCTGGCCCGGCGCCCAGCCGGAGTAACCCGCGAAGAAACGGATCTTCGGCGGCGGGTCGTTGAGCAGCGCGTCGATCGAGTCGGGTACGACCGCGAGGTACAGCCCGGGAAGCATCGTCACGGCCGCGCCGGAAAACTTGTCGGCCTGGAATACGGCGAACAAGCCTTGAGGGGCTACCGGCCCGCCGAAGAATATCGGCTCCTTGAAGCGTTTGAAGCGCTCGCTCGGCAGCATCTCGGCGAGCGAGCGGTTGGTGGGCCGGTTGATGATGACGCCGGTCGTCTCCGCGCCTTCCGCCTGCGTGACCAGGACCACCGTTTCCCGGAAATTCGGGTCGGGCATCCCGGGTCTCGCGACGAGGAAAACGGCTTTGGAGGAGCCTTGCGCGTAGGCGGCCGTCGCGAGGACGAGAAACGCGAGAAAGGCGGCTAGCCGCGAGCTCTTCATCCGGGCGCCCAGGCGGTCACCGCCCGCGCGCGCCGCAGCAGCTCCTCCCAGAGTCTTGCCGGATCCTTGCGGAACACGAGCTCGGGGTCGGCCTCGAGGACGTACCACAATCCGCGGTCGACCTCCTGGCGCAGCTCCCCCGGCCGCCAGGCGACGTAGCCGACGTAGTAGCGCGCCTCGTTGGGACTCTCCTCGATGATGTGATCGACGACCGCGCCCTGGGTCGCGAGGAACAGCTCTTTCATGATCCGGATGGATCCGGGGCCGGGTGTGTGGTCGATGTGGACCACCGCGAAAATCGCCTGGCGCAGCATCGGCCCGCCGAAGTACACGGGATCGCGCACCAGCTTGGACGGGGCGTGCTCGGGGAAGAGGCTGGAGAGCGATCGTCCGGTGGGGCGGTTGATGATGACGCCGACGTGGCGGTTGTTCTCGACCGGCACCGCGAGCAGCACAGCTCCCCTGTAATCCGGGTCGACGAGGCGCGGCGCCGCCACCAGCGTCACGGTGCCGTCCGGTTCGCCTTCCTGGGAAAGGGCGCTCGCGCCGGGGAGACAGGCGAGCAAGGCCAAAACGGCGAGTCGGAGCATCGATCTCCCCAGGTTATTCGCTTTCCCCCCGGAGTTTAGCCGAAGAACCGGGTCTTGGGAGAGCCGCCAGCTGCGGGCGTCGAAAGCAAGCGGCCAGATGATCGTTCACCATTCCCACCGCCTGCATAGTGGCGTACACGATGGTCGAGCCGACGAAACGGAAGCCGCGGAGTTTCAGGTCCTTGCTGACCGCGTCCGAAAGCGGCGTGCGCGCCGGCACCTCCTTCATGCTGCGCCTGAGTTTCTGCAGCGGACGCCCGTCCACGAAGCCCCAGAGATAGGCATCGAACGAGCCGAATTCCCGCCGGACTTCGAGAAAGGCGCGGGCGTTTCCTATCGCGGATTCGATCTTGAGGCGGTTGCGCACGATTCCGGCGTCGGCCATCAATCTCTTCACGTCGCGCGCGCCGAAGCGCGCGACCTTTGCGGGGTCGAAGCGGGCGAAGGCCCTGCGGTAATTGTCGCGCTTGTTGAGGATCGTCGACCAAGCGAGGCCCGCCTGGGCGCCTTCCAGGATCAGGAACTCGAAGAGGCGCCTGTCGTCGTGGACCGGCACGCCCCATTCCTCGTCGTGATAGCGCAAATACTGCGCGCTTCCCAGGCACCAGGGGCAGCGGCGCCTGGCGTCGACTTTGCTCATCGCTCCATGATACCGTTTGAGCATTCCGAGGAGGGCGTACCTGTTGCTGGTGGCGATCGATATCGGCGGGACTTTCACGGACTTGATGGCCTTCGACGAGGCTACCGGCCGGTTCGCCCAAGCCAAGAGCCTCAGCACGCCCACGCAGCTCGTCAAGGGGATCATCGATTGCCTGCGCATGAGCGGCGTGGACCTTGCGGAGATCGCCGAGCTGATCCACGGCTCGACCACCGCCATCAACACCTTGATCGAGCGCAAAGGCGCGAAGACCGGCCTCATCGTCACTCGGGGAACGCGCGACGTGTACTCCATCGGGCGCGGCAATCGCCCCGAGTCCTACAACCTTTTTTTTCACCGGCACCGGCCGCTCGTTCCCCGGCACCTGACCCGGGAGATCGACGAGCGGATGCTCGCCTCGGGCGAGGTGCTCGAGCCGCTCGGGCGCGCGAGCCTTGAGGAAGCCTGCCGCCACCTGGCCGAGGAAAAAGTGGAAGCGGTCGCGGTCTGCTTCCTGCATTCCTACGTCAACCCGGAGCACGAGCGCGCGGCAGGCGAGATCGTGCGCCGGGCCCTGCCCGGTGCCTACGTCTCGCTTTCCCACGAGATACTGCGCGAATACCGGGAATTCGAAAGAACGTCCACCACGGTGGTCAACGCCTACATCGGGCCGAAAGTCGCCGGGTACATGCGCAGCCTGAAGGCGAGCCTTGCCGAGATCGGCTTTCGCGGCGAGCTCGCCATCATGCAGTCGAACGGCGGCGTGATGACGCCCGAGGTCGCGACCGAGCGTCCAGTGGCGATGATGGAATCCGGGCCGGTCGGAGGAATCATCGCTTCCGCGCAGACGGGGCGCGCGCTGGGCTTCGCCAACGTGATCTCCTTCGACATGGGCGGCACCACCGCCAAGGCGAGCCTGATACGCGAAGGCGAGCCCGCCATGGCGCCTGGCTACTACGTCGGCGGGTACGCGAGCGGCCACCCCGTCATGGTGCCGGTGATCGACTTGGTCGAGGTGGGGGCGGGCGGCGGCAGCATCGCCTGGATCGACGAGATCGGAGCGCTCAAGGTCGGCCCGCAGAGCGCGGGAGCCGATCCCGGGCCCATATGCTATCGCGGCGGCGGAACCGAGCCGACGATCACCGACGCGAATCTCGTGCTGGGCCGGCTCGATCCGGATGATTTCCTCGGCGGCCAGATGGCGCTCGACGCGGAGTCCGCAGCCCGGGGCATCCTGGAGAAGATCGCCAATCCGCTGAGGGTGAGCACCGCCGCCGCGGCGCAGGCGATCGTCAACATCGCGGTCGCCAAGATGTCGCTTGCCGTGCGCGAAGTCTCGGTCGCCAAGGGCTACGATCCGCGCGACTTCGCCCTGGTCGCCTCGGGCGGCGCGGGGCCTTTGCACGTGACGGCGATCGCGCGCGAGCTGCACATACCCAAGGTGATCGTGCCGCTCTACCCCGCGCATTTCTCGGCGCTCGGCATGCTCGCAGCCGACGAGCGCCACGATTTCATCCGCACCTTCTACGCCGATCTCGACGGCGCCGATTTCCGACAGCTCGAACGGACGGTGGAGGAGATGGCGGCGCAATCCACGCTCGCGAACAGGAAAGGCGCGGCGCGCAGGATCCATCTCGACCTGCGCTATGTCGGCCAGGAGTTCACGCTCTCGGTGCCCGTCACGCAAAAGCAGATCGAGGCGCAGGACCGCCGCGCCATCAGGGGCGCGTTCGACCGGCTCTACGAGCGGCGCTACGCCCACCATTCGCCGGAGGAGCCGGTCGAGATCGTCAATATCCGGCTCGCCGCGATCGGAAAGCGCGCGAGCCTTGCGTTGCCCCGTCTCTCCGCGAAGCGCCGCGCCAGGGCGCATCGAAGGATGAAGGTGCATCTGGACGACCCGGCGCGTCCGGTATCCTGTCCGGTATACCGGCGCGAAGAACTCGGGGCGGGGGCGCGGATCTCCGGGCCGGCTCTGGTGCGCGAGCACGGAACCACCACGGTGCTTTTCCGGGGCGACGCCTGCAGCGTCGCCAGGACGGGCGAGCTCCTGATTTCGGTGAGAGGCGCGGCATGAGCACGAAACTGGACCCGGTGACGCTCGAAGTCATCCGCAACGCGCTGCCCGCGATCGCCAACGAGATGGCGGCGGACCTGCAGCGCACGTCCTACAACATGATGATCTACGAGGTGCGCGACTTCTGCACCGCGCTGGTGAGCGTCGACGGGGAGCTGATCAGCCAGAACGTCGGGGGCGTTTCCCATTTCGTCGCGGACCTGGGCGTGATCATCACCGACGCGGTGAAGCGCTACGGCAGGAAGGGTTTCAGGCCGGGCGACGTGGTCATCACCAATCACCAGGCGGTGGCGGGACAGCACTTGAACAACGTCGTGATCTATGTCCCGTATTTCTTCAAGGGCGAGCTGCTCGCGTTCGCCATGGTGCGGGCGCACTGGATCGACGTCGGCGGGACGAGCACGGGCTTCGGCGCGGGGCCCGAAGTGCCGGATCCCTGGCAGGAAGGCCTGCAGCTCGACCAGCTCAAGATCCACGACGGCGGCCGGCTCGACCAGACGCTTCACCGCGTCATCCGCGACAACATCCGTTTCCCCGAGTCCTCGCTCGGCGACATGAATTCGCAGATCGCTTCCTGCAAGCTGGGGATCCGGCGGCTGGACGAGCTCGTGCGCAAGTACGGCAGGGATACATTGCTTCGTGCGATCGCGCGCATCTTCGACGAGACCGAGACCCAGTGCCGCAAGATCATCGCAAGACTCGCCGACGGCGTCTACGACGCCGAATCGTTCTTCGACGACGACGGCGTCACGCCGGACGAGCGCGTGCGCATCCACGCCAGGGTCACGGTCAAATCGGGAAGCATGACCATCGATCTCTCGGGCTGCTCGCCCGAACGCAAGGCGGCCGTGAACTCGCGCACGCTCGCCGGCGCGCGAGTCGCTTACAAGGCGATCACCGCGCCCCTGGCGCCGGTGAACGAGGGCTCGTTCCGCGCGCTCGAGGTGATCATCCCCGAAGGCAACATCATGATGGCGCGCTACCCAGCGCCCATGGCGGGCTGGAGCATTTTCGTCCCGACGGTGGTCGAGACGATCATCAGCTCGCTCGCTCAGGCGATGCCCGACAGGATTCCGGCCGCGCACCACGGGCTGCTCGGGGGATCGGTGGTGTTCTTCGGCGTTCACCCGAAGTCCAAACGCCGCTTCGTGGTCCAGAGCATCGAAGGCGGCGGCTGGGGCGGCCGTCCCTTCGAGGACGGCGAATCGGCCACGGTCTCGGTGTGCCAGGGCGACGTGCGCAACGGCTCGATCGAAGGCATCGAGATGAAGTGCCCGGTGCTGGTGAAGGCGCGCGCGCTGCGTCGCGACTCGGCGGGCGCGGGCAAGTTCCGCGGCGGCCTGGGAATCGACATGCAGGTGCGCAACTTCGTCGACGGGAAATGGAACTTCGAGCGCGCGAACCGCCGGGGGTGCCCGGCGTGGGGCCTGTGGGGCGGCGGGCCCGGCGAAAGCGGAGGCTATTACCTGCGCGCGCCCGGCGAGAGCGAATACCGCATGATGCACGGCAGCCACAAGCCGGTGAGCGCGAATTCGGAAGTCGTGGTGCGCACCGGGGGCGGCGGAGGATGGGGCGAGCCGCTCGAGCGCGACCCGGAGCGCGTTCGCTTCGACGTGCTGGAAGAGCTCATCTCGCAGGAAGCCGCGCGGGACTTGTACGGAGTGGTGCTGAACGAAGATCTTTCGGTCGACCAGGCTGCGTCCCGCGACTTGCGGAGGAAACTCGGCCGCGCAGCATGACGCTGCTCGAGCAACTGGGCGCCCATGTCGCCCGAGGCGGCGCCGCAACGGTGCGCGAGGCGCTGCGCCTCCACGTCGCGGACACCGTGGGCGCCTGGATCGCCGGCAGCGCAACACCGGAAGGGCGCGCGCTCGCGAAGTTCTGCGCGAATCGCGACTCCATGCCCGATCGCGTCGCCACGCACTGCGCGCTCGCGCGCCTCTCGGAGATCGACGACATCCATCTCGCTTCGGGCGTCACGCCCGGCGCGCTTGTCGTCCCTGCGGCGCTGACGATCAGCGCGTCGCTCGGCCGGGAAGGCACGGCGCTCGCGGAAGCGATCGCGATCGGCTACGACGCGATGGTGCGGCTCGGCGCGGCGCTGGGCGGACCCTCGATTCTGTACCGCGGCATCTGGCCGACGTACTTGGCCGCGCCCTTCGGCATCGCGGCGGTGGCCGCGCGTCTTCTGGGTCTGACGGAAACGCAAGCGGCTCACGCGCTCGGAATTTCGCTTGCCCTCTCATCCCCCGCGGTCGCGCACCCGGGCGGCGCGACGACGTCGCGCTGGCTCGCGATCGGGAACGCGGCGCGCAACGGCGTCACCGCCGCGCTGTCGGCGCAGAGCGGTTTCACCGGAGATCTGCGCATCTTCGAAGGAGAATTCTTTTCCTCGATCTACGGCCTCTCGCCGAACCCGGTCTTGCTTCTCGATGAGAGCCCGACACTAAGCGAGGTGAGTTTCAAGCCTTGGTGCGCGGCGAGGCAGACCATGGCGGCGACCCAGGCGTTGAAGGAAATCATCGAGTCCGGCGCGTCGCCCTCCGAAATGTCCGAGCTCGTCGTGAGCGTGCCTCCGCCCTACCTTCGCATGATCGACCACGGAGTCGTTCCCCGCGACCGCGCTTCGCATCTGACGAGTGTTTCCTATCAGATGGCTATGGCGGCCTTGGCTCCCGAAGCCACGCTCGACGTCGGGCAGGCACCGGACCAGATTGCTGTAGGGATTCAGACCTTCATGGCGAAGATCAGCGTAAAGGCCGATGAGGAGCTGCTTCGCCACTATCCGAAGTCCTGGCCGGCGAGGCTGGTGGTTTCGCTTCCGTCCGGAAAGAGCGAGAGGCTCGTCCTCCACGTGCCGGGAGATCCCGAGCGTCCGTTCGACGAGCTTCAGGTTGCGGAGAAATTCAGGCGTCTGACCGCGCCGCTGGTCGGCGAGCGGGCAGGGCACGATCTGCTCCGCTTGAGTCTTGGCGTGCTCGATAACAAAGGAGCGCCGAAAATCCTGCTTGCGGAAATCGAACGGGCCGCCGCAGCGCCCCGCTGATCAGGAAAACGCCTGGATGCCGGTCTGCGCCCGTCCGAGTATCAACGCGTGGATATCGTGCGTGCCTTCGTAGGTGTTCACCACCTCGAGGTTGACCATGTGACGCACCACGCCGAACTCGTCCGAGATCCCGTTGCCGCCCAGCATGTCGCGCGCGAGGCGCGCGATCTCCAGCGCCTTGCCGCAGGAGTTGCGCTTCATGATCGAGGTGATCTCGGGTGTATCGGTGCCTTCGTCCTTCATGCGCCCGAAGCGCAGCACGCCCTGCAGCCCCAGGCATATTTCCGTCTGCATGTCGGCGAGTTTTTTCTGGATCAGCTGGTTCGCGGCGAGCGGCCGGCCGAACTGCTTGCGGTCGAGCACGTACTGGCGGGCGCGATGCCAGCAATCCTCGGCCGCGCCGAGCGCGCCCCACGCGATTCCGTAGCGCGCCGCGTTCAGGCAGGTGAACGGGCCTTTCAGGCCTTCGACGCCGGGTAGCACGTTCTCTTCCGGAACGAACACCTCGTCCATCACGACTTCGCCGGTGATCGAGGTGCGCAGGCCCACTTTGCCGTGGATCGCCGGCGCCGAGAGCCCCTTCGCGCCTTTTTCCGCGAGGAAGCCGCGGATGCGTCCGTCCTCGGTCTTCGCCCAGATCAGGAACAGATCGGCGATCGGCGCGTTGCTGATCCAGGTCTTGGAGCCCGCGAGCCTGTAGCCGCCCGGAACGTTCTTCGCGTGCGTCTGCATGCTCGCCGGATCGGAGCCGTGGTTGGGCTCGGTCAGGCCGAAGCAGCCGATCAGCTCTCCCTTGGCGAGCTTCGGCAGGTACTTCTTTTTGTGCGCCTCCGATCCGAACTCGTGGATCGGCGTCATGACGAGCGAGCTCTGCACGCTCATGGTCGAGCGGTAGCCGGAGTCCACGCGCTCGAGCTCCCGCGCGATCAGCCCGTAGCTAACGTGGTTGATACCGGCGCCGCCGTATTCCGCGGGAAGCGTGGCCCCCAGGAATCCGAGCGCGCCCATCTCGCGCAGAATCGAGGGATCCGCCTTCTCGTGGCGGAACGCCTCCAGGACGCGAGGCTGCAGTTTCTCCTGCGCGAACGCTCGCGCCGCGTCGCGCACCATGCGCTCGGCCTCGGTGAGCTGCGCCTCGAGCAGGAGGGGATCGTGCCAGGCGAATTCGGCCTTTTTGGGCTTGGTTTTGAGCGGCGCGTTCATGAAAATTCTCCGTTCGGACCTCACGCTTCGGGAGTGAGCAATGATACGCCCAGCCGGGCGCGGCGCTTCAGCCACGGGCTCGCGCGGTAGCGGGGGTCCCCGTAGAAATCGTGCAGGGTCTGGAGAATGCCGAGAATTCTCGCCGGGCCGATTGCGTCGCCCCAGGCGAGCGGCCCGCGCGGATAGCCCAAGCCGAGCGTCACCGCCGCATCGATGTCGGCCGGCGAAGCGATGCGCTGCTGCGCGATGTCGCAGGCGATGTTGACGATCTGCGCGACGACGCGCTGCGCGACGAAACCCGGCGAATCGTGTATCACCGAGACGGGAACCCCGTCGCTCGCGAGCAGCCCGTGCGCGGCGGCGCGCATCGCGGGCGCGGTCACGGACGTCGTCATCAGCGTGCGGCGCTTGTCGAGCGCGAACAAGCAGTCGAGCGCGAGCGTGCGCGTCGGGTCGAGCCCCTCGTCCAGCGCGGTGGCGGTCGCGTCGCGCCCGACAGGCGCGACCAGGTACAGCGACTGCGCCGCGGGCTGGGCGCCCGCGTCGATGCGCGCGCCGAGCTTCGCGACCAGCTCCGCAAGCCTCGCGCCGAGTCCCGAGCGGCTCACCCAGACGCTCGCGGGCCGCGCGGCGGGCGCGGGAGGCTCGGGGATTTGCTCCTGCTTTCCGTTCTCGTAACGGTAGAAGCCGCTGCCCGATTTGCGTCCGAAGAGGCCGGCGGCGACGCGCTGGCCCGTGAGGGGCGAGGGGCGGTAGCGCGGCTCCTCGTAATACTGCCGGTAGATCGATTCCATCACCGGGTGCGAGACGTCGAGGCCCGTCAGATCGAGCAGCTCGAAGGGGCCGAGGCGGAATCCCGCGCAGTCGCGCAGGATGCGGTCGATCCCGTGGAATTCGGCGATGCCCTCCCCGAGAATGCGCAGCGCCTCGGTGCCGTAGCCGCGGCCCGCGTGGTTGACGATGAACCCCGGCGTGTCCTTCGCGCGCACCGGCTTGTGCCCGCAGCGCAGCGCCAGCGCCGCGAGCGCCTCGCCGACCCATGGAGCAGTCAGCAAGCCGTCGACGACCTCGACGACTTTCATCAGCGGCACGGGATTGAAGAAATGAAAGCCGGCGATGCGCTCGGGCCGCTTGCACGCCGCCGCGATCGCGGTGATCGAGAAGGACGAGGTATTGGACGCCATCAGGCAATCGCCGGAAACGATATCTTCCAGCGAGCGGAACAGCTCGCGCTTGGCCTCCAGGTCTTCAACGATCGCCTCGATGACGATGGGGCAGGAGGCGAGCGACTCCCGCGAATCGGCAATGATGAGATTCGCCTGCGCCCGCGCTAGCGCGTCCCGCTCGAGGCGGCCTTTTTCGGCGAGCCTGGCGAGCTGCCCGGAGACGGACTCCTTCGCGTCCCGCGCGGCGCCCGGGCGGCTGTCGTGGAGCAGCGCGCGGATGCCCGCCTGCGCGGCGATCTGGGCGATGCCGCGTCCCATGACGCCTGTGCCGATCACCGCCAGGCTCAAGTCGGGCCGGGAAACGTCGAGGGCCATGATGCAGGGCGGAAAAGCGCCGATTCTACGTCTTTCGACCGGATCCCGGCGGCGCGTTGACGTTCCAAGGCGTTTTGGGCAAGCTTGGGCGATTCGGCTAGCGGAGGAGGAGCCGCATGCATTCACTCGCACGCACGCTCGCGCTCGGGCTGTTCCTGGCGCTGCCGGCGATGGCGCAGGAATTTCCTTCGCGGCCGATCAGCCTGATCTGCCCCTGGCCGCCGGGCGGATCGACGGATACCCATCTGCGGCGCTTCGCCGAGATCGCGACCCGCACGCTCGG
>VBCH01000306.1 GCA_005884455.1 Betaproteobacteria bacterium
TGGAGCTCAAGCCGAGGTGGACCGGCGGCAAGAACTGGTTCCCCATGGCGTTCAATCCCAACACCGGGCTCCTGTACCTTCCGATGAAGGAAGAGACCGCCATTTACCAGATCAACAAAGAGATGCCCGCATACAAGCCGGGCGAGCGCTATCAAGGCGTGGAAAACACCACGGCTCCCCGGACGCCCGGCGCGGCTTGGGGCTATTACGCGGCGCTGAATCCGTTGACGGCGAAACCCAAGTGGAGAATGCCGCTGATTGAATTTCCGATGTGGTCCGGGATGCTTTCCACCGCGGGTGGACTGGTGTTCTCCGGTAAGCTGACCGGCGAATTCATCGCGATCGACGAGGATACGGGCAAGATCGTGTGGCAGTTCCAGACCGGCTCCGGAATCAATGCCCAGCCCATCACCTACACCCACAATGGCCGCCAGTACGTCACCGTGCTGTCGGGCCTCGGCGGCGGAACTTCGGCAAAGAGGGAGACTGCGGGGAAGATCCAGCCGGGCGGGTCCGTATGGACGTTTGCCCTTTTGCCCGATTGAAACGGCACGGTTGAAGAAAACAATCCTCGTCGGCTCGCTGCTCGCCTTTGCGATCCCCGCATCGGCACAGGATGCGCTCAAGTCCGAGCAGGTCAAGAGCGGCTCGGAAATGTATGCACGACATTGTGCCGCATGCCACGGCCCGCGCATGGCCGATCCGGAGGGCGCATCCGATCTGCGAAAGTTCCCGCGCGATCAGCGCGAGCGGTTCTTCACCTCGGTATCGAAGGGCAAGAACTCCATGCCGCCGTGGGGCGACCTGCTCAAGCCGGATGAAATCGAAGCGCTGTGGGCGTACGTGGCCGCGGGCGGCAAGAACTGAGAAGCGCGGTCGGGCAGGTGGATGGGCCGGATGGAGACACGGCGACAGGGATCTTTGCGATCCGTGTCGCCGTGGTCACGTCGCGGTTGCTACCTGCGCGCTCGTCGGGGGAATCTACGCTGCGGGCAAACTGGAAGTCTATGCCGGGTGGGTGTCGGAGCTCGAGCGCATGCAGGTGCTGCGCCTGCTCGATCCGGCGTTCGGCCGCAGCGGTCTTTTCAAGGGCGAGCGCCTCATGGGCGTGCTGCGCAAGCTGATCGGCGATTTCGACATCGAAAATCTGCCCATATCGTTCACGGCGGTGGCGACCGACCTCGAGTCCGGCGAGGAGGTGTGGTTGCGCGAGGGCAAGCTGTTCGACGCGATCCGCGCCTCGATCGCGACCCCTCTGGTCTTCACGCCCTTCAGGTACGGCGGCCGGATGCTGCTCGACGGCGGCCTGGTCAATCCGGTTCCGATCGCGCCCACTCTCAACGACACGACCGAGCTCACCGTCGCCGTCAACCTGAACGGCCCCATCGAGTCGAGGCCGCCTTCGCTCAAGAGGGCGCCGATCCCCGAAGGCAGCACCTACCGGCGGCGCATCCACGCTTTCATAGAGAGCCTGCGTTACTCGAAGGCAAAGACCCCGGCCGTGCCCGCGCGCGGGATCCTCGATATTGCGCTCGCATCCATGGAAGCGATGCAGAGCACGGTCACGCGCTTGAGGCTCGCCGCCTACTCGCCCGACGTGACGGTCGAGATACCGCGGAATGCCTGCGGCTTCCTCGAGTTCTGGCGCGCGGAGGAGTTGATCGCGCTTGGCCGCGAGCGTACCGCGCGGGCATTTTCAACAAGCGAGCACTGATGAACCTGGAGGGCCGGGGAATTCTCGTGAACCATGCCGTACCGCTTTGTACCCCTAGGCATTCAATCGACGATCGACTGATAGCGAGCTGGGGCGTCGCGCACCTCGTGGATTGATAGCGCGCTATTTTTTTCTCTCCCCGGCGACGACATACGCCCATAGCGCGTCGATGTCGTCGGGCTTCAGCAGATCTCCCCAGGGCGGCATGTTCCTGATCCCGTAGGTCACGGTATCGACGAAGCGCGCCTGGTCCTCCCGCGGAAATTTGCGCAGATCCTTCGCCCACTCGGGGTTGGCGAGGCGCGGCCCGTGACAGGTCTGGCAGTGAGTCTCGTAGAGGGCCGAGCCTTTGCCGATCTGCTCCGGGGCGAACGGCTTCCCGCCTGCGTCCTGCGCCGCGGAGCTCGCGCACGCGAACGCGAGGCCGAGGGCGAATGCGCCGCCGGGTCTCGCCCTCATTCGGGCATCAGCGCAAACGTCCACACCGAACCGCCGGTGGGTACGCTGTCCGTCACGACGCGGTTCGCGATGCTGCCGCCGCGCCCGGACAGGACGGTCACGTATTGCCGGCCCTTGTGGGTATAGGTGATGGGCGGCGCGTTGACCGACGAGCCGGTCTTGAACTGCCAGAGCGTCTTGCCGCTGTC
>VBCH01000264.1 GCA_005884455.1 Betaproteobacteria bacterium
CAGTTGGAGTGCTGAATCATGCGGAAGCAGTTCGGCACGACCTCGACCTCGCCTTCCGGCGAGCGGTCGCAGATGTCGTCGAAGGCGACCTTCGAGCGCCCGAGGAACTCGAGCAGCCCCGGACCTTCGGCGGCGAGGCTCGCGAATACGAAGCCGCGGTAGTTTTCCACCCGCGCCGCGCGCTTCATGTTGCAGTCGGGATTGTCGCGGGTCCAGCGCGTGCCGGCGTAGCCGGACTCCATCATCGGGATCGCGCGCAGCTTGCCGTCGTGGTGGAAGGTCCAGGAGTGGTACGAGCAGCGGAAGAACTCGCCCGCGTTGCCGCTCCGGTCGCCGCACATCATCGAGCCGCGGTGCGGGCAGCGGTTGTACAGGACATTCACCTTGCCGTCCTTGCCGCGCACCATGAGCATCGGCTGGCGGCCGATCTGCGTCGTGTAGTAATCGCCCGCCTTCGGGACCTGCGTCTCGTGGCCGCAGTAGATCCACACGCGCTCGTGGATGCGCTCCATCTCCATCTCGAAGATCGCCGCGTCCGTATACACCTCGCGCCGCACGCGGTCGGGCTCGACGAACTTGGCGAGGCTGGGGATACGTTCGTGCAGCATTGCGGGCTCCTTGGAGCGTGGTCTTCCGGGGAAGGGAACGATACCGCCGGGGCGCCGTTTTTTCAAGGCGCGACGGTCATACGCCGAGATAGCGGTGCCACAGCGAGCGATCGGCACCCAGCTCGGCCGATGATCCGCGCCAAGCGACGCGACCGCGTGAGAGCACCGTGTGATGGTCGGCGATCGCGACGAGGCGCTCCACGTACTTGTCGATCACCAGGATCGTCTGGCCCGCAGCTTTCAGCGTGGCGAGGCACTTCCAGATCTCCTCGCGCACCAGCGGCGCGAGCCCCTCGGTCGCCTCGTCGAGGATGAGGAGGTGCGGATTGGTCATGAGCGCCCGGCCGATGGCGACCATCTGCTGCTCGCCGCCCGAGAGCCGGCCGCCGAGGTTGTCCATGCGCGCGGCGAGGCCGGGGAAGAATGCGAGCACCTTGGCAAGCGTCCACGGGTCGCGCGTCGCGCTGCGGTTTTCCGCGAACGCGACCAGGTTCTCCCGCACGCTCAGGTTGGGGAAGATCTGGCGCCCTTCCGGGACGAGCGCGATGCCGCAGCGCGCGATGCGGTCGGGGCGCTCCCTCTCGATGCGCTCGCCGCGGAAACGGATGACTCCGCTTCTCGCCGGGGTGAGGCCCATGATCGAGCGTACCGTCGTCGTTTTTCCCATGCCGTTGCGCCCGAGCAGCGTCGCCACTTCGCCCGCGCGGATCGAAAGGTCGAGGCCGAACAGCACCTGGCTCGCGCCGTACGCGGTTTCGAGATTTTCCACCTGCAGCAGCGCGCTCACGCCTTCGCATCCTCCCCGAGATAGGCTTTCCTGACTTCGGGATGGGCGCGGATCGCCGCAGGCGCGCCGCTCGCGATGACGCGGCCCGAGACGAGGACCGAGACGCGGTCGGCGAGCCGGAACACGGCGTCCATGTCGTGCTCGACCAGCAGCACCGTGATGCGTGCGCGGATGCGCTCGAGGAGCGCAATCATGTTTTCCGACTCTTCCGGTCCCATGCCCGCCATGGGCTCGTCGAGAAGCACGAGCCGGGGGCGGGTGGCGAGCGCCAAGCCCACCTCGAGCGCACGCTGCTCGCCGTGCGCTAGCGCGGCTACGACGACGGCCTCGCGCCCGGCGAGCCCGATTTCGCCGGCGATCGTTCGCGCTTCGTCGAAAAGCGGCGCCTCTGCCGAGACCGGCCTCCAGAAGGAGAAGCTCGAGCCGCTCCTCGCCTGCACCGCCAGCGCGAGGTTGTCGAGCACGGTAAAGCGCTTGAACATGCTGGTGATCTGATAGCTGCGGGCGAGGCCGGAGCGCACCCGGGCGTGCTGCGCGGCATGGGTGATGTCCAGGCCTTCGAAGAGGATTGCGCCGGCGTCGCTGCCGAGGCTGCCGGAAATCTGGCCGATAAGGGTCGTCTTGCCCGCGCCGTTCGGGCCGATCAGTGCGTGCACTTCGCCGCGCTTCACCTCGAGCGTGACGTCGTCAGTGGCGACCACGCCGCCGAAGCGTTTCGAGAGGTTCTTCAGCTCAAGCATGCTTCTTCCGCGCGAGCATGCCCGCGATGCCTTGGGGAGCGAAGAGCACGATTGCCAGCAGCACGGTGCCGACCCCCAGGCTTGCGTGCTGCTGATAGTTCGGGAATATCGCGGCGAGCCAGTCGACGCGGTGGTTGGCGATCAGGTCCTCGAGCCCGAGAAGCGCCGCCGCGCCGATCACTCCGCCCCAGAGCCGTCCCGCGCCGCCCATGATCACCATCATCATGAGCGTGCCCGACTGCGTCCAGTGCAGCACGTTCGGGTTCACGTACTTGCCGTGGCTCGCGAGGAGGGCGCCGGCGAGCCCGCCGGCGGCCCCGGCGATGACGAAGCAGACGAGCTTGCAGCGGTACACGGGAAAACCGATCGCCTCGGCGCGTTCCTCGTTTTCGCGGATCGCCTGGATCACTCGCCCGAAGCGCGAATGCGCGAGGCGATGCAGGCCGTAAAGACCGGCTGCCAGCGCCGCGAGCGCGGCGTAATAGAAAGCGAAGTCGCTGCCCAGGTCGACGCCCAGCCCGAGCGAAGCGCGCTCGCGCAGGCTCAGGCCCTCGTCGCCTCCGTAGGCCTTCATCGAGTTCACGAGGAAGAACACCATCTGCGCGAACGCCAGCGTGATCATGATGAAGTACACGCCGCGCGTGCGCAGGGAGACCGCGCCGATCACGAGCGCCGCCAGGGAGGAGGCCGCGACTGCCGCCGGCCAGCCGATCCATGCGCTCGCGACGCCCTCCGACAGCAGGATGCTGGAGACATAGGCGCCGGTGCCGACGAAGGCGGCGTGGCCGAAGGAGATCATTCCGCCGTAGCCCAGGATCAGGTTGAGGCTGGTCGCGGCGAGCGCGTAGATGAAGATGCGGCTGGCGAAGCTCAGGTAATAGGTCTGGTGCTCCGCCTGCATCGCCAGCGGAAAAGTGAGAGCGAGCGCGAGAACGATCCACGGCGCGGCGCGGCCCATCGCCCTACCCGCGTGCAGGGAACAGTCCCTGCGGCTTGATGTACAGGACAACGGCCATCAACAGGTAGACGAGCACCGAGGCGATCGCCGGCCCTGCGGCGCTCGCGACCCGCGGCTGAAAGAATATTCCGAACAGCAGGGGCAGAAAGGCGCGCCCGATCGTGTCCACGACCCCGACGAGCAGCGAACCCACCAGGGCGCCGCGGATCGAGCCGATGCCTCCGATGACGATGACGACGAAGGCGAGGATGAGGATGTTCTCGCCCATGCCGACCTGCACTGCGAAGAGCGGCCCGAGCAGCGCGCCCGCGACGGCGCACAGACCGGCACCCACGCCGAACAGCAGCGTGAAGAGCCGGCGGATGTTGACCCCCATCGCGAGCGCCATTTCGCGGTTGGACGCGCCGGCGCGCACCAGCATGCCGATGCGCGTGCGCGCGACGAGCAGGTACAGGGCTCCGGCCACCGCGGCGCCGACCCCGATGATGAGGAGCCGGTATGCGGGGTAGACCATGCCCGGGAGCAGCTGCACGGGCCCCGAGAGCGCCGCGGGCACGGAGAGCGGCATGTCCGGCCCCCAGATGATGCGCACCGCTTCGTTGAGGATCAGGATGAGCGCAAAGGTCGCGAGCACCTGGGACAGGTGGTCGCGCGCGTAGAGCGTGCGCAGCACCGACATCTCGAGCAGCATGCCGAGGAGCGCGGTGGCCGGGATCGCGAGGAGCACGCCGGCGGCGAACGAGCCGGTCGCCTGGACCAGAGTCGCGGCGAGGAAGGCGCCCAGCATGTAGAGCGAGCCGTGCGCGAGGTTGATCATGTCCATGATGCCGAAGACGAGCGTGAGCCCCGCTGCGAGCAGGAACAGCATCAGTCCGAACTGCAGCCCGTTCAGCGACTGCTCGACGATCAGGATCCAGGACATGAAATGAGAAGGGGGCGCTTTACGCCCCCTTCATTCTCTTTCAAGGATTTCCTATTTCATAGAACATTCTTGAACATAAGCGTCACCGCGGTCCTTGAATATCGTTCCCATGGTCTTGTTGACCAGGCGACCCTGCGAATCCTTCCCCACCACGCGGAGGTAGTAGTTCTGGATCGGGTATTGGTTGCGGTTGAACCTGAACGAACCGCGCACCGATTGGAACTTCGCCGCCTTGAGCGCCTTGCGCACGGCTTCCGTGTCCTCGATCCTGCCCTTAACTTCGCGAACCGCGGAATCGATTAGGAGCGCCGTGTCGTAGCCCTGCGAGGCGTATACCGTGGGAAGCCGCTTGTACTCCTTTTCGAACTCGGCGACGAATTTCCTGTTGGCGGCGTTGTCGAAGTCGAGCGCCCAGTGCGCGGCGTCGAAGGTGCCGAGCATGGAATCGCCGACCGCGCGGATGATGTCCTGATCGGAGGAGAACCCCGGCGTGATGAGCTGTACGTCCTTTGAAAGGCCGGCGGCCACGAACTGTTTGATGAAGTTCACGCCCATCCCGCCGGGCAGGAAGATGTACACGGCCTCGGGCTTCGCAGCGCGCACCTGCGCGAGCTCCGCCGAGTAGTCGAGCTGCCCGAGCTGCGTATACACTTCGCCGGCGATCGCGCCCTTGTAGAAGCGCTTGAAGCCTTCGAGCGAGTCCTTGCCCGCCTGGTAGTTCGGCGCGAGCATGTACACGCTCTGGTAGCCCCGGGTCGTCGCGTACTGCCCGGCCGCCTCGTGGTAGGCGTCGTTCGGCCATGACGCCGCGAAGAAATACGGGTTGCACTGCTTGCCGGCGAGGGGCGAGGGCGCGGCATTCGGGCTCACGTAGATGATCTTGTTCTCGAACGCCACCGGCACGGACGCGAGCATGATGTTGGAGAACACGAACCCGGTGAGGAAGTTCACCTTGTCGAGCTTGATGTTCTTCTCGGCGAGCTGCCTTCCGACGTCGGGCTTGAACTGGTCGTCGCCGACGACGATCTCCGCGGGCAGGCCGCCGAGCTTTCCCCCGTTCAGCTTCACCGCGAGCAGGAACGCATCGCGGATGTCGACGCCGAGCGCTGCGCTCGGGCCCGAGAGCGTGCTGATGAAGCCGATCTTCACCTTGTCCGCCGCCTGAGCCGGCAGCGGAAGCCATCCCGCGACGGCCCAAACGAGTGCAAGCAGGTACCTGGTCATGACTGCGGTCTCCTCACGCGGGTGAGAAGGCAGACCATATGTGCGGGGCAACGGGAAGTCAAGCTGCCGGAGCCGTCCCGGACCGTGGTGCGGCGGTGCAGCGTGACAAAAAGGGCGGGCCGGCCTAGAATACTTTAGGATACTTTAGGCTTAATCTATTTAAGGTCAAAGCATCTTGCTTCGCGTCACCGCGATCGACCCTTCCGACGGGGCCCGGGTACGCCGCGCCGACCGCGAAACGAGCGCCCGGTCCGACGACCACCGCGCCTTGCGCCTCTGGCTGCGCCTGCTCACCTGCACGCAGCTGCTCGAGCGCCACATGCGCAACCTCCTGCGACTGCGCTTCGGGACGACGCTGCCGCGCTTCGATCTGATGTCGCGGCTCGAGCGCTACCCGGAAGGCCTCAAGATGAAGGAGCTTTCGCACCACCTGATGGTGACCGGCGGAAACGTGACCGGCATCGTCGACCAGCTGGTGAGCGAGAGGCTGGTCGAGCGCCTGCCCGAGCCGGGCGACCGCCGTGCCTTGCGCGTGCGCCTTACCCGTGCCGGAGAGGAGGCGTTCGGCAAGATGGCGCGCGCGCACGAGGAATGGATCGTTTCGGTGCTCTCCGGCTTGAGCCGCAAGGAGCACGCCGAGCTGTTCCGGCTGCTCGCAAAGGTGAAAAGCCACGCGCTCGAAACCACGGAACGAAAGGACGGCGCATGAAGGACACGGGACTTGCGCGATACCGGCCGAAGCATTTCCGATGGCGCGCCGAGGGCCGCGTCGGCGTGATCACGCTCGACCGGCCGGAAAAGAAGAATCCGCTCACCTTCGAATCCTACGCCGAGCTGCGCGATCTTTTCCGGGGTTTGAGCGCCGCGCGCGACATCAAGGCGGTGGTGGTGACGGGCGCGGGCGGCAATTTCTGCTCGGGCGGCGATGTGCACGAGATCATCGGGCCGCTCACGAAGATGCGCAAGCCCAAGCTGCTGGAGTTCACGCGCATGACGGGCGACCTGGTCAAGGCGATGCGCCACTGCCCGCAGCCGGTCTTCGCCGCCGTGGACGGCGTGTGCGCCGGCGCGGGCGCGATCATTGCCTTGTTTTCGGACCTGCGCTATGGCACGCGCAGCGCCCAAGTGGCCTTTCTGTTCACGCGTGTTGGGCTGGCGGGCTGCGACATGGGCGCCTGCGCCATGCTTCCCCGCGTGATCGGCCAGGGACGCGCGGCCGAGCTCCTGTATACCGGTCGGGCGATGTCCGGCGAAGAGGGCCTCGCCTGGGGTTTCTTCAATGCGCTCGCCGAACCCGACCAGGTGCTGAGGACTGCGCTCGATTCAGCGCAGCAGCTCGCCTCGGGTCCGACGTTCGCCCACGGAATGACCAAGAAAATGCTTCGCGAGGAATGGGCGGTGGGGCTGGACAGGGCGATCGGGATGGAGGCCAAGGCGCAGGCGCTCTG
>VBCH01000265.1 GCA_005884455.1 Betaproteobacteria bacterium
TCTCCGCGAGCTTGGGGCTCACCAGCCGCGCCGCGATGTCGGAGGCGCCGCCCGGACTCGACGGGACGTAGACGTGAACGGGCTTCGTGGGGTAGTCCTGAGCCGCGAGCGGCGGGGCCAGCGCGGCGAGCAGTGCCACGGCGGTTGCGCGGATCGGATTCATGGTTGCGGCTATGATACCGCCGTTCAAAACGGATGGACTTTGCCCTTGCGGTTCCCGACTGAAAATTCCTCCGGCGCGCGTGCAGGCATAGGCGCGCCGGTCCCCCGCAAGGAAGACGCGAGGCTGCTCACCGGCAAGGGCTGCTACAGCGACGACGTCAATCTTCCCGGGCAGGCCCATGCGGTCATGGTGCGCTCGCCGCATGCCCACGCGCGCATCGGGCGAATCGATGCGGCCGAAGCGACGGCCCTGCCGGGCGTGCTGGCCGTACTGACCGGCGCGGATTTCCTCGAGGACGGCCTGAAATCCATTCCGCACCGGCCGTTCTCTGTGAGCCCTCCCGACGTCCGCCTGCAAAACCGCGATGGCTCGGAGATCTTCGTCGCGCCCCACTGGCCTTTGCCGACCGACAGGGCGCGATTCGCCGGCGAGGCGGTCGCGATGGTCGTCGCCGAAACGATCCAGCTCGCGCGTGACGCAGCCGAGCGCGTGCGCGTCGACTACGGGCCGCTCGCCTCGGTGACGCGCGCGGCGGAGGCGTCGCGCTCAGGCGCGCCCATTCTGTGGGAAGAGCGCGCCTCCAACGTCAACATCGACGCGGACCTCGGCGACGCGGGAGCGACGGAAGCGGCTTTCGCGCGCGCCGCCCACGTCGTCCGGCTCGAGACCTGGGTGCAGCGCGTCACGGGCGTGCCGATGGAGCCGCGCGCCGCGCTGGCCGCGTACGACCCGGCGGCAAAGCGCTATACGCTGTACGCGGGCAGCGGCGGGGTGGTGCGGCAGAAGCGGGAGCTCGCGTGGATTCTCGGTGTCGACGAGGAAGCGGTGCGCGTGGTGGCCCGCGATACCGGAGGTAATTTCGGCACGCGCAACAGTTTTTTTCCAGAGTTCGCGCTGCTCGCGTGGGCGGCCAGGCGCCTCGGCCGCGCGGTGAAGTGGACCTGCGAGCGAGGCGAGGCGTTTCTCTCCGACTATCAGGGGCGCGACCTGACCGTGGCGGCGGAGCTCGCGCTCGACGCGCAAGGCAATTTTCTCGCGCTACGCTCCTCCAACCTCAGCAACGCCGGGGCGCACTCGGTCTCCCACGTCCCTCTCTCGAAGGGCGCCTCCATCATGACCAGCGTCTACCGCATTCCGGTCGCGCATGTGCGCGCCCGCGCGGTCCTCTCCAACACGCCGCCGACGACGCCTTACCGCAGCGCTGGCAGGCCCGAGGCGATCTTCGTCATCGAGCGGCTGATAGACCTCGCCGCGCGCGAGCACGGCTTCGACCGCGTGGAGCTGCGGCGGCGCAACCTCATCCCGGAATCGGCGATGCCGTACCGGAATCCATTCGGACTCAGCTACGACAGCGGCGCCTACGGCAAGGTGATGTCCGCTGCGCTCGCTCTGGGCGACTGGGAGGGTTTTCCCGCGCGCCGCGACGCGGCGCGCCGACGCGGCCGGCTGCGCGGCATCGGGCTCGCCAACTACGTCGAGGTGACCTCGGGATTTCCGACCGAACGCGCGGAGGTCACGGTACGGCCCGAGGGCCGCGTCGACGCCGTCATCGGCACACTCTCGAGCGGCCAGGGCCACGAGACCAGCTTCGCGCAGCTTCTGGTCGAATGGCTGGGCGTGCCCTTCGAGAGCGTGAACCTGATCACCGGCGACACCGACCTCGTCTCCGAGGGCGGCGGCTCGCACTCGGGCCGCTCGATGCGCCTGGCGAGCATCGTTTTCGCCAAGGTGTCGGACACAATAGTGACGAAGGGAGCCGAACTCGCCGCGCATATCCTCGAAGCTGCGCCGGCGGATATCGAATTCGCCGGCGGCCGCTTCTCGGTGAAAGGCACCGACCGCTCGATCGGGATCTTCGAGGTCGCCGCCGCCCAGCCGCTCGCTGCGGCGCACACCGAGACCATCCGCGTCGCCGCATTTCCCTACGGCTGCCAGGTATGCGAGGTGGAAATCGATCCCGACACCGGCGTGGTGGAAATCGCGCGCCTCGCGGCCGTGGACGACATCGGCCGAGCCGTCAACCCGCTCATTCTCCACGGCCAGACTCACGGCGGCATCGCCCAGGGCGCGGGCCAAGCGCTGCTCGAGGAATGCCGTTACGACCCGGAATCCGGACAGATGCTGTCGGCTTCGTTCCTGGACTACGCCATGCCCCGGGCGGATCATTTCCCGCCGTTTTCGACCGAGCTGAGCGAGCTGCCTTCGCCGACGAACCCGCTCGGCATCCGCGCCGGAGGCGAAGGCGGCACGACGCCCGCGCTCGCTTCGGTCGCGAACGCGATCGTGGACGCGCTCGCGGAATTCGGCGTTAAGCACATCGAGTTGCCGGCGACGCCCGAGCGCGTCTGGCGCGCAATTCGCGCGGCGCGCCGGCCCGCGGGCTGAGGGTGCGGGTTATCATTGCCGTCGGATTGCATCACAGCCCCACGGAGGAATGCGATGAACTGCGAACAGGCTGGAACCGGCATCGGGTCGAAACCGGCAAGAATCTTTTGCGCCTCGGGCGCGGCGCTGCTCTGCGCGATCGCGTCGCCGGTTTTCGCCGCCGACCCGGCCGACACCATACTGGTGAACGGCAAGATCGTCACCGTCGACGAGCGTTTCACGATCGCTCAAGGGCTGGCGATCCGGGGGCAGCGCATCGTGGCCGTCGGCAACAACGCGGACGTGCTCGAGCTTCAGGGCGGCGGCACGAAAGTGATCGACCTCAAGAAACAGACCGTGATCCCGGGACTCATCGACAACCACGCCCATTTCATCCGCGCGCCCGAGCACGACGAGCTGCGGCTGGACGGCGTCGCCTCGCGCAAGCGGGCGCTCGAAATGCTCGCCGCGCGCGCGCGCTCCGCGCGCCCCGGCGAGTGGATCGTGACGCTCGGCGGCTGGTCCGAGGAGCAGTTCACCGACGACCCGCGCGGGTTCCCGCTGGAGGAGCTCGACCGCATCGCTCCCGACAACCCGGTGGTGCTGCAGGCCGTATACAACCAGAGCTATCTCAACAGCGCGGCGCTCAAAGCCGCCGGGATCGACGCCGCCACGCCCGACCCGCGCGGCGGCAGGATCGAGAAGGACGCGAACGGCGCGCCGATCGGCGTCGTGCGGGGGGCGGGCGGCGTCGCCTTCGTCGCGGCGAAGATCCCGCTGCCCGAAGGAGAGCAATGGATCGCGAACGTCCGCAAGTTCGTCGCCGGGCTGAACGCCATGGGGATCACGGCCTGGTACGACGCGGGCGGGCGCGGCATGAGCGAAAAGCACTACGCCGCGTACCAGACCCTCGCCGACCGCGGCGAGCTGAACGCGCGTGCCTTCTGGACCACCATCCGGCAGCCGGCGACGCCGGAGCAGGTCGGCAAGGTGCTCGCCGAGATCCAGCAGCACAGGCCTTTTCAGGGCAACGACTATTTCGACAACATCGGCTGGGGCGAATCCCTCTATCAGCCCGCGACGACCAACCTGCTGCGCAACGATTTCGTCGTCAAGCCCGAGGACATGCGCGAGGTGCGCCGCATCATGCAGGCGATCGCCGAAAACGGAATGTTCCTGAACGCCCACGTCGAGATGGAAAACGCGATCGAGGCCTACCTGGGCGAGCTCGAGGAGCTCAACAAGGTCGAGCCGATCAAGGGTCTGCGCTGGGTTCTCTCGCATCTGGACGAGGTGAGCGATGCGCAGCTCGCGCGCATGAAGCGACTCGGAATGTACGCGGGGCTGCACAGCCGGCCACTCATCCAGGGCGCGCTGATGCACAAGGTGCACGGCGAGCGAGCGTGGGACATGCCGCCGTTCAAGCGCGTCCAGGACAGCGGGATCGTCTGGGGGCTGGGGTCGGACGCGACCGCGGTGACGACGTCCAACCCTTTCTACACCCTCTGGTTCGCCGTGACGGGGCGTATGGTCGGAAGCCGCAAGGTCAACCGCCAGACCATCTCGCGCGAAGAGGCGCTCATCGCGCACACGCGCAGCAACGCTTTCTTCGTTTTCCAGGAAAACAACATCGGCTCGATCCAGCCGGGCAAGTACGCGGACCTGCTGGTGCTCGATCGCGATTACTTCTCGGTACCCGCCCAGCAGATCAAGGACATCAAGCCGCTCATGACGATGGTGGGCGGAAAGATCGTCTACCGCGCCAGATAGACTTCGACTAGACCACCGCCCGGATCGCGGCGCGGAGCTTTTCCGCCATGGTCTCGATCTCGGCCTTGGTCGAGATGAAGGGCGGCGCCATGGCGATGATGTCGCCGGTGAAGCGAAACAGCATGCCGTCCTCCATGGCGCGCTCGAAGACCTTGAGTGCGCGCGCGCCGGGCCTGGCCTGCCCGTTTTCGCGAAGGGGCTCGAGCTCGACCGCCGCGACGAGGCCGATGTTGCGGATGTCCAGGACTCCCGGCTCGCCCTTCAGCGAATGCACGGCGCGCTCGAGCACGGGCTCGAGCTCGCGCACGCGCTTGAAGGTCCCTTCTTCCCCGATCACATCGAGCGTGGCATGCGCCGCGGCCGCGGCCATGGGGTGGCCCGAGTAGGTGTAGCCGTGAAACAGCTCCACCGCAGTCTCTGGGCCGGTCATGAAAGCATCGTAGATCGCGGGTTTCACGATCACCCCGCCCATGGGGATGACGCCGTTGGTGACGATCTTGGCGAAGGTGATCATGTCGGGCATAACGCCGAAGCGTTGCGCGCCGAAGGGTTCGCCGAGCCGCCCGAACCCGGTGATCACCTCGTCGAAGATGAGCAGGATGCCGTGCTTGTCGCAGATCGCGCGCAGCCGCTCGAGATAGCCTGCCGGCGGAACGATCACCCCGGCCGAGCCCTGCATCGGCTCTACGATGACCGCGGCGATCGTCGATGCGTCGTGCAGCGCGACCAGGCGCTCGAGCTCGTCGGCCAAGTGCGCGCCCCATTTCGGCTGGCCGCGTGAGAACGCCATCTCGGCGGCGTTGTAGGTGTGCGGCAGGTGGTCGACGCCCTGCAGGAGGAGCGGCGCGAACATCTTGCGGTTGGGCGCGATGCCGCCGACCGAAATCCCGCCGATTCCCACGCCGTGATAGCCGCGCTCCCTGCCGATCAGGCGCGTGCGCGCAGCCTCGCCCTTCATGCGGTGGTACGCGACCGCGATCTTGAGCGCGCTGTCCACCGCCTCGGAGCCCGAGTTGGCGAAGAAGACCTGGCCCATTCCCGCGGGCGCGAGTTCGACGATTCGCTCGGCGAGGGAGAAGATCTTCGGATGCCCCATCTGGAACGCGGGACTGTAGTCGAGCTCCTTCACCTGCCGCGCAACGGCTTCCGCGATCTTCGGGTGGCCGTGGCCGAGCGGGCAGCACCACATGCCCGAGACGCAGTCGAAGAGGCGAGCGCCCTCGGCGGTCGTGTAGTACGCGCCCTCGGCACGCGCGAGGATTCTCGACCGGGGGTTTTTCTTGAGGTAGCGGTTATGGGTGAAGGGCATCCAGTAGGCCCCGGTCCGAAGGCTCATGGCCTCCTCCATGACTGCAGTTTCGTGCTTCATGAGGCACCTCACACTTTATCCGGCAGAGAGCTTACACTGGCGCCCAGAAATTGGAATGAGCGATGCGGAAAGGGCCGGGCTGGGCGGCCGTCCGGGAGCGCATTAGAAAAGGAGCAAATCCTATGTCTTCCAATATCGTCGTCGTCTTCAACTTCATCATCAGCCAGTGGAGCCTGACGCCGCAGGCGTTCAAGGAGGCGGTGCTCGCGGCTGCCCTGGCCAAGTGCGTGCTCGCGGTGATCTGGTGGACGACGCGCATGCTCGTTTCCAAATTTCCCGCCAATCCTGCGCTCTCGGCCTGGCAGAAAATGCTCGAAACCCGGCCGGCGAAGCTCGTCGTGCTGATTCTCGACATCACGCTGATCGACGTGTTCCTCTTTTTTGCGGGCGTGGCGCTGCTTGACCTGAGTCAAAACTTCTCGGTCTTCTCGCTGTGGAGCGCGATGCTGTTCTCGTTCCTCCTCGTCTACATGGTGATGGTGGCGCACAAGGACATCAAGAAATACTAGTAGGCCCGGCATGCCCCTCTCCCACATCGAGCACTATCTCGTCCTTTCCGACGAAATCGACGCGACGCGCGACTGGTACCGCGACGTGCTCGGCATGCAGGAGGGCTGGCACCCGGACTTCGGTTTTCCCGTCTACTGGATGTACCTCGGCGGCGTGGACGTGGTCCATATAGGCCTGAGCGCGAAGAACGCGGGCGAGAACCAGAAGGCCTACCTCGGGCGCCTCGCGCAGGATGCAGGCGCGGGCACGGGCGCGATCGACCACATCGCCTTCCGCGCGAAGGGACTGAAGCAGACGATGGCGCACCTGCGCCGTCACAAGGTCCGATTCAACGAGCGCCGCGCGAACGGGCAGGCGCTCTACCAGCTGTTCATGTACGACCCGAACGGCATCAAGGTCGAGTTGAATTTCGACGCCACCGAAGCGCAGGGGATCGAGCCCGAGATTACCGCGGAGAAGCTCGCGGCGCGGGAGAAGCGCTAGCGTTCATTGCGACCCGAACGTGCGTCTGATCACTTTTTCCGTGCGCGGCACGGACTCCCCGCGGATTGGCGCGCGAGTCGCGCGCCAGGTGCTCGATCTGGCCGCCGCCGCGGGCGTCGCCGGCGAACCGGCGCCGCCCGTTCGCATGAGGGATCTGCTCGCGGCCGGCGATCAAGCGATGAAGCGCGTGCGCGAGCTGGCGGCTGAAGCGCACGCGGACCGCGAGGGATTCGCGGCGGCCCTGCTCGATGAGCGC
>VBCH01000266.1 GCA_005884455.1 Betaproteobacteria bacterium
ACGTTCATCAACGGGGGGTTGACGGGCCTGTTCCTCGGCAACGCGACCGTGAGTGTCCCGCTTTCGGACACCATGTTCGTGGTCGCGCACTTCCATATGGTGATGGCCATTGCGCCGATCCTGGTCGTGTTCGGGGCGATCTACCACTGGTACCCCAAGATCACCGGCCGAATGCTGAACGATACCCTGGGCAAATTTCACTTCTGGGTCACCTTCATCGGGAGCTACGGCATCTACTATCCCATGCATTACCTGGGAATGATGGGCGTGCCGCGCCGGTATTATGCAATTGGAGGTACGGACTTCATCCCCGCATCGGCCCACTTCGTGAACGAGTGGATCACCATCGCGGCGTTGATCGTGGGCGCCGTCCAATTGGTGTTTCTGTACAACCTCATCTGGAGCTATTTCAATGGCAGGCCGTCGGGCAGCAACCCCTGGAATGCCACGACGCTGGAGTGGCAAACCCCCGACACGCCGCCGAAGCACGGCAATTTTGGCGCGACCTTGCCGGTGGTCTATCGCTGGGCCTACGACTACAGCGTGCCGGGCGCCGTCGATGACTTCATACCGCAAAACGTCCCCCCGCGAGAGGTAGCCGGCCGCCATAGCAGCAAGACGTAGGCGATCCGGACTCCAGCGACGTGAGCATTTTTCATGATCTGACGGTCAAGCCTTGGGTGACAGCCCAGGGTGCGGTCGAGAATTTTCACGACAGAGCCACCGCGCGGAAACTCGCCCTGAAGGTATTTCTCGCGGTGGTGACGGTCCTGTTCATGCTCTTGGTCGTCGCATATGGACGCCGCATGGCGTACGAGGACTGGCGTCCCTCGCCTCAACTGGGGTTGCTGTGGGCGAATACGTTTGCGCTGATATTGAGCAGCGTCGCCTTGCAATGGGCGCAGTTTTCAGTGCGTCGCGGCCGCATGGACGGCATGCGTGTCGCCCTGCTAGCCGGCGGCGCTTTCACCGTTGTTTTTCTGGTCGGGCAGATATTGGCCTGGCGGCAACTGAGTGCGATGGTTTATTTCGACGTAACGAACCCTGCGATTGCATTTTTCTATCTGATCACCGGCCTGCACGGGCTGCACCTGCTGGGCGGTTTGGTGGCCTGGGGCAGAACGTTCTCCAGGGTGTGGGGTGACTTCGACGTCGCGAGAATCAGGCACAGCGTGGAGCTGTGCACGCTTTACTGGCACTACCTGCTCGGGGTTTGGCTGGTCCTATTCGGTCTGCTGTTTTCAGGGAATAACCTGGATATTTTGTTGAAGCTCTGCGGAATCAGGTGAACAGGTCAAAAAGAACATGACACAAGCTATTCAGACGAATACAGGACAGCCCCTCCCGCTGCCCGAAGGCATCGAAGGCATCGTCGCCGACTGGTCCTCGGACCAGCGGGCGTTCAAGAATGTCCCCTGGGGCAAGGCCATGATGTGGATCTTCCTCCTCAGCGACACATTCATATTCAGCTCTTTCCTGATCTCGTACATGACGGTGCGGATGTCCACCACGGACCCATGGCCCAACCCAAGCGAGGTTTTCGGCCTGACTATGTTTGGCAAGAGCATCCCCCTGCTCCTGATCGCCATCATGACCTTCGTCCTGATCAGCAGCAGCGGGACCATGGCCATGGCAGTCAAGTTCGGTTATGAAAAAAACAGGAGGATGACTTTCATCCTGTTGCTGTGCACCGCGGCATTGGGCGCCACATTCGTCGGCATGCAAGCCTTCGAGTGGACCAAGCTGATCGTCCATGAGGGTATACGTCCCTGGGGCAACCCCCTGGGCGCGGCGCAGTTTGGCGCAGCTTTTTTCATGATCACGGGTTTCCACGGCACGCACGTTTCGATCGGCGTGATTTTCCTCCTCATCGTGGCTACAAAGGTTATACGGGGCGATCTGGATCACGAGAGGCCGGGCTTCATGACCGGCAGGAAGGGAAAGTACGAGATCGTCGAAATCATGGGTCTGTATTGGCACTTCGTCGATCTGGTGTGGGTGTTCATCTTCGCAGTTTTCTATCTTTGGTGAGGGAAATCGTGGCACACGCAGAGGCGCAGCAACATCCGGTCGCAGCCCACGCAGAGGGCCAGCAGCATCCGATCGGCATTTATCTCAAGATCTGGGGATTGCTGTTTGTTCTCAGCACCGCGTCCTATCTTGTCGACTACTTCCACTTTCACGGTTATCTCAGGTGGTTTCTGATCATCCTGTTCATGCTGCTCAAGGCAGGGCTGATCGTTGCCGTCTTCATGCACATGCTCTGGGAGCGGCTGGCCATGGTTTATGCCATTTTGGTCCCGACGCTGTTGCTGATGGTGCTTTTGGGCATCGGCGCACTCGAAGCGGATTACACCTTTTTTACGCGGGGTGTCTTTTTCCTGAAGGGATTGTTCTAGCGTAACGAGATCGCTGCGGCGAGCTCTATTGTCGGACTCCGTCCCTTACTAGAAGAACTAACAATGACTGAAAAGCGCTACGTGGTGAATGTTGCGGTCATTCTCGGGGTCAGCGTAGTGCTGATGCTGTTTATTTTCCTTCTTGTGGGCCATCACCAACACATCCCCGATCGGGTCCAGCTGGATCGCGGCACGCTCCTGGGCACCGGTTCGAGCGTGGCCGAGCGGATCAAACCAGTTGCCGAGGTTAATATTGCCTCGGCGGAAACGCAGCGGGAGCCTGTAAAAAACGCCGCGGCCGCGCCGCCACCCAGCCGCAACGGGCAGCAGGTCTACCAGACCACGTGCGTGGCCTGCCATGACGCCGGCATCGCCGGCGCGCCTAAGCTGGGCGACAAGAGCCAGTGGGCCAAGCACGTTGCAAAGGGCCTAGACAATCTCTACGCCAGCGCCCTCAATGGCGTACAGGGGGCCACGGGAGCGATGCCGCCCAAAGGCGGGAACCCAGCGCTGAGCGACGCCGAGGTCAGGGCCGCCGTCGACTACATGGTGACGCGGTCGAAATAAGGGGCGGTTTTCACTTGCGGACCGCGTAGGCGACGGCTAAAACGAGCCCGCCCCGGAATTCCAGGGTGATGTCGACCCGGTCGCCGGCGTGCAGTGTCCGTTTCGGGTTCAACAGCATCAGATGGTACCCTCCCGGCGCAAAAACCAAACTCGCTTTGGGTAAAAGTTCGACTTGCGGGGCGTGTTCCATCCCCGTCATGCCTTCCTTGGCGATAGTGCGGTGAATCATAACGGTCTCGAAGCCGGGACTGCGCGCGGCCACGAGTACCTGTGGCCGCGACGTCTTATTTTGCAGGACCATGTATCCCGCCATCATCGATACCCCGGGCGGTGCTTCCCGCACCCAGGCATCGCGTACGGAAACGCCGGCTTCTTCGGTCGCAGCGGCGATGGGGGCCAGCGCCAATATCAAGCAAGCAAAACCCGTATGCCGCCATCTCATGTCGCTTTGGGTCCTTCGAGTTCTCGCAGCACTTCGAAACGCCTGCTGATTCCCTCCGCATCGAGGGGAGGCGCGAACACCGCGTGATATCGGGCCCGCGGATCCACCAGAAATACCGCCGCGGTGTGATAGACGGGATAGTTTTCCATACCCGGTGTGATCGCAAGCTGATACACGGCACCGAGCTGAGCAGCCAGGTTGCCGAGCTGCGCGTTGTCTCCCGTCACGCCGAGGAAGCCCGTATCAAAATAGGTCACGTACTGCCTGAGCTTGCCGACGGTATCGCGATTGGGATCCACAGAGATGAAGACGAATTGGACGTCTTTGGCGCCGGCCGAACTCTTGGCGATGTTTTCATGCGCGCGGGCTAATGTCGCCAGGGTCGTCGGGCAGATGTCCGGGCAATGTGTGTAGCCGAAAAATAGAAAAGACCATTTGCCCTTCAAGCGCGAAAGATCGAATACCCGATTCTCGTGATCCTTGAACGCAAAGGCCGCCAGTGGCTTCGGGGCGGGGAACAAGGTCATCGCCTGATCCGGCAGCAATATGGCCCGCGAACCGTTTTCCCGGTATGCCGCAGCGAGCCACACTCCGGCAAGCATCGCAGCCAGCATGACGGCTGTCAGCATGATGCTAAATTTGAGGGATACTTTTTCCACGATTGCTCAATGAGGAAATCTCAGGCCCGCTGCCGACTGCCTCGTGAGACGGGCGAAGTAAAGGCAGACACCGAACAACACCGAAAGTTTCAATGCCCTCGGTTCAGGCGGGGCGTATTCCGAGCTTTTCCAGCAGGGCGCGGTCGCGCGCGGCTTCGGGATTGCCGGTGGTGAGGAGCTTGTCGCCGTAAAAAATCGAATTCGCTCCGGCAAGGAAACACAAAGCCTGCACGGCCTCGGGCATCTCCGCGCGTCCGGCGGAGAGTCGCACGGTGCTGCGCGGCATGGTGATGCGTGCGCAAGCGATGGTGCGCACGAACTCGCTCCAGTCGAGCTTCGGCGCGCTCTCGAGCGGGGTACCTTTCACTTGAACGAGATCGTTGATCGGCACCGATTCGGGCTGCGGGTCGAGGGTGGCCAGCCCGGCGATAAGGCCCGCGCGCTGCGCGCGCGACTCTCCCATGCCCACGATTCCCCCGCAGCACACCTTGATTCCGGCACGGCGCACACGCTCGAGCGTATCGAGCCGGTCGCCGTAGGTGCGAGTCGTGATGATCTCGCCGTAGAACTCGGGGGCCGTGTCGAGGTTGTGGTTGTAATAGTCGAGGCCCGCCGCTTTGAGCTCCTCCGCTTGCCCTTCGCGCAAAAGCCCGAGCGTCGCGCAGGTCTCGAGGCCCAGCGCCTTTACCGCGCGCACCCGTTGCGCCACCTGCTCGAGGTCTTTCTGTTTGGGGCCCCGCCAAGCGGCTCCCATGCAAAAGCGCGTGGCTCCGTTCCGCTTCGCCGCGCGTGCCGCTGCGAGCACCGTCTCGAGCGGAAGCAGCGGCTCGTTTTCGACGCCGGTACGGTAGCGCGCCGATTGCGGGCAATAAGCGCAATCTTCAGGACACCCACCGGTCTTGATCGAGAGCAGCGTGGAGAGTTGTACCGCGTTGGCGTCGAAGTGCAGGCGATGCACGGTCTGGGCACGGTGGAGAAGGTCGTTGAAGGGCAGCTCGAAGAGCGCTTCCACGGTCACGCGGGTCCAGCGCGGCGCGTCTTCCATTCGACTGCCGTGCACCGATGCGCTGGCTTGCTCGTTATGAGGAATCATCTGCACCGCACGATCATCGTGGCAAGCCGCAGAGTTGTCAAATGATGCTCTCCGCTCTACTGAACCGCTGCGCAAGAAGCGCCTATGCCTGGGCCGGCGAAGACTGCCTGCTGTGCGGGGCGCAGACCGGGCCCGAGCCGCTTTGCCCGGCTTGCATCGGCGAATTGCCCGCGCTCGCCGAATCCTGCCCCCGGTGCGCTCTTCCCAGTCCCGCCGCGGCGCTGTGCGGGAGCTGCCTCAAACGTCCCCCGCACTTCGACGCCACGCTCGCATTGTGGCGCTACGAATTTCCGTGCGACGGGCTCGTGCAGGCGCTCAAGTATCGCGCGCGCCTCGCGCTCGCGGGATTCTTCGCGCGCAGCCTCGCGTCCCGGCCGCTGCCCGAGTTCGACGTGGTCCTGCCGATGCCGCTGCACCCTAAGCGCCTCGCCGAGCGCGGATTCAATCAGGCTCTCGAGATCGCCCGCGGCCTCGCGCGGCACCTGGGCAGACCGATCGAGCCGCGCGGCGTGCTGCGCGTGAAGAACACGCCACCGCAGACGGAACTTCCCTACGAGGAGCGTGCGAAAAACGTGCGCGGGGCGTTCCTGTGCAGGCTCGATCTCTCGGGAGCGAGCGTCGCCGTGCTGGACGACGTCATGACCACCGGCGCGACCTTGAACGAGCTCGCGCGGGTGCTCAAGCGCGCAGGCGCGACGAGAGTCGAGAACTTCGTCATTGCACGCACCGTCCTGTCCTGATCGAGCACGCGCGGAAGGAGTATCCTATGGATGCCTTACACCCGTGTCGGGAATCATGACTGTCAGTGGGAAAACCCGAGGAACGCAGATTTCACGCTGGGGCATAGCCGCCCTGCCGTTGAGCGTATTCGTCGGCATCGTGCTCGGCGCAGTTGTCGGTGCAGCGGTGGCTCACGTTGGCATCGGCGTTGCCGTCGGGGCGGGTTTCGGTATTGGCATCGGGGTTGGCGTGACGGTTGCGATTTTTGTATTTCGCTCCGAGCCGCCGGGCTCCCAGTGATGGTCTTCGTGACCACTGCTGCCTAGGCTTCCTCCCTCGGGTCGCGCGCGAGCAGTTCCTGCACGGCGTCGCGCGGCGGGGTGCCGCGGAACAGCACCGCGCAAACCGCGCGGGTGATCGGCATGTCGATGCGCTTTTCGGCGGCAAGCGCCTCGACCGCGGGCGCGGAATGCACGCCTTCGGCGACGTGGCCGAGCTGTTTGAGAATCGCCTCCAGCGACTCGCCCCGGGCAAGGAGCAGCCCGACGCGCCGGTTGCGGGAAAGCTCGCCGGTACAGGTCAGGATGAGGTCCCCCGCTCCTGCGAGCCCCATGAAGGTTTCGGGCCGCCCGCCCAGCGCCACGCCGAGCCGCGTGAGCTCGGCCAGCCCCCGGGTGATCAGCGCCGCCCGCGCGTTCGAGCCGAGGCCGAGGCCGTCGCTGATGCCGGCGGCGATCGCCATGACGTTTTTCACCGCTCCGCTGATCTCGACGCCCGCGAGATCGGTGCTGAAATAGACCCTGAGCGTCCGCTGGTGCAGTTCGCGCGCGAAGCGCTTCGCAAATGCAGCGTCCCCCGCGGCCAGCGTGAGCGCCGCGGGAAGTCCCTGAGCCACTTCCAGCGCGAAGCTCGGGCCCGACAGGGCCCCGCACGCCGCGAGTTTTCCGAGCACATCATCCGCGATTTGATGCGGTAGCTTGCCGCTCGCCCGCTCGAAACCCTTGCATGCCCAGATGACGGGCTGCTCGAACCGCGACGCGCGGACGCGCCCGAGCACCTCGCGCAGCTCGGAGGTCGGTGTGGCGATGAGAGCGCCAGAGCCGTACCCCAGGCCCCTGCGCCGAGAATCGCGATGTTCAGCTAGATGCCCCAGACCTGATTGATTTTGACGTAACCGCTCTGGCCTTCGGCGTGGCGCACTCTGATCCAGCCGCCCGCCGGCGGCTCCGCGACATCGAGGGCGACGCCCTGCTGCGCCTGGAACACAAGCGGCGCCTGGTCGTTCGCGCCCTGCCTGACGTCGGCGACGGGGACAGTCACTATCACCGTGCGTTTCTCCGAGAGTGTTTTCTTTTCCACCCAGACGAGGTCGCCCGCGTGATCGCGGACCTTGACCCAGCTGTCGATGTTGATCACGACTTCGACCGGGTAAAGGCGGCTCGCGACGAAAAGCCTTTTCGCGCGAACCGAGGGCGCGTCGTACATCGGCGTTCCGTTTTCGGCGATCGAGCGAAAGTCCCCGGCATTGGCCGACCACGCGAACGCGAGCAGAGCGAGAGGCGCGAGACTGCGCATCAGTGGGCTATCTCGATGCGCGGTCCGCCGGGCTCCCAGTGATGGTCTTCGTGACCACTGCTGCCTAGGCTTCCTCCCTCGGGTCGCGCGCGAGCAGTTCCTGCACGGCGTCGCGCGGCGGGGTGCCGCGGAACAGCACCGCGCAAACCGCGCGGGTGATCGGCATGTCGATCCGTTTTTCCGCGGCAAGCGCCTCGATCGATGGCGCGGAATACACACCCTCGGCGACGTGGCCGAGCCGTTCGAGAATCGCCTCGAGCGAGTCGCCACGGGCGAGGTGCAGCCCGACGCGCCGGTTGCGGGAAAGCTCGCCCGTGCAGGTCAGGATGAGGTCGCCGGCGCCTGCGAGCCCCATGAAGGTTTCGGGCCGCCCGCCCAGCGCCACGCCGAGCCGAGTGAGCTCGGCCAGCCCCCGGGTGATCAGCGCTGCCCGAGCGTTCATGCCGAGCCCCAAGCCGTCGCTGATGCCGGCGGCGATCGCCATGACGTTTTTCACCGCTCCGCTGATCTCGACACCCACGAGATCGGTACTGAAATAGACCCTGAGTGTCGGCTGGTGCAGTTCGCGCGCAAAGCGCTTCGCAACCTCGGCATCGCCCGCGGCGAGCGTGAGCGCCGTGGGAAGTCCCTGTGCCACTTCCAGCGCGAAGCTCGGGCCTGACAGGGCCCCGCAGGCGGCGAGCTTTCCGAGCGCGTCGGCAGCGACTTGATGGGCCAGCTTGCCGCTCGCCCGCTCGAAACCCTTGCATGCCCAGACGACGGGCTGCTCGAACCGCGACGCGCGGACGCGCCCGAGCACCTCGCGCAGCTCGGAGGTCGGTGTGGCGATGAGAGCCGCGTCGCATTCGGCCAATGCGGAGGAGAGGTTTCCGGTCACCGCGACCGATCCCGGAATCGAAACTTCGGGGAGATAACGGGGATTGCGCCGACTCGACCCGATGGCGGCTGCCAGCGCAGCGTCGCGCGCCCAGAGCGTGACGCGGTGCCTTCCCGCGAGCGAGATCGCCAGAGCCGTACCCCAGGCCCCTGC
>VBCH01000307.1 GCA_005884455.1 Betaproteobacteria bacterium
TCACGTGGAGGTTGCCGGTGGCGGTGACGAAGATGTCGGCCTTGTCGCAGGCGTAGTCCGTGGTCACGACGCGATAGCCTTCCATCGCCGCCTGCAGCGCGTTGATCGGGTCGATCTCGGTCACCCATACCTGTGCGGAGAGCGCGCGCAGCGCCTGGGCGCTGCCCTTGCCCACGTCGCCGTAGCCGCACACCAGCGCGACCTTGCCCGCGATCATCACGTCGGTGGCGCGCTTGATGCCGTCCACCAACGACTCGCGGCAGCCGTAGAGGTTGTCGAACTTGCTCTTCGTGACCGAGTCGTTGACGTTGATCGCCGGGAAGGCGAGCCTGCCCTCCTTGTGCATCTGGTAGAGCCTGTGCACGCCGGTGGTGGTCTCCTCGGTCACGCCTTTCACCTGCGCGAGGCGGGTCGAGTACCACTTCGTATCGCGGGCGAGCCTCGCCTTGATCGCGGCGAACAGGAACTTCTCTTCTTCGCTGCCGGGCTTGGCGATGAGGGAGGCGTCCTTCTCGGCGCGGGCGCCCAGGTGCAGAAGCAGCGTCGCATCGCCGCCGTCGTCCAGGATCATGTTGGAGTAGGCATTGTCGGGCCACTCGAAGATGCGGTGGGTGTAGTTCCAGTATTCCTCCAGTGACTCGCCTTTGTAGGCGAACACCGGAGTGCCCTTGGCGGCGATCGCCGCGGCGGCATGGTCCTGGGTGGAGAAGATATTGCACGAGGCCCAGCGCACCTGAGCGCCCAGCGCCTGCAGCGTCTCGATCAACACCGCAGTCTGAATGGTCATGTGCAGCGAGCCCGAGATGCGCGCGCCTCTCAACGGCTGGGTCGCGGCGAATTCCTCGCGGATCGCCATCAGCCCCGGCATCTCGGTCTCGGCGATGGCGATCTCCCTGCGACCCCAGTCGGCGAGCGCAAGATCGGCTACGTGGAAGTCCTGCTTGGATTTGAGTACGGCGCTCATCTCGCGCCCTCCTTGGTTCAGAGTTTGCGAGCGCCGTTGCACTGTGAACCCCCGAGCCTGGCGAACCGCGCGGTTCGTTGCAACGCTCCTCGGAGGGGCGGAATTATACCTCAGGCCCAGCTCAGGCCATTGCCGGCTGCTTGATCCCTGAATCGGCTGCGAGCGCGCGCGCTTTGTCGGTCGCTTCCCAGGTGAACTCAGGCTCCTCGCGGCCGAAGTGGCCGTAGGCGGCGGTCTTCTCGTAGATCGGCCGCAGCAGGTCGAGCATCTGGATGATGCCCTTCGGCCTCAGGTCGAATTGGTTCATCACGAGCGCTGAGAGTTTTTCGTCGGAAATCTTTCCGGTGCCGTAAGTGGTGACCATCACGCTGGTCGGCTTGGCCACTCCGATGGCGTAGGACACCTGCACCAGACATTTTGTGGCAAGGCCTGCGGCGACCACATTCTTGGCGACGTAGCGCGCGGCGTAGGCGGCCGAACGGTCGACCTTGGAGGGATCCTTGCCGGAAAACGCCCCGCCTCCGTGCGGAGCCGAGCCGCCGTAGGTATCCACGATGATCTTGCGACCGGTCAGGCCGCAATCGCCCTTTGGGCCGCCGATTTCGAAGCTCCCGGTCGGGTTGACGAGGTACTTGATCTGGCCTTTGATGAGGTTTTTCGGCAGCACCGGCTTGATGATCTGTTCGATCACCGCTTCCTCTATCTGCTTGTGGGTGAGGCCCGGTTGATGCTGGGTGGACAGCACCACCGTCTCGACGGAATCGGGCTTGTTATCCACATACTTGATGGTGACCTGGGACTTGGCGTCCGGGCGCAGCCAGGACAGGCGGCCGTCGCGGCGGATCTCCGACTGGCGCTCGACCAGCCGATGGGCGAGATAAATCGGCAGCGGCATAAGCTGCGGCGTCTCGTCGCAGGCGTAGCCGAACATCAAGCCTTGGTCGCCCGCGCCCTGATCGAGGTCGAGACCCTTGCCTTCGTCCACGCCCTGTGCAATATCCTTGGACTGTTCGCCGTAGGCCACGATCACCGTGCAGGTGTGGGTGTCGAAGCCGATGGTCGGATCGTTGTAGCCGATGCGCTTGACGGTTTTGCGCACCACTTCGGAGAAATTGACGCGAGCGCCGGTGGTGATTTCGCCGGCGAGCACGACCATATTGTCCTTGACCAGGGTTTCGGCGGCGACTCGGGAGGTTTTGTCCTGCGCTAGAATGGCGTCGAGAACGGCATCGGAAATCTGGTCGGCGACCTTGTCCGGATGTCCTTCGGACACCGATTCGGACGTGAATAGATAGCTGCTCATGCTGGCGGTTTTCCCTGCGAAAAAAGGTTTGCCAGTCTAGCACAGCGACTCGAGCCCACCCAACCCACTCCGCTCCCACTTTCGTCCCATTTGCATGCTATTCCTGCTGCGGTTGGTGGCGCGCCTTCCCCTGCCGCTGTTACACGCTCTGGGCGCGGTCCTGGGGTGGATGGTTTACCTCGGCTCGCCGCGTTATCGGAGGGACTTCAAAGCCAACCTGGCCACTGCCGGGCTGAGCGGGTTCCGGCTTCGCTGCTCGGCCGTAGCGGAGGCGGGCAAGAGCGCCATGGAAGTGCCCGCGGTCTGGCTGCGTCCGCTCGGGCGGGTGGCCGGCCTCGTGGTCGAGGTGAATGGATGGGAACACGTGGACGCGGGTGCGAGGCGCGGAAAGGGCGTCATCATCGTGTCGCCCCACATCGGCTGCTGGGAAATCGTGGGACAGTATGTCGCGAGCCGCATGCCGATCACAGTGATGTACCGCACACCCAAAATCCGCGCGCTCGAGCCGCTCATGCGGATCGGGCGCGGCCGCGGCGCGGCGATGAAAAGCATTACCGCCGATGTGCGGGGGGTGCGCGCAATGTTGAAGGCACTCAAACGCGGAGAAGCGATCGGGCTGCTGCCCGATCAGGTGCCGGGTATCGGTGAAGGCGAATGGGTCGAGTTCTTCGGCAGGCCCGCGTACACCATGACGCTCGTCGGACGGCTTTCCGAGCAAACTGGTGCGCCGGTGCTGCTGTGCCATGCGAAACGGCTTCCACGGGGCGAGGGATACCGCTTTACGGCCGAGCCGCTGCTCGCGCCGCGCCCTCCGGAATCGCCCGTGCGCGCGCTCAATCGCTCGCTCGAGCAGCTCATCCGCCGCTGCCCGGAGCAGTACCTGTGGAGCTACAACCGCTACAAGGTTCCCGCTGGCGTGCGGCCCCCGGGTGGATGACACGAATGCGAGAGCCCGCGCCGTGCTGACCCGCATCGCCGTCGGA
>VBCH01000097.1 GCA_005884455.1 Betaproteobacteria bacterium
ACTGGATCGGCTTATTTGTCGCGCGCCACGCCTGGATGATGGCGAAGCGGCGGCGAAGCAGATTCTCCGCTTCGCCGGGCAAGAGGTCGCGCACGCGCTGCGGCCCCGACCATTCGGTGTAGTCGTTGTGCACGTAGAGCACGGGCTCGCGCACGAGCTTCGCCTCGCGCTCGGCCTCGTCGCCCGAGCGCAGCGTGTGATCGAAAACGATGACCCGCGCGGCGCCGGAAACCTTCTTCACCAGCGCCTCGACCTCGGGATAGTAGACGCGCTTCAATTCATCGGTGTCGAAGAAATCGCGTACCTGTGTCTTGTGCTCGACAAATTCGAAGCCCGTGACCTCGAGATCGAACTCGTCCTTTAGCGGACGGCCGTCGCGGATCGTCACCGCCCGCTCCTCGGTTTCGCCCGACTGGCGGCGGCGAATGTTCCCCGGGCCGAAGGTCTCGTTGACCGGTTTCACACCGGTGTCGAGGGTGTAATGGAGTCCGGCGCTCACCGCGCCCGCTTCGGATCGAAGAGCTGCTGTTTCGCTCATGGCTTACCTCGGCTACTCCTGGGGCTCGGCCGAGTCGGTCGCGACCACGCTCATGTCGACGATGTCCCCGCGATCGAAGAAGTCGTCGATGGCGCGCGGCTCGTGCTGGATCTCCCACCAGTTGTTGTCGAGGTCCTGGAAGTAGAAGCCGTACGCGCCGTGACGCTCGAGCGCCTTGTTGATTCTCTGTATGCCGTACTTGCCCTTCAGCCGGTGCGCCTCGGCGTGCGCCCGGTCGACTTCCGCGCGCGTCGCGACGTTGAGGCCCCAGTGGGTCAGCACGTGCTGGTTCGGGACCTTCTCGCCGACGCACACGGCGACGACGTACATCCCGGTCTTCAGGCGCAGCATCATCGCGGGGCGCGCGTGGCGCACCACTTCCAGGCCGAGAAATTCCTCGTAGAAGCGCCGCGAATTCGCGAGGTCCTTGCACATCAAGGTGCCGTGCGAGAGCAGCATCGGATTGATGATCGAGGAATGGCTCTTTTGCGGAGCGGCGAGGACCTGAGTCATATCTCCCCCAAATCGGCTTCGGGCAATTATAGCCCCGGGGCGGGGCGCTTTCCCCCGGGGGCGGGGCTCTGATAGTCTCTCGGCGAGGAGGAATCATGAGACGGACCACGGCAGTTCTCGTGGGGGTGCTGACGCTCGCCGCGAGCGCGGCGGCTCAGGATTTCCCCTCGAAGCCCGTGAAGCTCGTCGTCCCCTTCCCCCCGGGCGGTCCGCTCGACATCTCCGGCCGGCTGATCGGGAAGGAATTGCAGGACCGCTGGGGGCATCCGGTCGTCGTCGAGAACAAGCCCGGAAGCACCATCGGTCCCGAGTACGTCGCTAAGAGCGCCCCCGACGGCTACACACTCATGATCATCAGCTCGACTCCGCTCGTCACGCTGCCGCACCTCCAGAAGGTGCCCTACGACGTATTGAAGGATCTGGTCGGCGTGACGCAGACCACGCTCCTCGCTTATGCCTTCGTCGTCAATCCGGCGAGCGGCATCGCATCGATCCAGGATCTGGTCGCGAGGGCCAAGAAGGAGCCCGGCGGGCTCAACTACGCGAGCGCGGGAAACGGCTCGGGGCAGCATCTCTACGTCGAGCTGCTGAAGAGCGCCGCGGGCATCAGTCTCACCCACGTGCCTTACAAAGGCGCCGCGCCCGCGCTCCAGGCGGTCCTATCCGGAGAGCCCCCGATCATGCTGGACGTGACCGTCGCGGTGATCCCGCACGTCAAGGCGGGCAAGCTGCGCGCGCTGATGGTCACTGGCGGCGCACCGCTCGAGCAGCTGCCGGGAGCCGTGCCGTTCGATTCGCTCTTTCCGGGACTCGGAATTCCCGGTTGGCACGGGATATTCACCACCGGCGGAACGCCGAAGCCGGTGCTCGACAAGCTCGCCGCGGACATCCGCTCAGTGCTGCAGATCCCGGCGGTCGCGAATCGCTTCCGCGAGCTGGGTGTCGAGCCTTCCGGAATCTCGGGCGACGAGTTCGACGCGATCGTCCGGCGCGACTACGCGCGCTGGGGCGAGATCATCCGCGCGAACAAGCTGCGCGCGGATTGATCCGCGCCGCTACCACGTCCGCGGCAGCGCGCGGGCGATGGTGATGCGGTCGCCCTTGACCTCGATGTAGCCGCCCTCGGCGAGGTCGTCGAGGATCTTGCCGATCATTTCGCGGGATGCGCCGGCGCGAGCGGCCATCTCCTGCGGCTTCGGCCGGTTTTCGACGACCAGAACGCCGTCGCGCTCCACGGCGAGATCGAGAAGCATGCGCGCCACGCGGCCGTACACGTCCATGAGCCCGAGGGTCTTCACGTCGTTGGTGAGCGTGCGCACCCGCTTGATCAGCTTCAGGATGAGGTGCAGCGCGAATTCCGGGCTCCTCGTCACGAATTCCTTGAAGTCCTCCTTCGGCACGACCAGGAATTGCGTCGGCACGAGCGTCATCACCGAGGCCGTGCGCGGACCCTCGTCGAGCACCATCTCCCCGAAGTACTCCCCGGGCCCGGCTTCGCCGAGCGCGACCTCCTTGCCCTCGTCGCTGACGTAGATCTTCACGCGTCCCGAGACGATGATGTACAGCGAATCGGTGCGCTCGCCCTCCCTGACGACGACGGTGTTCTTCGGGAACGTCCGCGTTACCGCACGCTGGGCGAAGTCCCTGAGAGCGAGTACGTCCAGGAGCTCGTCGGGCGACGGGCCCTTGGGCTTGCGTTTTTCCATCGGCTCCCCCGGTGCTCTCAGCCCGCGAAGCGCGGCTCGGGCACTCCGCGGATCCCGAGGCCGGTGATGCGGAACAGGCTCCCCGCGAGAAATTGCGGCTTCGCTTCCTTCGCGAAGCGGGCGTGCACCGCAGGGTGCTTCACGCGCGCCATCGAGGTCACGTAGATCTCGTCGAGCTTCTCCCCGCCGAAGACGACGCTGGTGATGTTCCTCACCGGCATGCCGATGCGCCGCTCGACCGAGCCGTCTGGCGCGTAGCGCACGAGCTCGCCCGAGATGAGCTGCGCGTTCCACACGCAGCCTTCGGCATCGACGGTCGAGCCGTCGGCGACGCCGGCATCGTTCTTGAACGAGGCGAAGAGCCGCTTGTTCGAGGGCGTGCCGGTCGCGAGGTCGTAGTCGTAGGCCCAGATCTCGCCCTGGAAGGTGTCGGCGAAGTAGAACGTCTTGTCGTCGGGGCTCCAGCACGGGCCGTTCGAGCAGATGATCCCGTCGTCCACCAAAGTGACCGAGAGATCATGATCGAGGCGCCACAGCGCGCAGATTTTCAACTCCTCCTTGTCGTCCATGCCGCCGGCGAAGAAGCGCCCGTTCCGGTCGCACTTGCCGTCGTTCAGGCGTGTGCGCGGCTGCCCTGCGTGGACCAGCTGGATCGCGTCGAGCTTGCCGGAGGGGAAGTCGAAGAAATAAAAGCCGTCGTCGAGCGCGAGCACGGCGCCGCCTTTCTTGCGCAGCGCGAGCGCCCCGACGTCGCGCTTGAGCGTCCAGTTCTCGGTCTTGCCGCTCTTCGGATCGAGCCTCCAGATCGAAGGCTTGCCGACGCGCCGGCCGGTCCCGTCAACCCAGTAGAGCCGGCCTTCCTCGACGTCCCAGACCGGGCCTTCGCCGAGATAATTGGCGCACTCGAGGACGCATTCGATCCGCACAGGTTCAACAGTCCCCGACACGCCGCGCCGCGATCCGGCTCACGGACCCGGTTCGCTTGGCCCCCGCGTCGCCGAGGCCGAAGTCCAGGTTCACCGTGCCCTGCAGCGCATCCGGAGTGTAGTCGACGGAGCCGTGCCCCCCCATCGCAAAAATACCTTCGCACTTCACGTCGAATTCGAAATGCCCGGACGATGCAGTCCTGCCGGAAATTGCGCAGCCCGTCGCTCCGGGCACCGACATTTCCGCGAGCAGGCGGCTGGGATCTCGCGCGTCGGCGGCGGTGAGGCACTGAGGGCGTGAGATCGCGGGCTGTTTGAATGCCGGATCGGCGGGAACCGAGAATTCGACGCTCATGTTCCACAGGCCGGGCCGGATGTCGGCCTGCGCCGCGGCGAACGGGCTTGCTGCGAGCCCCAGTACGAGCAGGCCCAGACGAACGTGCGGCATGTCGACCTCCTTGTGAAACGGGCAAGGCCTACGCGACCTTGCGCGCCCTTCCGGCATTATCGAGCAGGCCCGCGGCGATAAGCGCTTTGCGGATCTGCTCGATCTCCGCCTGCGGAATCTTGACGAGCGGCGGGCGCACCACCGCGCGCGGGAGCTTGCCCATCATCACCAGCGCTTCCTTCATGCGGTTGTGCATGTCGACCCAGGGCTCGGCGTAGAACGCTTCGGCCGTCGGCCAGATGCGCTCGTTGATCTGCCTCGCGGTCGCGAGGTCGTTCGCGCGCACCGCCCGGAAAAGCCTCACCTGGAGCTCGGCGATCACCGAGCCGCTGCCGGAGAGCAAGCCGTTGCAACCCATCACCAGCGAGCTTATCAGCCAGGAGCTGTGCGTGGTGAGCACGTTCACCGGGGGCTTGCGCGACTGCAGCGCCCGGATCTGGCGCTCGTGCAGCTGGGGACTCGCGCACCAGTCCTTGATCGCCGCCACCTGCGGCACTGCCTCGATGATCTTCAACAAGGTCGCGAGAGGATAGCCCTGGCCGCCTGCCAACGGGTACTGGAAGGCGACGATCGGAAGGTGAGCCGCATCGGAGACGCGGCGGAAGTGCTCGACCGCCATCTCCGGGCGCTGTCCCATCGTGAAGGGCCCGGGCGGGAAAACGAGGAGGGCCGCCGCGCCGCCTTCGGCCGCCATCCTCGCGATGCGCGCCGCTTCGAGGCTGCCCTCGGCGTACACGCCGTGCACGATCGGGAGCCGGTCTCCGATTTCGTCCTTCGCGATCGCGAGCACCCTCTTCTGCTCGTCGAACGAGCACGAGGCGACTTCGGTCGAATGCGCGTTGATGGTGATCGCGGACAGTCCTTCCACCGAGGCGACGTCGCGCAGGTGCGCACGGAAGGACGGCTCGTCGATCGACAAGTCCTCTTGGAACGGAAGCAGCACCGCGGGAATGACGCCCTGGGGAATCCACTTCGTGTCGCGTGCCATAGTGACTCCTTACTCGACCCGGATATTGTAATCGCGGATAACCTTCGCCCACTTCTCCGACTCGGCGCGCGCAAAGGCGAGGAACTCCTCCGGCGTGCTCCCGACGACGTCGAACCCCTGGGCGTCGAGTTTGCCGCGCACTTCGGGATCGGCGAGCGCCTTCGTCGCTTCGGCGTTCAGCCGCGCGACGATCTTCTTCGGCGTTCCGGCCGGCACGAGCATCCCAACCCAGGATTGCGCGGCGAACCCGGGGAGCATCTCGGCGACGGACGGGGTATCCGGCAGCTGGGAGATGCGGCGCGCGGCTCCGATCGCGAGCGCCTTGATGCGGCCCGCCTTCACCTGCGGAATCGCCTGAGGCGCGGACACGAACATGACGTTCACCTGGCCCCCGACCAGGTCGATCATCATCGGCGCGCCGCCCTTGTATGGCACGTGAGTCATTTCGATTCCGGTGCGGTTCGAAAGCAGCAGGGCGTTCAGGTGGTTCGAGCTTCCCGCGCCCACCGTCGCGTAGGTCACCCTGCCCGGGTTCGCTTTCGCGAAGGCGACGAGCTCCGGCACCGAGCCCGGGGCGAAGTTCGTCGCGGCCGCGAGCACTTGCGGGGATGTGACGAGCAAGCTCACGTGCTCGAAGGACTTGAACGGGTCGTAGCCGAGATTCTTGTAGAGCAGGTGGTTGACGGCGTGCGTGTCGAACACCAGGAGCACGGTGTGGCCGTCGGGAGGCGCCTTTGCGGCCTCCGCCTGCCCGATCGAGCCGCCCGCCCCCGCCTTGTTCTCGACGAAGAGGGGGCGGCCGAGCCCCTCGCTGAGCTTCGGGCCGATGACGCGCGCGACGCCGTCCACCGTGCCGCCCGCCGGCCAGGGGACGATCACGCGTATCGGCTTCGCCGGATATTGAGCGAACGCCCCCGCCATCGGCACACACATTCCCAGCGCAAGAAGTGCGGCTGCGATTCGGCTCATTTCCTCCTCCCGACCGTCATCAGCTGCGCGAGCTGCGCCGCGTCGCGCAGCTTCTCCATTCCGAGCACCGCGTCGCGCAATTGCGCTGCCCGGCTCCGCTTGAGCGCACGGGCGGCCAGTTTTTCGAACTTGGCGACGACCTGCCCCTCGCTCGCGAAATTGGGCTCGCTGCCGCGCGGCGCCTGCACTGTGCGTTCCAGGCGCCTGCCGTCGTTGAGGATAATCTCCACCCGCACGCTGTGGCGGTATTTCGCGCCCTTTGCGCTGGTTTCCGGGTCGGGCCGGACTTCGACCTTTTCGGCGAGCGCCATGCGCCGGGAATCGGCGACAACGGCGTCGCTGAACTGGTCGACGAAGCAATCGCCCTCGAGGAGAAACGTCGCCGCGCAGAAAGGAAGGTTCATCTGCGCCGAGGCCAGGCTTTCCGGCCGGTATTTCCAGCCGGCGTGATCGACCGTCACCTGCGAGGCGTGCACGACGATTTTCTTCACGTCCTTCGCACCAAACGCTCTCTCCCGCTGCATCTCGCGCAGCGCGTCGAGCGTGGTGTGATTGCTGCCGACGCAGGAATAGAACTTCAGCGCGACGCCCAGCGTCTGCCAGGTGCTG
>VBCH01000098.1 GCA_005884455.1 Betaproteobacteria bacterium
CGTGCGCTTCGAGAGCTTCATGGAAGAGTTCTCCAACATCCTGCAGCGTCAGGCCCAGGCGAGGCTCGCGAGCGCGCACGAAACAGCGCGGACCTGACGCGATGCGCGCCCGCCGTCTCATGAACGAGATCAACATCGTCCCGTACGTGGACGTGATGCTGGTGCTGCTGGTGATTTTCATGGTCACCGCGCCGCTCGTGAATCCCGGCGTGATCGATCTGCCGAGCGTGGGCAAGTCCTCGCAGCCGCCGGCCGCGCCGCTCGAGGTGATCGTGCGGCGCGATCAGTCCTTGATGCTGCGCGAGCGCGACAAGGGCAGGGCGGACGAGCGCGCGGTGACGGCGGCGCAGCTGGTGGCGGCATTGCGCGAGAAGCAGAAGAAGAGCCCCGATCAGCCGGTCGTGATCTCCGCGGACAAGGAGGTGCGCTACGAGGCGGTCCTGAAGGTGATGGACGAGCTGCAGCGGCAGAACATCCGTCGCGTCGGGCTGCTCGTGAAGCCCGCCAACCCGTGAGCTACGCGATCCCCGCGGACGAACCGGGTGGCGTCGCGCCCGCGGCGCTGTCGCTGCTCGTGCACGGCCTGCTCTTCGCCATGCTGGTTTTCGGGCTGCACTGGCAGTCGAGGCATCCGGATCCGGTGGTGGCTGAGCTCTGGAGCGAGTTGCCCGCGGTCGAGCCGGCCGAGCCCAAGCCCGAGGTCAAGCCGCCGCCGAACCCCGAGCCCAGGGTCGAGCAGAAGCAGCCGAAGCCCGACATCGCCATCGAGCGGGAAAAGAAGCTCGCGAAGAAGAAGGAGGAGCCGCCGCTCAAGTTCGATAACACCCAGCGCATCCGCGAGCAGCTCGCGCAGGAGCAGCAGGCGCTCAACCGGACGCGCGAGAAGCAGGAAGCGCTGAAGCAGTTCGCGCCGCCTGCCGCTCCCGTGGGCGACCCCAGGTACATAGAAAAAATTATTGCGCGAATCCGGCCCAATATCATTCCGCCTGCCGACCTCAAAGGAAACCCGGAAGTAATCTTCGACGTCGTACAGCTGCCCACGGGCGAGGTGTTTTCCGCGCAGCTCAGAAAATCAAGCGGGAACAGGCTCTATGATGAGGCGGTCGAGCGGGCGATACTGAAGAGCTCGCCTTTGCCCAAGCCCGAGCGGGCCGATCAGTTCATGCGGGAGCTGACGCTCAAGTTCAGGCCAAAGGAATAGGGGAGACGATGAAGGTATGCTGCGACCCCTGATGACACGGCCCGCAAAGTTTCTCGCGGCATTGCTGTTCGTGACCGGCGCCGCCCAGGCCCAGCTCACCATCGAGATCATAGGGAGCGGCGCCATCCAGATTCCCATCGCGGTGCTTCCGTTCGCGGGGGAGTCGGTGCTGCCGCAGAGCATCACGGAAATCATCGAGCAGGATCTCTCGCGAAGCGGCCGCTTCCGCGCGATCTTCGTCGGCGGGGTCAATCCTCTTCCCACCGAGATCGCCCAGGTCAATTTCCCCGAATGGAAGAGCCGCCTCGCCGACGCCATGGTCATCGGGCAGGCGCAGCGGCTTCCCGACGGAAAGCTCGAGGTGCGCTTTCGCCTGCTCGATGTGCTCAAGCAGTCCCAGATCGGCGGCATCGCGTTCACCTTCACCGCCGCGCAGACCCGGCTCACCGCCCACAAGATCGCGGATTTCATCTACGAGAAGATGACCGGCGAACGCGGAGTGTTCAGCACGAGAATCGCCTACATCGTCAAGCAGGGCCCGCGCTACGAGCTGCGCGTCGCGGACGCGGACGGGCAAAACGCCCAATCGATCCTGATCTCCTCCGAACCGATCATGTCACCGGCCTGGTCGCCCGACGGCGCGCGAATGGCCTACGTGTCGTTCCAGAACAAGAAGCCCATCCTCTTCGTGCAGAACCTCAGCGCGAGCAAGCAGCCCGCGCCGGTCGCGAACTACAGGGGCTCGAACAGCGCGCCGGCCTGGGCGCCGGACGGCAAGCAGCTCGCGGCGGTGCTCACCAAGGACGGAACCTCCCAGATCTACCTGATGAGCCCCGACGGCACCAACCTCCGGCGCCTCACGTCTTCCCAAGCCATCGATACGGAACCATTTTTCACCCCGGATGGTCAATCCATCTATTTCACCTCGGACCGAGGGGGCAGCCCGCAGATTTACCGCATGCCGGCGAGCGGGGGTGAGCCCGTGCGCATGACCTTCGAAGGCGATTACAATGTATCCCCGCGCGTCAGCCCGGACGGCAAGATCCTCGCGTATATTTCCCGCGTCAGCGGGCGTTTCCAGCTGATGGTCATGGACCTGGAGAGCAAGCAGGTCCAGGCCCTGACGGACGGGCAACGCGACGAGTCTCCGAGCTTCGCGCCGAACGGGCGGATCATCTTGTATGCAAGCGACGTGGACAACCGCGGAGTGCTCGCGGCGGTGTCGAGCGACGGCCGCTTCAGGCAGCGGCTGGGGATCCAGGCGGCGGACGTGCGCGAGCCGTCCTGGGGGCCGTTTTTGGGTAACTGACGGCCGCGATGGATCGCTGTTTGCGCGCAATTTAGGGGAGCAATGCGGGGAGAAGCCCTCCTCGTTTTCTCGAAAAGGAGGTCGTCATGAAGAAGACGTTGTTTTCCGCTCTGACCCTGGTGCTGCTCTACGGTTGCGCCAGCACGCCTGTCGAACCCGAAAAGCCCGCGGAGCCCAGCGTGCAGACTCCGGCGCCCCCGGTCGCGCCTCCGCTTGCGGCGCGCCCGGTTCAGCCCGCCCCGCAAGTCGATTTGACGAAGCGCTCCGTTTTCTATGATTACGACAAGTACGACATCAAGGACGAGTACCGCCCGGTGCTGCAGGCCCACGGCAAGTATCTCGCCGAGAACCGCGGCAAGAAGATGCTCATCCAGGGTAACTGCGACGAGCGCGGCAGCCGCGAATACAACATCGCGCTCGGGCAACGCAGGGCCGAAGGCGTGAAGCGCATGCTCGTGCTGATGGGCGCGACCGAAACACAGGTCGAGCCGGTCAGCCTCGGCGAGGAAAAACCGCGCTGCACCGATCACAACGAAGGATGCTGGTCGCAGAACCGCCGCAGCGACATGCTCTACGGCGGCGAATACTAAGCCGATGCGGCTGCGGATCACGCTTGCGCTATGGGCCGCGCTCCTCGCGGGCGCGGCCCACGCGGCCCTGTTCGACGACGACGAGGCGCGGAAGCAGATCTTCCAGCTGAGAAACCAGGTCGAGGCGCGCCAGAAGGCGATCGAGGAGCGTCTTTCCGCGATCGACGCGCGGCTTGGGGCATTGGATTCCTCCGGGCAGAACCGGGTCGTCGATCTGGCCCAGCTGATCGAATCGCTGAGGCAGGAGGTGGCGAAGCTGCGCGGGCAGATCGAGGTCCTCTCGAACCAGACCGAGACCCTGGAGCGGCGCCAGAAGGATCTCTACGTCGACCTCGACAACCGCCTGAGGAAGCTCGAGCAGACGCAGTCTCAGCTGCAGGACAAAGTGAGCCAGGGCGAGCGCAGCGCCGCCGCGGAAAAACAGGCCTACGAGCTGGCGCTCAACCAGTTCAAGCTCGGCAACTATCAGCTCTCCATCACGAGCTTCCAGAATTTCATGACCAATTTCGCGAGCAGCGAGCTCCTGCCCTCGGCGCAGTACTGGATCGGCAACGCGTACTACGCGATGCGCGACTACAAGTCCGCCATCGCCGCGCAGCAGAAAGTGGTCAAGCTCTGGCCGGAGAATTCCAAGGCGCCCGATGCGCTGCTCAACATCGCGAGCTCCCAGGGGGAGCTGGGACAAAGCCCCGCTGCGCGCGAGACGCTGCGCACCCTCGTCAAGAAATATCCCTCCAGCCCGGCGGCCGAGCAGGCCAAGCAACGCCTCATGCAGAAAAAATGAGAGGCGCCCCGCGCTAGAACTCCGGGGCCAGTCCGAATCGAGGTCCCTTGACCGAATCCAATCCGGCGGCGCTCGCCTCGGCGGTGGTGTGGGGGGCCTTTGCACTCGCTTTCCTCTTCGGCGCCGTAGGCAACAAGACGCACTTCTGCACCATGGGAGCGGTGTCGGACGTGGTCAACATGGGCGACTGGAACCGCATGCGCATGTGGCTGCTCGCCATCGCCGTGGCGACCGCGGGCGCGGGCACCTTGCAGCTCGCGGGGCTCGTCGATCTGTCGAAGACTATCTACACCGTGCCCCGGTTCACCTGGCTTTCCTACATCCTGGGCGGGTTGCTGTTCGGGATCGGCATGACGCTGGGCTCCGGCTGCGGCTCGAGGACGCTGATCCGCATCGGCACGGGCAACCTCAAATCGCTCGTCGTCGCGATCGTGCTCGCGATCACCGCCTACATGACGCTGAAGGGGATCCTCGGAGTGCTTCGCGTGGCCGCGCTCGATTCCGTGAGCGCGACGCTCGCCGGCGAGCAGGATCTCGCGTCCATCCTCGCCCGGTCGTTCGGCTTCGACAAGCGCGCAGTGCTCGCCGGGCTCGGGCTCGCGATCTCGCTCGCCCTGCTCGCGTTCGTCTTCAAGGCACGCGAATTCCGCACGTTCGACAATGTCCTGGGCGGAGTCGTCGTCGGCCTCGTGGTCGTCGGGGGCTGGTATCTGTCGGGGCACATCGGATACCTCGCCGAGGATCCCGCCACGCTCGAGGAGAAATTCCTCGCCACCAACTCCGGCCGCATGGAGTCGCTCTCCTTCGTCGCGCCGCAGGCCTACACTCTCGAGCTTCTCCTCCTGTGGAGCGACAAGAGCCGCGTGGTGACCTTCGGCATCGCGTCGGCGCTCGGGATGTTCGCGGGCTCGCTCGCCTGGTCGCTCGCGACGAAATCCTTCCGCCTGGAGAGCTTTCGCGACGCCGAGGACCTGATCAATCACCTCGTCGGCGGCGCGCTGATGGGTTTCGGCGGCGTGCTCGCGCTCGGCTGCACCATCGGCCAGGGAGTATCGGGCCTTTCCACGCTCGCGCTCGGCTCCTTCCTCGCGTTTTTCGCCATCATCGCCGGCGCGGCGCTCACGATGAAAGTCCAGTACTGGCGGCTGATGCGGCAAGCGTGAGCGCTGAATCGTCGCACGAGCGCGCATTTACATTGACGCTCGCTCGCGCGACGTAATAAAATCCGCGCTCCTTTCCGGGCCGTTAGCTCAGGTGGTAGAGCAGCGGACTTTTAATCCGTTGGTCGCAGGTTCGACTCCTGCACGGCCTACCAAATAGCGAACGCCCGACTGCAGCTGGCAAGGCCGGCCGCAAGCCTGGAGCCGGGCGCTATCCGGCCATCTCCTCGGCGAGGCTTTCGGTCTGCCTCGGTTGCTGCGCCTCGTCGAGCGTACGCAGGCGCAACAGCGGAGACGCCCAGGCCACGAGCGGAACCAGCGCGATCGCGCCGAGCCCCGCCAGGAGCAAGGTCGCCCGCAATCCCGCGTGCTCGGCGATCCAGCCGCCGGCCAAGCCGCCGAAAGGCGCTGTCGCCACCGTGAGGCAGATCATCGTCGCCGTGACGCGCCCGAGCAGCGGATCCGGAGTCACTGCCTGGCGCAGCGTCAGGTAGTTGATGAAGAACACCATGCCGCTGAAGTCGAGCACGAACAGCCCGAAGCCGAACAATGCCGAGGCGGCGAGCTCGCCGCCCGACGCGGAAGCGAGCAGCAGCCATCCGGCTCCCGTTCCCAGCAGGCCGGCCAGCATGGTGGGACCGAAGCCCAGTCGTCGGTTGAGCCGCCCGATGGCGGCCGCGGCGCCGAGCGAGCCGATGCCGGCGAGCATCCACAGCGCGCCGACGTGGCCCGCGCTGAAGCCGAGCTCGCGCGCCGCGTACAGCACGACGATCGCGAGCGACGCATGCCGGAAAATCTGCCACACGGCGATCGCCCAGGCGAGGGCGCGCAGCACGGCGTTGCGCCAGATCGCGGACAAGCCCTCGCGAATCTCCGCGGCGACGCTCGAGGCGCGCATCTTGGGCGCGTCGTTGGGCCCGGAACGGATGCCGCGCAGAATCCAGGCCGAAAGCAGGAACGACAGCGCATCGAGCAGTATCGCGAACGGCGCCGTGAGCCACTGGATCAGCGCACCGGCGATTCCGGGACCGATGAGCTGCGCGGCGGAGTCGCTCACCCCGATCTTGGCGTTCGCCTCGACCAGGTTGCCGCGGCCGACCCTCTCGGTCATGAACACCTGGTAAGCCGGCCAACCGCAGACGGTTCCGAGTCCTACGAGGAACCCGACCGCAAAGAGCACGCCCATCGAGAGCACGCCGAGCCACGCGCAAAGCGGCACCGTGAGCAGGGCCAGAGCGCGCGCGATGTCCGACCACACGATGATCGGAAGCTTGGGCGCGCGGTCCACCAGCACGCCGGCGAACAGGCCGAAGAGCGTGAACGGCAGCGCCTCGAGCGCCGTGAGCACGCCCATTTCGAGCGGCGTCGCATCGAGCAGCAGGGCTCCGGTGAGCGGCAGCGCGAGGAAGGTGATCTGCCCGCCGAAGTGGGTGATGGTGAGCGAGCTCCACAGCCGCACGAAGTCGCCGTGGCGCCACAGCCCGTTGAACGCTCGCGCTGGATTCAGTCGTCGAAGCAAGTTTGCCATTGTCTTTCCGTCGCCCTGTTGCGCGAAGCGGAAACGACTTTGGCTGATCGGCCGATTCGTCCCGCCCCGAAACCCGGCGGGCAATCGGCCCGCGGGTCAGTCTTTGCCGCCGATGA
>VBCH01000099.1:0-2072 GCA_005884455.1 Betaproteobacteria bacterium
AGGAGGTCCGGGTCGACCCTCGCCTGCATCGCCCTCAGATCACCCTCGACCAACGCGCGCTCGGCGGTGAGCGCAGCGAGCTGTATCTCGTGCAGCCGTTCGCTGGCGCGGCGGCTTGCCTGCAGCGTCATGTACAGCGCTACGAGCATCAGCGACCAGCCGGCGGAGGTGGTGAAGCGGAAGGCGATGCGATGAAAATCGCTGACGAAAGGCGCTTTCTCATGGCCTTCGATCGCCAGGACCACGCCTTGCGGCACGAGATAAAACAGCATTTCGACGGCGAGCGTGGTCGCGATCGCGGCGGCGACGATCGCCAGCACCAGCCGCGTTCCGGTGGGCGCCGAGTCACCGAGCAGGTTGTCGATGGCGACTGCGCAGCAGAGCCCGATGAGCGCCAGGAAGAAGAACAGGACGGCCCAGGCGAGCATCGGCACGGCCTGAAGCTCTTCCTGGCCGAGCAGCGCGTAGGTCGAGTGGGCGAGCTGAACGGCGAGGCCAAAGCCGAGTGCGAGATACAAATGGCGCTTGCCGAATCCGGCGAGGAGCCTCATGTCAGCGGCAACCTGATGATGGCAACGACGCCGCGTGGCGTGTTGGCTTCGAGCGTGAGCGCCGCGCGCTCGCCGTAAAGCGCAGCGAGCCGCGCCCGGATGTTGGCGAGCCCGACGCCCGAACCGGAGGCGGCGGTGAGTCCCTGGCCGTTATCCGTCACGCTGAGCGTGAGCGCCCCGTCGCTGGCCTGCGCCTTTACGAGGATCGAGCCGCCTTCGGCGAGAGGAGCGATGCCGTGCTTGATCGCGTTCTCGACGAGGGTCGCAAGCATCATCGGCGGCACGCGCGCTGCGAGCAGCCGCGCCGGCGCATCGACCGAGATCTGGAGCCGCGCCCCCATCCGGATTTTCTGCACGCCGAGGTAGGCCGAGACGAGATCGATCTCCTCGGCCAGCGTGGTCTCGTTCTCGCGCATGCGCGGCAGCGCCCCGCGCAGATAGCGGGTGAGCTGCGCGAGCATCGCGCGCCCCGCCGCCGCGTCGCTCTGGCACAGGCGGCGCACGTTCGACAGGGTGTTGAACAAGAAATGCGGCTCGACCTGCGCCTGCAGCAGACGCAGTCGCGTCGCGAGCTGCTGCGTCTCGAGCGCGCTGCGGCGCAATTGCGCTCCGCGGGCTTCTCCCTCGGCGGCCTGCGCGCGCAGGTAGAAAACGTAGCCCGCGACGAGGATTGCGCCCGAGCCCAGCCAGGAGGTGAACACGAGCAGCATGTACGCCGCGCCTTCGCTGGTTGGCGTTGCGCCGATGGCATAGCGCACGAGGGCGGAGACCCCGGCGCCGGCGACCGCCGCGAGCACGGCAACGCCAAAATTCTCGCGGCCTGCGCGTCCCGCGGCGTTGAGCACCGCCAGCGCCGTGACCAGCATCGTGATGCCGGTGACCAGGAATACCGCTAGGCGCGAGAGCCAGCCGAGCGCCATGTCGCCGATGCCGCCGCCGACCACGCCGCTGGTGGGCGCGAGCATCCATTCCAGCGCTTGCAGCGCGCAAAAGCCCGCCACCAGGGCCAACGCGCTCCACGACAGTCCGTTGAGCAGCCGCGGCATCGCTACATCTGCCGGAAAAGCGGCGTGTACGCGTCGCTCACCGCGAGCAGCTCCTCGCGGCCCTTGAGCCGCACCTGAGTGTGGCCGCGCAGGTCGCGCACCACGCCGGCGATCGCGCTGACGTTGACGATGGTGGAGCGATGGATCTGCCAGAAGGACGCGGGATCGAGCTCCTGCGTGAGCTCCTTGATCGGTTTCCTGATCAGCGACTCGCCTTCGGCGGTCACCACGCGCGTGTATTTGCTGTCGGCTTGGAAGTAGCAGATGTCCTCGACCGTGATGACGCGCACCGCCGGGCCGTGTGACGCGTTGATCCAGCGCAGGAAGCCGCGCTGCGGCGCGGCGAGCTCGCGCAGCAGCCCTTCGATCGCCGGCGCGGGCCTGCCGACGCGCTCCTTGAGGCGCGCCACGGTCGTGGCGAGCCGCGCCGCGTCGGCGGGCTTGAGAACGTAGTCTGCGGCTCCCTGCTCGAACG
>VBCH01000099.1:2236-11665 GCA_005884455.1 Betaproteobacteria bacterium
GTGATGACGCGCACCGCCGGGCCGTGTGACGCGTTGATCCAGCGCAGGAAGCCGCGCTGCGGCGCGGCGAGCTCGCGCAGCAGCCCTTCGATCGCCGGCGCGGGCCTGCCGACGCGCTCCTTGAGGCGCGCCACGGTCGTGGCGAGCCGCGCCGCGTCGGCGGGCTTGAGAACGTAGTCTGCGGCTCCCTGCTCGAACGCGGCAAGGGTGTGCTGGTCGTACGCCGTCACGAAGACGATATGGCAGCGGCCGCTCACCTGCCGCGCCACCTCGAGGCCGGTAAGCCCGGGCATCTGGATGTCGAGGAACAGCACGTCGGGCGCATGCGCTTCGACTTCCCGCAGGGTCGCGATGCCGTCGCCGGTCTGCGCGACGACGTCGAGCTCCGGCCAAAGGGAGCCGAGCAGCTCGGCGAGCTCCTCGCGCAGCAGCGGCTCGTCCTCGGCGATGATGGCGCGTGGTCTGGGCAGCACGTCGTTCCGGCCGCTATGGATCCGGCCGCTATGTTCGCATGCAGCGGCCGCCGTTGCCAGCTCGCGCGTGGCGTGCATCGCGATCCGAAGGACGTCAGAGCGCCCTGGGGGCGGGGCAATTCTGGCTCGCCATGGTCTGGTGTGCCGGCAGATCCTCCCTCTTTGCGACGATGACGATGCGCTCGACCTGCGGCGACGCGAGCTCCCGCTCGGCGCCGCCGACCATCGAGGCGTTCACCGCCATCAGGGCTGCGCCGTTCACGCCGATCGCGATGCCCAGGGCCAGCAGACGAATTCCGTGTTTCATGGGTATCTCCCCTCGTTGATGCGCACACATTAAGGGCTCCCAATACGCCCTCGCAACGGCCATGCGACGAAACGCCCGATCGAGCGAGCGAAACGCCTCCTTGGCCGACGGACGATTGCCATGATTACGGAATCGAAGTACCCGGCCTATCCGGTTCTTGCCATGTCAAACGACGGCAATGCGACCGGACAGGGGGTGCGCCGGAGACGCCGGCGCGCTTACGGGGCTAGAACGTGTAGGCGAGACCCAGGGAAGCCACCGGGTAGTACTTGTAACTGTGAAGGCTGTCGTCGAGCCTGGCCTGCTCGGCCGCTGCGTCGCTTTGCAGCGTATTACAGGTGGGGCTTCCCGGTGGCGCCGTGGGGCCGCAGGTTACGTTGATCTTGGACTTGGGGCTGCCTTGGAACATGACGCCCAAGTCGAATATCAGAGACAGGCCGCTGTTGATGGGGCGCCCGTAGCCGATGCCGAAGTAAGGCACCGCCCTGTTGAAATCCACCTCGGCGTCGAAAGAGCCGATATCCGAAGCGAGGTAAGGGGTGCCGTTGATGGTAAAGGTTCCACCCGTCGGCAGTCCCTTCATCGTGAGCTTGTTCCCGTTGAACATCGCGCCCGCGCTGATGCGGAAATTGCCGGCGAACGGAAACCAGTCGCCGAGCAGCGACCCCGTCTGCAGCTTCACCTTCTGGTCGTAGTCGATATTGTCCTGGGTCTTCGATTGGGTGCGGCTGTAGGCGTCTACATTCAGGCGCACCCCGGTGCGCTGGCCAAAGGTGTGCGACAGCTCGGCTCCCCCGCCGAGAGTGCCGGCGCGAAGGCCGAGCGAGGTGTCCGCCGGAGCAACACCGGGTAGGCACAGCAAAGGCATGATCGCGACCACAGCAATTGCTTTCCGCATGCTCTTCTCCTCTCCGCGAGTTGGAAGCCCGGCCCATTCTAAAGCAGCGCAACGAGTGACCGGCAAGAAGTTTTCATCCCGAGGCCCGCCGTTTCGATCCCCGGCCGATATTTTTTTCAAAGAAACGGCTGAGCGGGTCGGGCGCGTACTCCCCGAACGGTCCACGCTCGGCGTATCCCGCGCGACGGTAGAGGGCGAGCGCCTCCGCCTGGTGGATTCCGGTCTCGAGGCGCATCCACTCGAGACCCTCGCGTGAAGCCTGCCCCTCGATGCGCGTCAGGATCGCGCGCCCCAGTTTCTGCCCGCGGGCCGCGGGCCGCACGAACATGCGTTTCACTTCGCCGTAGCCGCTCGAATCGATGCGCAGCGCGCCGCAGCCGACGGCCTCGCCCCCGCGCCGCGCGACGAAGAAGCGGATGTCGGGCGCGCACAGCGTATCGATGTCGAGGATGTGGTTGCTTTCCGGAGGGTAGAGCGACTCGAGATAGGCGTCGAGCGCGGCGAGGAGCCGCATCACGTCGTCCTGACGCGGGCTTTCGAGCCGGATGGCTGCCACCGATCGGCTTCGCCGGGATATCATGGCCGCTCCTTTTCGTCCAGAAGCGGGATTTTTCGACATGCGATCGCGCAAGCTTTGCTTCCTTTCTTTCACCCTGGCGTCCGGAATCTTTTGTGTGCTTCTTTCGGCCTCCGCCGCGGAACCGCCCTGGATCGCGGCGAGCGACCGCAACTCCGCGATCGTAATCGAGATGCAGGGCGCTTTCCACCCCGAGTTTGCGTCGGAGTTGGGTGTCGATCGCTTCGATGCCGCCGTGCTCGACCTCAACCCGGAGAATGCGAAGCGCTATGACGCTGCGGCGGGACGCGTGCTGGAGCTGCTGGCGGCGAAGCGCAAAGCGGAATCCGATCCGAAGGTACGGCAGGACCTCGACATCCTCATCGAAGCGGTCGAGAGCCGGCGGCGCACCAGCGCGCTCGAGCATCGCCTCCTCATTCCCTATTTCGACCTGCCCAGGCACATTTTCGAGGGGCTCAAGGTCCTGCTCGATGCGCGCAACCGCGAATCACGGCAGCGCAGCGCCTTGCAGCGCTTGCGACGCTACGCCGGAATCGAGCCGGGCACCGTGCCGCTCGCCGAGCTCGCGCGCGCACGCGCGAGCGAGCGCTTCGCGACCCCGAAGCTGGTCTGGCCCTACGAAGGACAAGTGCGCCAGAACCTCGATAACTCCGAGCGCTACATCGCGGGGATTGCCGAGCTGTTTCGCTCGAGCGGGCTGCGTGACTGGGAGACGGCGCACGCCCGCCTCGCGGCGCAATTGCGCAACCACTCCGAATGGGTGAAGACCGTGGTGCTTCCGCGCGCGCGCAAAGAGCACACGCTGCCGCGCGAGCTGTACGCCGACCGCCTGAAGACCACCGGGGTCGACCTGGAGCCCGAGCAGGCGATCTCGATGGGCGCGTTCGCATTCACCGAGATCCGCGACGAGGCGGCGCGCCTTGCCGCCCGCATTGCGCGCGAACGGAATCTCGCGTCGGCGGACTACCGCGATGTGATCCGCGAGTTGAAGCGCAGTCCCGTGCCGCCCGACCGGATCCTGGTTCTGTACCGCGATCGTCTCAAGGCCATCGAGGAGATCGTTGCGCGCGAGCGGATCATCAGCCTGCCGCAGCGCGCCGCCTCCATCCGGCTCGCGAGCGAGGCGGAGTCGGCCGCTATCGCTGCGCCCTTCATGAATCCGCCCCGGCTCGTAGGCAACCGGGGCGAAGTGGGAGAGTTCGTCCTGCCGCTCACGAATCCGAATGCGAAGTCATCCGATCCCGTCGATGATTTCACCGCGGAGGCGGCGGCGTGGACGCTGACGGCGCACGAAGCGCGGCCCGGCCACGAGCTGCAGTTCGCGGCGATGGTCGAGGGCGGCGTCTCGCTCGCCCGAGCGGCATTCGCCTTCAACAGCACCAACGCGGAGGGCTGGGGCCTCTACGCCGAGAGCCTGATGATCCCCTACTTTCCCCTGGAAGGGCAGTTGTTCTCCCTTCAGCTTCGCCTTCTCCGGGCTGCGCGGGCTTTCCTCGACCCGATGGTCAATCTCGGCAGGATGAATCCCGACGAGGCCAAGGCATTTCTTATGCGCGAGGTGGCTCTTTCGGAACCGTTCGCGCAGCAGGAAGCGGACCGTTACGCATTCAGGATGCCGGGCCAGGCGGTTTCCTACTTCTACGGCTACACGCGGCTGCGGGAGCTGCGCCTCAAGGCCGAGCTCGCGCTCGGACCGCGGTTCGAGCAGCGCAGATTCCACGACCTCGTGATCGCGCAGGGCCTACTGCCGCCCAAGCTGCTGGAGCAGGCGGTCATGCAAGAGATCGAACGCATGCGATGATTCTCGCCGCGTCCAGCCCCGGGCCATCGAGCGCCTCGCGCGCATAGCGGTCCGCGAGGCGGTTCAGGCCCGCCAATATCGACAGCGACACTGCGACGGCGGCGATCGCGGCCGCCAGGCGTTCCCCTTTACCGGCTGCTCCCATCGCTGTAACCTCATAATCGAGTTTAGACAGTTACAGCTTAATGTGGCACAATGTAACTTGTCAAGACCTGTTTGAAGGTTACAACGAAGGTTACCAGCATGAGCGGATCGACCGCCTTTCAGCGCTCCAGGGGCAAGCCCTATGCGGAGACATTCCGCTGCCCGGGGGGTGCCTTGTGCCTGGATTTCTGCAACTCCGGCGAGAACGCCAGGGGGCACTCGGGCACCGAGTGGATCACCGGCTTTCCCGACCTCATCGACTGGCTCGAGGCTGCGGAGGCGATCACCCGGGACCAGGCGGGCCGGCTGCGCCGGGCCGCAGCGGCATCGCCCCGCGCCGCAGCCCAGGTCTGGGGCCGGGCGATCAAGCTCCGCGAAGCCCTGTTTCGGGTCCTGAATGCCAAGGCCGAAGGCGGCGCGATTGCGCGCGAGGATCTCGCGTACATCGAAGCGGAGCACGCGCGCGCGGCGTCGTTCGCGCGGCTCTCCTGGAACGGCCATGGGTATCGGTGGTCGCTGGATCCGTCTGCGGCCGCGCTCGACGCCGCGATGCAACCCCTGGTCGAATCGGCGGTGAGCCTGCTCACTTCGGCGAAGCTCGAGCGGCTGCGCCGCTGCGGAAACTCGACCTGCCACTGGCTGTTCATCGACGAGACCAAGAACCACAGCCGGCGCTGGTGTGAAATGGCGAGCTGCGGGAATGTCGTGAAAGTGCGCCGTCACCGCGAGAAGGCGCGCAGCGCCGCGCACTGAAGAATCAGGCTGCGCGGCTCAAACGGATCGCCCACAAACGCGCCAGGGCGGCGGCGCCGTCCGTCCCTTGCACCGTCCTGAGGACCTGGATCGCTTTCTGATTCTGGCCCGCCAGGTGGTAGGCGTATCCCAGCTGGAGCTTCGCGTGCTCCAGCCGCCTGAAGGCCTTTGCGTCGCGAATCCCCTTCTCCATCATTGCGAGCCCCTGCTCCGGCTTGCCGAGCAGGACGTAATTGAAGCCCTCGTTGAAGAGCGCCCTGCCGTCCTTGCCGGCTGCCGACTGTGACTCGTCGCCGCGCGCGAGCGCTTTCTTGTCCTCGGCGAGGTTCTTCGCCGCCATGTCCTTCAAGCGCCTGTGCCGCGCGGCCTCGGGTCCGGTGCCCAGAACGCCGGACGCGTAGCCCTTGTCGATGATCCTGACCGCCTCCATCGGGAATCCGTCCTGCAGCGCGAGCTGCGCCGCGTCGAGGAACTCGTCCGCGCTGCGCATCGTGCCGGTCTCGATCTTGATGCGGGCCAAGTCGAGCGCGAGCCGCTCGGAAAACCCGGGACGCGTCGCAATGCCGTAGATCACGCTCAGCCAGTATTCGCGCTTCGGGTAGTGGGCGACGAGCATTTCCATCGCCTTGCCGTAGCACGCGGCGTCCTTGATATGCGTGCAGGAATTCGCGAGCAACTGCAGTTGCTCCTCTGCGGGCGCCTTGCCGCTCTGCTCGTCGGCCTCGAGGTCCTTCGTCAACTCCTTGGCCGCGCCCGCGAAGTCGTTGCCGAGGTAGAGCGCCTGGACGTAGATAGTGCGCATCGACTTCTCGGTGCCGCCGTCTTTGAAGTAGCGCGTCGCGAGCTCGGCGGTTTTCGCGTAGTTCTTCACCACATAGTATTGACTCGCGGCGGCGGCGAGGAACTGCAGCCTTTCCCCCGCGGGCGTACCCGGCGAGGCCACGACGTTGTCGAAGGCGCGGGCAGCCGTGGACGCGTCCCCTGCAGCGGCCGCCGCCTGCCCGAGGACGCGCTCGACGAGGTAGTTCTCGTACGGCGTCCTGTCGCCGACGGCCTGCGCTTCCCGCACCTTGGCGAGCGCTTCCTTGCCCTTCTTGGATTTGATCAGCTCGATCGCGGTCTGGATGGGCTTGCCGATCTCGGGTCGCACCGTCTGCGCGGCGCCCGCGCCGGGCTCCTGCGCGAGCGCGCGCGCGGTGAACAAGGCGATCCAGCAAAAACGAAGAAAGCAAAAACGAAGAAAGCAAAGGCGGGCGCGCATGGGACTCGCGGTGCGGGGCTTCAGCGCAGGAACTGCTCGTTGCCGATCAGGCCGATTTTTTTCAACCCCAGGCGCTGCGCCGAAGCCATCACCATCGCCACGCTCTCGTACTTGACCAGCTTGTTGGGGCGCAGATGCACCTCCGGCTGAACCGGCGTCTCGGCCGCCGCGCGCAAGCGCTCTTCGAGCTCCTGGCGATTCGGCACGACCCGCCCGTTCCAGATCAGGGTGCCGTCGAAATCGACCTCGATGGTCACCACCTCGGGAGGGACCGGCGGGGGCGGCGGAGTGCCGATCGGCATGTTCAGCTTGACCGCGTGCGTCTGGATGGGAATCGTGATGATGAGCATGATGAGCAGCACCAGCATCACGTCGATCAGCGGGGTCGTATTGATGTCCACCATGACATCCGGGTCACTCGTTCCGCCGCCCGATACGATTTTCATGGCCATGAGCGTGTCACCCCTGCCGCGAGCCGTTCCGCGCCGGCGGCTCCGTGATGAAACCGATCTTCAGGATCCCGATGCGCTGGCACGCGAACACCACCCTGCCGATGGATTCGTAGCGCGCCTCCTTGTCGCCGCGAATGTGGATTTCCGGCTGGGGCTGGCGTACCGCGACTTCCCTCGGCTTGTTCAGCAGCATCCGTTCCTCCGCGACGAGCTGGTTGTTCCAGAACACGTCGCCGTCCTTGTTGACTGCGATGACGATGTTCTCGGGCTTGGTTTGCGTCGGAAGATTTCTCTCCTTCGGCAGCTCGACGGGCACGCTCTGGATGACCACCGGAATCGTGATGAGGAAGATGATCAGCAATACGAGCATGACGTCCACGAGCGGCGTCGTGTTGATATCCGCGACCAGATCGTCTTCGGCGTCCGGGCTGGCTACGGTCATGCTCATGATTCGGAGTCCGCGCGCGTGCGACCGCCGCGACCGATGAGCGACATGTGGACCCCTCCGCCGAAGTGCCGGATGAGCTCCATCGCCACCCTGTTGCGGCGGACCAGCCAATTGTAGCCAAGCACCGCCGGCACGGCCACGGCCAGACCGAGCGCCGTCATGATCAGCGCCTCGCCCACGGGACCGGCGACCTTGTCGATCGATGCCTGCCCCGCGATGCCGATCGCGGTGAGCGCGTGGTAGATGCCCCACACGGTCCCGAACAAGCCGACGAAGGGCGCGGTCGAGCCCACCGTCGCGAGGAACGCGAGGCCGCTCTGCAGGCGGTTGCCGATGAGGTCGATCGCCCGCTGCAGCGCCATGCCCACCCAGGTACTGAGATCGAGCTGCTTGGTCGCCATGGTGCCGTGGTGCTGGGCCGCGAGCGAGCTCTTCTCGGCGACGAACCGGAACGCGCTGTCCTCGTTGAGCTTTGCGACGCCCTCCTGCACGGAATGCTCGTGCCAGAATTTCTCGTCGGCTTCCTTCGCATCCTTCAGCATTCTTCTCTGCTCGAGCACCTTGATGATGCCGATGTACCAGGAGCCGACCGACATGATCATCAGGATGATCAGCGTGCCCCTGGCGACGAAGTCCCCCTGGCGCCAGAGCGCTTCGATGCCGTAGGGGTTCTCGACGGTTTCGGTTGCCGGCGCCGCGGCGGGGGGCGCAGGTGGCTTGACCTCGGACGGCGCCGGTTTGACCTCGATTGCAGCGGGAGGAGCGGTCTCCGTTTTGGGAGCCTGCGCTAATGCCTCGCTCGAATTGACGGTCGCCGCGCCGATCGCGACCAGCATGACCGCCAACAGGCTCAGAACACCCAACGGTTTGAGTCTCATATTCTCCGATCCCGAAAACAACGATTTGAAATCCACGAAAATCTTTCGACGCGCCCCAGGCCCGCGGCGCGTCACTCGAGCTTCCATTCGTACTCGATGCGTCCCCATGTGCGTTCGGGCCTCCCGTTGAGCGTGGCCGGTTTGAATTTGCACAGGCTCAAGCCGGCCCTTGCGGCCTCGTCGAGACGCCGGGAGCCGGACGTGCGCTCGACCTTGCTGTCCAGCACTTTGCCGTCGACGTCGATCAGGAACCTCAAGCGCACGGTCCCCGTTTCGTTCCCTCGCAGCGCCGCTGCCGGGTACGGAGGTTTCTCGCACGTCTTGGCGTCGATCACCGCCGGCGTCCGATACTCCTCGGGCGGCTTGACGGTCGTGACGGCGGTGATCGTCGGAGCCGACACCGTCGGGACCTGCACCTGCACCTCGGGCGGGGGGATGTACGGCGGCGGCGGCATCGCCAGTTTGGGCGGCGGAGGCGGGGGCGGCTTGTCGGGCGGCGGCGGCTTGATTTCCTCGATGATCTTCGTCTCGAGCGGCGCGCGGACCACCTCGACGATCTTGCGAGCGAGGCCATGCACCAGGGCGTAGACCAGCACCACGTGGAACGCGACCACCGCCACCAGCCCGGTGAGCCGCCTGCTGGAATCTCTCTGTACCGCGTAGCTCACTGTGTCAGTCCGTGCGACATGCGCTTGCCTCTAACCGGAACTCCCTCAGACAATGTCGCATGGGAGAGGTTCTAGTGCTCGGGTCGGCGTCCTGCAGGGCATAACAATACAAACGGCGAGCCGAGGCTCGCCGTCGGTAAGCTCACCGGACCTAGAACTTTGCGACCGCGTTCACGAACACCAGCCGGCCGAGGGCATCGTACAGCTGAGGGAAAGTGTTGCCGTTGCCGAAGATCGACGGGTCGGCAAGACTGTTGGTTACGATGGGGGGATCCTTGTCGAAGAGGTTGTTGATCCCGGCGCGCACGGTGAAGGTCTTGTTGATGTTCCACGACGCGGCGATGTCGAAGTAATCCCGCGCAGCCAGTTCGCGGTTGGTTGCGTCCGTGTGACCGTTGAGCAGCGGGTCCGAACTCATCGTCTCGTCCAGGATCTTGTTGATGTGACGCCAGGTCGCGGCCACCTGGACGTCCCACGGCGTCGCCCACGTCGCGCGAACCTTGTGACGCCATGTCGGGAGCGGTCCCTTCGCCTGGCTGCACTGCGGACCGAAAAAGCCCGCGCAGTCGAACTTGCCCCGGCCCTTGAGCGGCTCGAATTCCCATTTGTTGAGCCAGGTCCCCAGGTAGTTGAACGCGACGGTGCCCATGCCGCCCAAGGGATAGGCGTAATTGACCCCAAAGTCGATGCCGCTCGTGTCGTATCCGCCGAGGTTGTCGTTGATCGCGACTATTTTGCCGGCCGGCGTCGCCCACAAGGTGCCAAGCGA
>VBCH01000240.1 GCA_005884455.1 Betaproteobacteria bacterium
CTGCTCTCGGGCTCGTAGTACAGGCCGTCGAGCGGGATCGTATCGGTGGGGATGGAGACGAGCTCGGCGCGCACGCGGCTACGTCGGGGGGATCACGGGGAGCAGCAGGCTAGACGGCCGTCCCGGACCGAAGTGCAGCATGACTTTTCCGCTGAAGATCGCGGGCGGCCGGTCGGTCTCGTCGTCGTGGATGAAGGGTCCGCAGCCGCGCATGGGGTTTTTCATGTTCGACAGGGACGCGGCTTCTCCTCCGTGCTCGTAGTCCTTTCCGCGGATCGTGAGGGCGATGCGGTAGCCCGCCGGAACGACGATGCAGGTGGGCCAGATCTCGATGTCGAGCTCGACCACCTCGCCCGGCGACAGCGGCTGCTTCTCGTCGTGCGCGTGGAAGGGGCGGTAAGGCAGAGAGCGTTTCGGATCGAGCTTCCTTTGCGATGCGCGCAGCCAGCCCTGCCCGATCGGCGTGCGCGGATCGAGTGCCCCGTAGAATGAGACTTCCTTCCCTTTCGGGTCGAACACGCGCAGCACTGCGAAGAGGTCGGCGTCCGCGGTCGAGGAGGAAACGAAGAGCTTGAGCGCCGAGGGTCCGGTGATCTCGGTTTCGCGCTCGAGCGGCCGGGTGGAGAAGGTCACACCTTCGCCCCTCGCGTCGTAGGCGATAGACCGTTCGCCGGAAAACGGCGCAGTAGACAAGCTCATTTCCTTCGGATCGAGGTGGAAATGCGTCCACTTCGTGCGCGCGAGCGGCCATTCGTTCTCGTGGCGCAGGACGAATTTTTCGCCAGGATGCCTGACCTGCAGCTGCACGCGCGGCTGCCTGTCCCAGCCGTTGGCCGTGCCTTTGAGGAAATGATCGAAGAAGCGCTTCTGCAGCGTCACTCCGTAGTCGGTATAGAACGGCGCCCAATGCGAGCCGCCGTGCACTTCCAGCCACTTCTGCTTGGAGGCCGCGCCCGTGAAGCCCTCGAAGTTGCCGCGCGTGTGCAGTCCCTGCCCGCCCCAGTTCGCGGCCGAGAGCAGCGGAACCATGACTTTGGAGAGATCGGCAGTGCGCTCGCGGTAGTAGGGACCGTCGAGGGGACGCGACAGCAGCTCCTGCCACATGTTCTCGCGGTTCTTCTCGAGCTCCCCCGGCGGGAGCGTCTCCGGGCCGCATACCGTGTCGCCTGTGACGCGGCTCCTCGCGCCGCGCTCGCCCTGCCCGTGCTGCACCGTTTTCACCTGCATGTCCTGCCAATTCTTGCGGAAGCTGCAGATGATGCCGCCGTGGCGGTTGCCGTCGCGGTAGCTGTCGCACCAGCCTTCCCAGACGCAGATCGCCGCGAGATGCGGCGGCTGCGACGCGGCCGTGCGCCACTGGTTGCTCGCGTAGTACGAGATTCCGTTCATTCCCACTTTTCCGCTGCACCACGCTTGCGCTGCAGCCCACTCGACGCACAGGTGGATGTCGCGGGTCTCGCGCGCGTTGTTGTGGCACAGATAGCCCGGCGAGCGTCCCGCGCCGCGCGAATCGACCCGTACGCAAATGTAGCCGTCGGGCACCCACTTTTCAGGATCGACCACCTCCCAGTTGGCGTACTGGTTGCTGCTGCCCGCGACCGCGTCCGGATACTCGCGCGCCATGATTTCCCATGCGGTCTTGTAGCCCTCCTGGAACGCGAGCCCCTTGCCGTAGGGCCCATAGGAAAGAATCACGGGATAGCGCCCTTCCGTCGCAGGGCGGAACACGTCGGCGCGCAGCAGCAGGCCGTCGTCCATCGGGATCGGTACATCCCAATCGATTTTCATGCCGGGCGCAGAGCGGAAATCACCGCCCGATACGGGAATTGGCGAGTTCCAGCCGGTCGGCGAGGTTGCGCGCCAGAGCGCGGGTGAGATAGAGCTGCGCGCCGACACTCATCTTGTTGAATGCGTCGGGTCGGAATTTCGCGAGCAGAAGCTCGGTGACCGAGTCCACCGTCGCGTTCCGCGGGACCTCACCGCCGCGGATGTATGCCATCTCGCCGAAGCACTCACCCTCGTTGATCATGTTGAGCAGGCGCCCCTGGCGGGTCACCTTGGCCTGCCCCTTGCCGATGAAGTAGAAGCTCTTTCCCTTTGCGTTCTCGTTCACGATCGTCTGATTGGGTCCCACGCGCGCCCAATCACCGGCTCGCGCAAGTTCCCAGAATTCGGTATCCGAGAGGGCTGCGAGCATCTCGACTTTCCTCAGAGCGACGTACTTCTCGCTGTCGGGAACGACGCCGGGCGGAAGAGTCTGCTGGACGACTCTCGAGAGTGCCGCGGCGAACTCGGCCCAGCTCGGGTAGCGCTGCTCGGGCTTCTTTGCCAGCGCGCGCAGGACGATGGAGTCCACGGACTTCGGCAATCCGGACCGGGCGCTGCTCGGCGGAATCGGATCCTGGTTCTGGATTTTCTGCACCAGCTTTTCGATGGTCTCCCCCGTGAAAGGCTTCTTGCCGGTGAGCAATTCATAGAGCGACACCCCGAGCGAGTACATGTCGCTGTGGAAGTTGAGCTCCTTGCCGGCGATCTGCTCGGGCGACATGTAGTAAGGCGAACCCATCGCCGCGGTCTGAACGACCTGGCTCTTGCGCAGGTAGGCCGCGCCGAAATCCGAGATCTTCACCTCGGTGCCTTCGGCGATCATGAGGTTCGCCGGCTTGATGTCGCTATGGACGATGCCTTCACTGGCGGCGTATTCGAGGGCGCCGCAGCACTTGAACGCGATCTGCAGCACGTCGGCCACCGGGAGCAGCTTGTCCCGCGAGACGTGCTTGGAGAGATCGCCCCCTTCTACGTATTCCATGGCGATGTAGCCGGAGTCTTGCTGCACCACCGCGTCGAGGATCGCTACGATGTGCGGATGCCGCAGCTTCCCGGCGAGCGAAGCCTCGTTCTGGAACTGCGAGCGGTACACCGTACCGAATTCGGGATCCCGGAATACCTCGGGCTCGATCGTCTTGAGCGCGACCTCGCGCCCGGTGAAGGTGTCCCTCGCGAGGTACACCGTTCCCGTCGCGCCCTTGCCGATCGCCTTTTGAACGTCGTACTTGCCGACCTGAAGGCTCAGGTCCATTTGAACGGCAGGGTCCGACACACGTTCTCCCCGTCTGCACCGCGGCGATTCGAATTATGGCGATGATTGTGTCATATCCCGGTGAAAAACGGGCACGGCCGACCTTCGCCGAGAAGGTCGGCCGCGATGGTGCGGGGATGTCGATTACTTGCTGTTACTTGTCAGCCAGATCCTCCGCATTCGGCCACACGTAGACCTTGAGATCCCGATTCAACGCCCCGGTCGGCGCGACCCGGTTCAAGTCGAACGAGGATGCCATTCCATTGAAGGCCCAGACGAATTCCTGGCCGTTTGCGACGAACTTCACGACATCGCCGCGCTCGACCGTGACCCAGCGAGTCTTGGCGTCGATGACGACGGTTCGCCGCGCGGCCGACGTTTGTGCAGGGTTGCCGAACATGTCGGCCTGGGTCACGCTGGCCGTGGCGGCAAGGCTCGCGGCGGAAAGGGTCAGTGCTGCGACGGTCGAAACAAACAATCTCATGGCGTTTCCTTTTCAGTTATATAGGGTCACGCCCGGCGGTCCGAAAAAACTCACCCGGGCACCCATCCAATGTAAACCCCCGTTCCGAACGCGCACCTGACCTGCCCATTACATTTTTGTCATTTTTCCGCGGCTCCGCGACGGGGTTTCTTCACCACACGATCGCGACCAGCGCCTTTACCAATTGAAGCACGCCCGCAAGGAAAGAAACGACAGCGGTGGCTTCTGCCCATGGAAAATTTCTGCTCTTGGCAACCGTTTCCTGAATAATCGGAGCTCTCTTGGGAGGAGAAAAGAAATGGAACGAGCGGGTCATCGCCGGTATGACGCCCGCAATGAACAGCGCCAAGCACGCGTAAAGATAGCTTATCCCCTTGCCGGTGAGCCACACTGCAAAAACCGCCACCGAGAGCATCAGGAGAACGTTTTGAAAGATGTCCAGCAGACCGTATGCCCTTCTGAGTCTTTCGTTGAGGCCTTTCGAGGATATTCCCAAAGAGCTGAGCAGATTGAGAGCATCCTCAAAAACGCTCTTGCCCCAGCCGGTCTCATCCGAGACGCCCAATGAGATGTGTCCGCTCCGAAATTCAACGTGAAGCTCGCATCTGCGGTGTTCCGCCGACATGAGCAGGAGCTCCACGCGTACGTGCTCGAGCTCGGCTAAGGAATGAGGATCGGTTGCCTTCCAAGACTCCCGTCCTTCCAGATCGGTGGTCTTTCCGGCGCTGATGGCCCTGGCCCTGATCTTCCTGGATGTTGTAGGCAGCCCCGGCTTGAAGTCGACGAGTGCCTCCACGAGGGCCCTGAGGAGCGCCTTGGAGATGGTACGGGGCGCATAGGCCTCTCTGTATTGAGTCCGGACGTTGGTCATTAGAGAATAGGAATATCCTCCGTCTCCTCCGTCGCACCCCCCTACGCAGCACTGTGACCGAAGCTACAGATATATTTCTCCTGTGATGGACACTGGAATCCCCATCTGCCAGCCTGCACCATTATCAATCAGCCGCGCGCATCCTCGTGCTATTGTCTTCGCTATACAAGACATCTGGCACATTTATTCCTCGATAAGAGACAAAGCGGCCAAAAATGTATCAATTTGTTTAATTTGGACGAGGGTGTCCGATCACACCTGTCAGGGGAAATCCGACAATGACGCTGTCGATTCGGTGCCGTGCTTCAGCTCGAGGGTTGGACGTCGCTGATTGACGACAAGGCATGGAAGCCAGACCCTGAGCACGAATCGCTCTCGCCGTCCCTCGGGGGTCGCGGCGCTCCTTCTGTCCCTGTGTGCCGCAGCGGCTTGGGCGCAATACCCGAGCCGGCCGATTCGCCTGCTCGTTCCCAATCCCCCGGGCGGCGCCACCGATACGATTGCCCGCGTGGTCTCCCCCCGGCTCGGCGAGGCGCTCGGGCAGCCGGTGGTCGTCGAGAATCGCCCGGGCTCCAACGGCAATCTCTCGAGCGAACTCGCTGCAAGGGCCGCACCCGACGGATACACGCTGCTCCTCGGGCAGGACAGCCAGATCGTCATCAGCCCGCACCTGTACGCGAAAATGCCGGTCGACACGCTGAAGGATCTCGCGCCCGTCGCCACGCTGGTCACGACCCAGATGGTGCTCTCATGCAACCCTGCGTTGCCGGTTCAAAACCTGCAGGAATTCCTGGAGTACGCGCGCCGCGCGAAGCCGCCCCTCGCCTACGCCTCGATCGGCAACGGCAGCCAGCATCACCTCACCATGGAAATGCTCAAAACGCGCGCCGGCATCGAGCTCGTTCACGTGCCGTACAAGGGCGGCGGGCCCGCAACCGTCGCCCTGCTCGCGGGAGAGGTACCGGTCATGTTCGGCGGGAATTCCGTGACCGGACACATCAGGGCGGGAAAGCTGCGCGGTCTCGCCGTCGCCGGCAGGAAGCGCTCATCGACGTTCCCCGATCTTCCTAGCTTGAGCGAGTTCTTTCCGGGTCTCGAGGTCACAGCGTGGATCGGAATCTTCACGGCCACGGGAGTACCGGCGCCCGTGCTCTCTCGCCTGCACGGCGAGATCAACAGGCTGCTCTCCGGCGCCGACATGCGCGAAAAGGTGCGCAGCGTCGGCGGGCTCGAGCCCTTCATTTCCACACCCGAGGAATTCGCTGCGCTTATCCGCTCGGAGTACGCCAAGTACGGCGAGGTCGTGAAGGCCGTCGGGGCCAAGATCGATTAGCCCCGTCTCGACCTTCTCCTACGAATTCGCACGTGCGTAACGCCCCGCGCGCGCTGCTCGGTAACCGGGACAGGCCCAGGTCAGCGCGTCGCTTTCCAGTCGGCCGATTTTCCCGCCGACTTTACCGTCCCCTCGATCGTATTTCCGTTCACGCGGCCGCGATATTCGGCGCCCGCGGCGACGAACCTGATTTGATCGCCGCTCAAGTTGCCTCTCGAGATCGGCACCGAGACATTTCCGGAATTGAGAGTTCCGGAGACTTTCTGGAATTCCTGCTTGAGCGCGAGCTCGCCCCGGGCGGTTTTCCAGCGGCCCTCGACGCGCGCGGGCACGATCCACAAATAGGCGGTGCAATACGTATCGCAACCGAGCTCGACTGTCTGGTCAGGCTCCCAATCTCCCATCCTGAAGGTGTTCGAGACGATGCGGGTTCCGGGCTTGAGCGTCAGGATCGTCGGGCGGAGCTTGAGGTTCAGGTCCGTCAACAGGAACAGGGTGATCACCGTCGCGGGAGACAGGTCGCTGCGGAATATGTCGGCTTCAACAAAGGTCGCCTTGTCGCTCACCCCCGCTTTGGCGGCGTTGCGCCGGGACAATGCGACCATGTCCGGATTGAACTCGACGCCGAGCGCGCGCGCGCCCCGCTTCGCCGCGGTGATCACGGTGCGGCCGTCACCCGAGCCGAGATCGATCACGTAATCCTTGGGAGTGACTTTCGCCATGTCGAGCATCTTGTCGACCAGTTCCTGCGGCGAGGGTACCCACACGACATCCTTGCCCGACTGCCCGACTTCCGGGGTGTACTCGACGCTGGGTGCCTGGGCAAAGGCGCAGACCGCGGTCGCGGAAAAAATCAGGATTGACAAGCATCGGCTCGCGGAACGCCATACGGACATGTTTCTTCTCCAGCTGGTTGGGGTGAAAGGGAAAAGGCCCGCGACAGGGTCTTTCGCTTGCGGGACCTACATCGCGCAGGCGGGATGATGGCCCCGCCTCGCCCGGCTCGTCAACCTCTGCGACTCGTCAACCTTTGCAACTGCCGGGGAGGTACTGCGGAGGCACGTCCGTGCCCCCAAAGTCGGTGGGCAAGGGCGAGCCACAGCGCCAGCTTCTGACGAGCCCGCCCGGCGTCGGTAAATTTCCCGTGTTATCAAGCGGCGCAAGAGTAAGGTTGTGGAAGTCGATCCTGAGGTCGTTGAACCCCCGCAACGACGCCTTGATGACACCTTCGTCACTGGTCGAGATCGAATCCACGTATTGGGACGCATCCGCGGTAACCTCGCAGCCCCAATTGCCGGCGCCGGGCGGATCGCCACCGGAATTGTACAGTTCGGTAACCGTGTTCTTGCAGGGGCTCAGTGCCAGAATCGCCTCCGACATCCTCGCGCGGACAGCGTTGCTCCTGATGCCCGGCAAGACGATGGAGGCGAGCACCCCGATGATCATGATCACTATCATGAGCTCCACGATAGTGAACCCGGCCTGGCGGCTATTGGTTCTTCGCATTTGGCTCACTGTTTCCTGTTGGCTCCCGAGGAGCAGCGGAGCACATTGACCGGATTGAGCGCAAGCAACATGCCAGATGAGTCTCCCCAGAATAAACCCCTGATATCAATTATGAAACAGCTCGATTTCCACGGCAAGCGTATTCCGGATGCGGCAACGCGGAAGCCGGATTTTGGCAAAAGTTGACGCGCTGCGTCGACAAAGCGCCGTTCCGGCGTCCATTTTGCGGCGCTGACCGGCTTCCGAGGCTCGCGGCCGTTCCCTACAATGACCGCGGACTACTGCGGCGGCTTGACCCCGTCTTTGGTGATCTGTACGCGCGTCGCGGTCAACTTGCCGCCGGCGTCCGTGGAGTTGGTTCATCGGACAGGTCCCTCTGAAGAAGTCTTGGTTCGGCCCTGCGTCACGGTCGACACGCGAAACCGGTTTCTATTCCTCCACAATTGGGTACGGTCATTCGATTCGTATACCGGCGTCCTTGACGACGCGGGACCATGTCGAGCTGTCGGCCTGAATCAAGGCCGCGAACTCTTCGGGCGAGCCGCCGACAACCTCAGCGCCTTGCATGGCGAGTTTTTCCTTCATCTCTGCGGTGCGCAAGCTCCTGCTCACCTCATCGCCGAGCCGTACGACGATCTCGCGCGGCGTACCTGCCGGAGCGAGCAGGCCGTACCAGGGACTCAGCTCGTACCCGGGAACGCCGGCTTCGTCCACCGTGGGCACCCCGGGGAGCTCGGGCGAACGGTGCTTGCCCGTCACGGCGAGAATCCGCAGCTTGCCCGACTTGACGTACGGCAGCACGGTCGGTATGCCGAGGAAAGCGATCTGCACCTGCCCTCCGATGAGGTCGGCCGTCGCGGGCGCGGTGCCCTTGTAGGGAACGTGCGTGAGCGCTATGCCCGCCATGGCCGCGAACATCGCCCCCGCCAGATGCGGGGTGCTGCCGCTCCCACCGGAACCGTAGTTGACCCTCCCTGGCTGCGAGCGCGCGAACTCGATCAGCTCCTTTACTGACCCTGCCGGAAGCGACGGATGCGCGACGAGCGCGTTGGGAGCCCTCGCCATCAAGGTCACCGGCGCAAAGTCCCGCGTCGTGTCGTACGGGACTTTTCCAATCAAGGGATTGATGATAAGGCTCCCCGGCCCGACCGAAAGCAGCGTATAGCCATCGGGCGCCGCCTTGGCGACGAAGTCGGTACCGATGTTGCCGCCCGCTCCCGGACGGTTCTCAACGAGGAACGGTTGCTCCCAGGTCTCCGTGAGCTTCTGGGCGACCAGACGCACGATGATGTCGTTCGGGCCGCCCGGGGCGAACGGCACGACGATGCGCACGGGCCGGGAGGGATAGTCCTGCGCATGCGCGCACAACCCGAAGAGGACCGCGCAAAGCGCTGCGGCGAAGCGGACGCTGACAGCAGCGCGAAATTTTGTCATAGTCTGCACGGAAGTCGGGACTAGCGAAGTCATGTTTCCCGGGAGAGCACTGTGCATAAAAGCAATTCCAGCGCGCGTGTCATTCTTGCCCTCCTCTCGGCCGCGGTGCTGGTGGGTGCCGGCACGGGGGCCCAGGCGCAAGCCTACCCCAACCGGCCGATCCACATCATTGCGCCCTTCCCCGCAGGCGGCGGCTACGACTTCCTGTCGCGCCTGATCGGCGCTGAAATGTCGAAGACCTTCGGCCAGCCGGTCGTGGTCGAGAACAAGGCCGGCGCCAACGGCAACATCGGCACCGAAGCCGCGGCGAAGAGCGCACCGGACGGCTACACGCTCCTCATGGGTGGCAACAGCCCGCTCGCGCTCAACGTGGGCCTGTATGCGAAGCTGCCCTACGATCCGGTGAAGGACTTCGAGACGATCTCGCGCGTCGCTACGCAGCCCAATCTGCTCGCGGCGCACCCCAAGGTTCCGGTGAAGACGGTCGCGGATCTGATCCAGTACGCCAAGGCCAACCCGGGGAAACTCAGCTACGCATCCAACGGCAACGGCAGCCCGCAGCACCTGGCCGCCGAGCAGCTCAAACGCATCGCGGGAATCGATCTGGTGCACGTGCCTTACAAGGGCGCGGCGCCCACGGCCGCCGCGCTTCTCGCGGGCGAGGTGTCGATCGCCTTCAACGTGATTCTGCTGCCGCTGCCGCACGTGCATGCGGGAAAGCTGAACGGGCTCGCGGTGGCGAGCGCAAAGCGCTCGCCACTCGCCCCGGACATTCCCACGCTCGCCGAGCTCGGCTATCCCATCGACATCGACACCTGGTACGGTCTCGTCGCTCCCGCCGGAACGCCCAAGGAAGTCGTCGCGAAGCTCAACGCGGAGACGCTGCGAATCCTGAACCTGCCCGAGCTCAGGGAGCGCACGCGCAGCCAGGGCATCGAGCTCGCGGGCAGCACGCCGGAGCAGTTCTCCGCGTTCCTGAAAGCGGACATCGCGAAGTGGACGCAGGTGATCCGGGAATTCAAGATCACCATCGACTGAAGGGATCCAGGGTGATGATCGACGTCTTCAATCATTTCATGCCGAAGAGCATCTTCGAGCGCCTGAGCGCGCTCGTCCCCGGCCACGTGACCCTGACGGCGTTTCCCGAGCTGCCGACGCTTTGGGACGTCGACGCGCGCCTGCGGATGATGGACGAGTTCGACGGGCTGCAGCAGGTGCTCTCGCTTGCCAATCCGCCGATCGAGATGCTGGGACAGCCGGACAAGACGCCCGAAGTCGCGCGCATCGCGAACGACGGGCTCGCCGAGCTGTGCCGCAGGCATCCCGATCGCTTTCCGGCATTCATCGCATCGATGCCGATGAACAACGTCGAGGCCTGCGTGCGCGAGGCCGACCGCGCGATCGCGGATCTCGGAGCGAAGGGAATCCAGATTTTCACCAACGTGCTCGGAAAACCCTTGAGCTCCCCGGAGTTCCGCCCGATCTTCCACAACATGGCGCGTCACGACCTGCCGGTCTGGATCCACCCGATACGCGGTCCGCAGTTCGCCGATTACGCGACCGAAAAGGCCTCGGAGAACGAGATCTGGTTCACTTTCGGCTGGCCGTACGAGACGACCGCCTGCGTGACGCGGCTCATCTTTTCGGGAATCTACGACGAGCTGCCGAATCTGAAGATCATCACCCATCACATGGGGGGAATGGTGCCGTTCTACGCGGGCAAGATCGACCTCGGGTTCGACCAGATCTTCCACGGCGGGACGAACGAGAACCCGGTGGCGCGCAAGGCCGGCCTGAAGAAGCCCCCGGTCGAGTACTATCGCATGCTCTACGGCGACACGGCGCTCAACGGGTCGGTCGCCGCCACGCGCTGTGGGCACGCCTTTTTCACCACCGGACATTGCGTTTTCGCCACTGACGCGCCCTTCGACGCCGAAAAGGGCCGCATGCTGATCCGCGAGACGATCAACGCGGTGAACGGCCTCGAGATCCCCAAGGCGGAGAAGGACCGCATCTTCGCCGGCAACGCGCGTTCGCTGCTGAAGCTGAACTGATGCGGACCCGGGAACTCCGCGTCCGCCTGAGGGACGGCGAGATGGGCGCGCACGTCGCCTTCCCCGAGCGCACCCCCGCGGGCGCGATCATCGCCATCATGGAGATCTGGGGCGTGAACGACACCATGCGGCGCCACGCGCAGGAGTTCGCCCAGGCGGGATTCGTATGTCTCGTGCCGGACCTGTTCTGGCGCCAGCAGCCGGGCGTCGAACTGTACGACAAGAATCCCGAAGACGTGAAGAAGGCGTTCGATCTCTACTACGATTTCGACTACGACCTCGGCGTGCGCGACATGGAGGATACGGCAGCGCACCTGAGGAGCATGGCCGAATGCGACGGCAAGGTCGGCGCGGTGGGCTATTGCCTGGGCGGCAAGCTCTGCTATCTCATGTGCTGCCGCACCGACATCAACTGCGCGGTGGCCTACTACGGCACGTACATCGAACACAACATCCGCGAAGCGAAGAACCTGCACCAGCCGTTCATGCTGCACATGGCGATGAAGGACCGCTGGGTGCAGGCGGAGGTGAACGAGCTGCTCGAGCGCAGGCTTTCGCCGAATTCTCTTGTCACGATCCACAAATATCCGGGAGCCGATCACGCCTTTGCGCGGCACGGCGGCAAGACCTACAGCAGGCCCCACGCGGACCGCGCGCTTGCGCTATCGATCGATTTTTTCCGGAAGCATCTGGGCGCCTGAAGGAAGAGGGGACGGGCGGTGAATGAGTCGAGCGGGCGAGGGGTCGAAGCCGGCGCAATCGGCCGACCGTTGCTGCGCAAGGAAGACCTGCGCCTGCTCACTGGGGCCGGGAGGTTCAGCGACGACTTCAACATGGCTGGGCAGGCGTACGCAGTGATGGCGCGCTCACCCTACCCGCACGCGCGCATTCTCCGCGTCGACTCGACCCGCTCGCGGGCGATGGCGGGCGTCCTCGGCGTGTACAGCGGCGCGGACTGCGCGGCCGACGGCCTCGGCCCGATTCCGCACAATCCCCTCCCCTCCACCCGGGAAGACATGAAGCTCACGAGCCCCGGCGGTGGCAGGATCTTCGAAGGCCCGCACTGGCTGCTGCCGACGGACAAGGCGCGCCACGTGGGTGAAGCCGTAGCGATGGTCGTGGCCGAAACGAGCGACGAAGCGCTCGACGCCGTAGAAGCGCTCGACGTCGAGTACGAGGAGCTGCCCTGGGTCACGCACTCCGAGCGCGCCCTCGAAGAAGGAGCCCCGCGCGCGTGGGACGAGGTGCCTGGCAACGTCATCGTCGACACCCATTTCGGCAACCGCGAGGCGACCGACCGCGCGTTCGCCGAAGCCGGCCACGTCGTCAAGATGAAGTTTCATATCGCACGATGCACTGCGGTTGCGATCGAACCGCGCGCGGCGCTGGCATCCTACGAGGCGCGCACGGGCCGGTACACGCTCTACGCGGGAGGCGGCGGCGCCGTTCGCTACAAGAAAGACCTCGCTTCACTCCTCGGCATCGAGCCGCGAAACCTGCGCGTCGTCTGCCGCGACGTCGGCGGCAACTTCGGATCGAAGAACCGCGTATACGTGGAATATGGCCTCGCGCTCTGGGCCTCCCGCAAGCTTGGGCGCCCGGTCAAGTTCACGGCAACGCGATCCGAAGCCTTCCTCTCAGACTACCAGGGGCGGGATCTCGTCACCGAGGTCGAGCTCGCGCTTCGCGCCGATGGAAAATTTCTTGCGATGCGCGCCTCCAACCTCTCCAACGTCGGCGCACGTTGCGTTTCGCTCTCGCCGCTTTCGAAAGGATCCGGCCTCATCACCGGCTGCTACGACGTTCCTGCCGCCACCTTGAGAAGCCGCGCGGTCTTCACCACCACGGCGCCGACCAATCCCTATCGCAGCTCCGGACGGCCCGAGGTCAACTTTGCGATCGAGCGCCTGATCGACACGGCTGCCACGGAGCTCGGCATGGACCGGATCGACCTGCGCCGAAAGAACCTCGTCCGCCCGGAAGCGATGCCCTACCGGAACGCGATGGGAATGACCTACGACAGCGGCACCTACGAGGCCAACATGGATCTTGCGATGCGGATTGCCGACTGGAAAGGTTTCGAAGCTCGCCGCAAGAGCGCCGCCGCGCGCGGAAGGCTCCTCGGGCGCGGCCTCTCGAACTACGTCGAGTCCTCGATCGGTTCGCCCAATGAGCGCGCCGAGATCAGCGTCACTCCCGCGGGGCGCGTGAGGGTCGTGATCGGCACGCAGCCATCGGGGCAGGGTCACGAGACGAGCTTCGCGCAGGTGGTGTCTTCGCTGTTGTCGGTACCCGTGGAAGCGATCGATATCCTGGTCGGCGACACCGACGTGGTGAGCGTAGGCGGCGGCTCGCATTCCGGCCGCTCGATGCGCCACGCGGCGACGGTGTTCTGCCTGGCCGCAAAGGAGCTCATCGAAAAGGGGAAGAAAATCGCGGCCCACATGCTGGAGGCTGGTGCGGCGGAAATACGGTTCGCCGACGGGCACTTCTCGGCGCCTCACGCGCTCAGGGCGTACGGCCTTCTGGAATTGGCTCGAGACTCGGCGGAAGCCCTCCTGCCCAAGGAATTGTCGGGCGGACTCGCAGCCGTCGCCGACAACGAGATGCACGATCCGGTATTCCCGAACGGCTGCGCGATCTGCGAGTGCGAGGTCGACCCCGAGACAGGGGCGGTCGAGATCACGCGATTCACTGCAGTCGATGACGTCGGTCGCTGCATCAATCCCCTGATCGTTCACGGCCAGACGCACGGCGGCGCAGCCCAAGGGATCGGCCAGGCGGTCTCCGAGATCTATCATGTCGACCCGGAAACGGGGCAGCCGCACACCGGGTCGCTGATGGACTACGCCATTCCCAGATCGGATACCCTGCCTTCCTTCAGCGCCGAGATCGTGGAAGTTCTTTCGCCGACCAACCCGCTCGGAATCAAGGCCGCGGGCGAAGGCGCGACTACGCCCGCGCCCGCCGCGGTCGTCAACGCCATCGTCGATGCGCTCGCCGGCTTGGGCGTGCGCGACATCGCTATGCCCGCCACGCCACAGAACGTCTGGCGTGCGATCCGGGGAGCGAGGAAATGATGCGGGCACGCGCGATCGCGGCGATCGCCCTGCTTTTCACCGCGTGTTCCGCGCTCGCGCAACGCTCGACGGGCGGCGAGCATTCCTATCCCAGGGGCCTGGTGCGCGTCATCCTTCCGTTTCCGGCCGGCGGGGGCGTCGACGCCGCGGGGCGCATCCTCGCCCAGAAGCTGGCCGAGGCTTTGGGCAAGCCCTTTGTGATCGAAAACCGCGGAGGCGCCAACGGAAACATCGGGACGGAAGCCGCCGCGAAATCGGCGAACGACGGTGCCACCCTGCTGTTTACGGGCGCGGGCTTCGTCACCAACCCGAGTCTTTACAAGAGCGTCCCCTACGACCCGGTGAGGGATTTCGAGCCGATCAGCCTGATGGCCCTTGGACCCAACGTGCTCGTCGTGCATCCGTCGCTGCCGGTCAAATCGGTGAAGGACCTCATCGCTCTCGCCCGGTCGCAGCCCGCGCGAATCGGGTTTGCCGGATCAGGCTCGGGCAGCACGCCGCACCTCGCGGGCGAGCTCTTCAACGTGATGGCCGGCGTGCAACTGGTGCACGTTCCGTACCGCGGCTCGGGTCCGGCGATGATCGGCCTGCTTGCGCGCGAGGCTCCGGTGATGTTCCTCCCCGCGATCAACGCCGGCGGTCACGTCGCGACGGGGCGCCTTCGCGCGATTGCGGTCACGAGCCGCGAGCGGCTGCAGGCGATGCCGGACCTGCCGACCGTTTCCGAAGGGGGTCTTCCGGGCTACGAATCCAGCCAGTGGTACGGGCTGCTCGCGCCGGCGGGAACGCCTCTTGACGTGCTCAATCTGCTCAATGCGCAAGTTGCGAATATCATGCAAAGTGCCGACATGAAAACCCGCATGACGAACGACGGCTTGGTGCCGATCGGAGGCAGCCGCGAGCAATTCGCGGCCCACATCAGGAGCGAGACCGAGAAGTGGGCGCGGGTGATCAGCGCTTCGGGAGCGAGGGTGGATTGAGTGAGTGAACTCGATTTCACAAAGCCCGAGAAGCCGGCAAAACCTCCGGTCGAAGCGCCCGCAAAGCCTTCGATCTACGACCCGGCGATGGCGATGGAGTTTTTCGGCTCAGCCGGGAAGCCCGAGACCATCGCGCAGGGGACGACCATTTTCACCGAAAACGAGAAAGGCAACAGGCTCCTGCTCCAGCGCGACAGGATGTACCTGCTCCTGGATGGCGAGGTCAGTCTGATCGCCAAGAACAAGGCCATCGGCAGGATCGGGAAGGGCGAGATCTTCGGCGAGATGGCGTCGATCAGCGAGATGCCCCGCAGCGCGACCGCCGTGGCGAAAATACCGTGCCGGGTCATCGGGCTCGACGACAGCCAGTTTCAAAGCGCCTTGCGGAAAAGGCCGGAGTTCGCGCTCATGCTGATGAGCGTCATGATTCGCCGCATGCGCGATGCGATCAGCCGGCAGAATCCGGGCGGCCCCGCCTCGGCGGGCAAGATGAAGGAATCCGCGGTATTCGACAAGTCCGCGCTCGCCATTCTCTCTCGCGCGCTTTCCCAGACGACAGTGCGCTACGAGCGTAACAAGGTGATCGTGAAGGAAGGCCAGGCCGGGTTGATGATGTATGTCGTGCTGGAGGGCCGCCTTGCCGTATCAATCCAGGACAAGATCGTGGAGAAAATCGGGCCGGGCGGCGTGTTTGGCGAAATGGCGCTGGTCGAGCGCACGCCGCGCCTTGCCACCGTGACATCGGAAACGGATTGCGGGCTGCTCGCGTTCGGCCGGAACACCCTGCTCGACCTGATCAAGGCGAGCCCCGATTTCGCGGTGTCGCTCCTGGGCGCGGTGGGCGACCGGGCGAGGTTCATCGCCTCGCGCTAGGGGTTGGCGAGGTAGTCGCGCTTGGCGAGCTCCACGCCGTTGTGGCGCAGAATGTCGTACGCGGTCGTGACGTGGAAATAGAAGTTCGGAATCGCGTGGCCGAGCAGGTATTGCATGCCCTTGTAGTCCACTTCGCGGGGCCCGAGCTTCAGGTGGATGTTCTTCTCCTCGCTGCCGTCGATCTGCGCGGGCTTGATGCTTTGAATGAAATCCACGGTCTTGGCGATCCTCGCTTTGAGCTCGGCGAAGGTCTCTTCGGTATCCTCGTGCTTCGGCACCTCCACTCCGGCGAGGCGCGCCACCGCGCCCTTGGCCGTATCGCAGGCGATCTGCACCTGGCGCTTCATCGGAAACATGTCCGGGTAGAGCCGGCAGTGGGTCAAGACGGCCGGCTCGATCTTCTTCGCCTCGGCATGGGCCTGTGCCTTGTCGAGGATGGCGGAAAGATTCTTGAGCGTGTTGACGAAGCGCGGCGTGCTCGCCTGGTACATGGAGATGTTCATGGGGGCCTTCCGAATTGAGCGATGCGCGCATTCTACCGCGCGGCGGTCGGCGAAAGCGCGCGGCCGGCGGCCGCGCGGCCCTATCGCTTACTTACAGCGGACAAACTACTTCATGATCTGCGCGAAGATGACGACGAGCCCCGCCATCGACACCAGCCACGCCAGGGTGCGCACCCAGATGATTCCTGCGACGTAGATCGCTGCGTAGGCAAGGCGCGCCCAGAAGAAGAGCTGGGCGCCGAGCAGCGTCATGTCGTTCGTCTTGCCCACCACGACCGCCACCAGGACGAGCGATGCGAACAGCACCAGGTTCTCGAGCATGTTGTAGTGCGCTCGCGACGCGCGGCCTCCCCAGCCGGTGAGCTCGGGCAGGCCTTCGCGGTTGCCCACGAGCGCCATGAGACCCACCTTGTTGAACGACGCCTGCGCCGCCACCAGCATCTGCACAACAGTCAGGACAACCGACCACACTAGCAGATTCAGCTCCGGTTTCATCGCTCCTCCTTTGTTGTTGGACTGCGGCGATCATGGTACGCCCTTTTGCGCGGGCATCGTCGCGGCCCGATGCCGCGGCCGCCGTCGCAGCCCCGGCGAGGCTCAAGTGTGCAAGCTGCTCACCCCGTACGCGACGTCCTTGCCCGCGAGCTCCGCAAAGTCCAGATCGACGCACAGCACCTGCTGCGACCCGTCGGAGGCTTCGAAAGCGAATGAAAGAGTCACGCAGAGCTTGGGTCCGGTGACCGAAAGATAGGGACGCGTGATCTGGACGTTTCCCGGAGTCTCGATCGCGCGGCGGAAGAAGGGCCTGGTCTGCCAGTCCGTGCCCTCGGTGGGCTGCATCAGCTCGAAGCGGGGGTCCTGGGAATACACGTTGCGTTCCGCGTCCACGTTGGCCCCGATCTGCAATCCATCGCTGCCGATCAGATAGCAGCGCCGCGCGCCGGGGAGCTTCAGCAGCCCCTGCACCGCGGGCTGGAATTTGGCGCCGAAGGACAGGTCCTGCACCGCATTCTTGAGCGCGGCTAGGTACGGCACGAGCCGGGAGTGCTGACGCTTCTGGAATTCGGCGAAATCCGCGCGGTGACCTGCGATCAGGCGGGCGAACATGTCGCTGCGCGCGTTCTCCACCGGCAGCACGGCGCTTCCGGGTGCGAAATAATCGCCCTGCAACAGGTCGGCGTTGGCGTCGATCGCACAAAGCGCCTCCGCCTCGGTCTCTATTCCTTCCACGCATACTAGGGCGCCCGCCTCGCGCAGCACGGAGATGATCCCGGTAAACATGCGCCGCGCGAGCGGCTCGATCGTCACGCGGCGCGTCATCTCCCGGTCGATCTTGACGATGTCCGGCCTCAGGCGCCAGATGCGGTCGAAGTTCGAGTACCCCGCGCCGAAATCGTCGATCACGATGAGACAGCCCAGCTTGCGGTAATGCTCGACCGCGGTAGCCAAGTGCGTCTCGTCCTCGAACGGCGTCTCGATCAGCTCCACCGCCACCCGGTGCGTCGGAAATCCGTTCGACTGGAGCATCTTCAGGAAGAAAGGCCCGTACCGGAGACTCTCCGAGGCGACCTGCGGATCGACGTTGAGAAACAGCCAGCTGCGCGTGTTGCCGAGCCGTTGGAAGTTCCGGACGTGCAGAGCCCTGCATTGGCGGTCGAGGCGGATCCTCTCCTCGCCGTGACGCGCCTTGCTGAACAGCTCCAGAGGCCCGAGGCGCCTTCCGCTCGCGGAATCGACCGCGCGAATCAGGCCCTCGTAACCGACGGGACGCCGATGGGCGAGGCTGTAGATCGGCTGGAAGTGGCTGGAGAGACTGAACTCGTCGCGCTCGCCGCGTTCTCCTTGCGGGGAGTATTTGTCAAGAAGAAGAGGTGGGGAAAGATCCACCATGTTCACGGTGCCCCAGCAAGTCTGCGATTTTTCATTACGGACAAAAGGAAGGCGAGTATGCCATATGCCGCGTCCCGATGAGGGGATGCCGCGTGAATGCGTCACGCAATGCGGGTCTTGACGCGGGTTCGCGAGCGAGCGCGACTAAAGAGGCAGCTTGGTGAGACCGAAGGCGAGGTCGTCGCCCGCGAGGGCGGCGAAGTCGAGATCCACGCAGAGCACGTGATACGACCCGTTCAGGGAAAGGGCGTAGGACAGGGTGACGCAGAACTTCGGGCCGGTAGCCGATAGATAGGGGCGCGTGATCTGGACCTTTCCCGGCGCCTCGATCGCCCGCCTAAAGAACGGTTTCGTCTGCCAGTTGGTGCCCGTGACGGGCCGTATCGGCGTCAGGCGCCGGTCGCGAGCGGCGAGGCTGCGTTCGGATTCCGCGCTCGTGCCGATCTGAGAGCCGTCGCCCGCGACGAGGTAACAACGCTCGGTGCAATTCAGATCGAGCAGCTGCCTTACGGCACTCGCGCGATCCGCGCCGGCAGACAGCGCAAGCACCGCATCGGCGAGGGCTGCGATGTAAGGCTGGAGCCGCACGCGCCGCAGCTCGTAGAATTCAGCGGTCTCGAGGCGGAAATTCCGGAAGAGCTGCGCAAACAGATCGTCGCAGGCATGTTCGGGCTGCAGCTGCGTCGCGGGCGGGGCGAAGTAATTGCCCTGCATCAGGTCCGCGTCCGCGTCGGTCGCGCAAAGCGCCTCGGCTTCGGTCTCGATTCCTTCCACGCAGACGAGCGCGCCCGATTCGTGTAGCACCGAGATTATGCCGGCGAACATTCGTCGGGCAAGCGGCTCGACCGTCACGCGGCGCGTCATTTCGCGGTCGATCTTCACGATGTCCGGCTTCAGCCGCCAGATGCGGTCGAAGTTGGAGTACCCAGCGCCGAAATCGTCGATCACGATGAGGCAGCCGATCGCGCGGTAGTGCTCGACCGCAGCGACCAGGAGTTTCTCGTCGTCGAACGGCGTCTCGATCAGTTCCACAGCGACCCGGTGCGCCGACAGCCCGTTTTCCCCGAGCATCTGGGCGAACGAGCCGAATCGAAGGCCCTGTACAGCGATGTACGGATCGACGTTCAGGAAGAGCCAGCTGTCCTCATCGCCGAGGCGCCGGAAGTTGCGCACGTGCAGAGCCCTGCACTGGCGATCGAGCTGCATGCGCGGCACGCCTGCTGGCGCCTTTGCAAGCAGTTCCGTCGCCAGATAGACCTTTCCGCTCGAATCAGTCCCGCGGATCAAGCCCTCGTAGCCCACCGGCCGGCGATGGGCAAGACTGAAAATCGGCTGGAAATGAGTGAATAAGCGGAATTCGGAAGGCGATCCGCCCTCTGCTTCGACAAACAGGGTATCGGAGCGTGATGGAGCCAGGTCGGTAGTGCTCGTGGCGTCCCCTGGCAGGCTCACGGAGTGTCTACTCACTGCATTGAATCGGGGCGGACCCCGCCAGCGCGCCCCCGAGCGCGGCGGGGCGTAGGCCCGAGGAGTCCTGCTTGCGGACTTCGCTCGAAAGAAAGAGCGCGGGATCGACGCGCGCGTTGTTGAGGCTGACCGACCAGTGCAGATGCGGGCCGGTCACCCGGCCGGTTTGCCCGACCGCGCCGATCTTCTCGCCGCGCGCGACACGGGCACCCTTCCCGACGTCGATGCGGCTCAGATGGTTGTACATGGTCACCAGTCCCTGGCCGTGGTCGAGGACGATGGTGAGCCCGTTGAAGAAATAATCGCCGATCTCGATCACGGTGCCCGCCGCAGGTGCAGCGATCGGCGTTCCTTCCGGAGCCGCGATATCCAGGCCGCTGTGCGGCTGCCGCGGCTCGTCGTTGAAGAAGCGCCTCAACCCGAACCCCCCTGAGACACGCCCCTCCGAGGGCAAGTCGAAAGCGAGGGTATCCAGCACGCTATCGCTGAACGTCGAAAACGCCCGGACAAGGGATTCCTGCTCTCGCGCGATCCGCCGGAGGTCTTCGGGCTCGGGATCGACCTGGCGGCGGTTGGCAAGCGTCACGTGCTGTGTTTCGTAGTCGCGCCTGCCGACCTTGAAGGGGATCGCGCGCCCGGATCTCTCGCCGTCGACCACGGAGAGTTCGTGCGCGCCGGGCCGCAGCGCGAGCGGCAAGCCGACCACGGCCTGCCAGACATTCCCAACTCGCGCAACCAACACGCGCTGGCCGTCGAACACCACCTGGGGAGCCGGACCGGGAGCCCGTCCGACGCAGACGATCGCGACCCCGCCGGGCACCGGCGCCGCCAGGGGCAAGTCGCCCTGCGCGGCTGACACCGCTGCTGTGAGCGCGAGGCCGGCTGCGATTTCACCAAGGAGGCGCGGGGTGCGCATGTCGTTCCTCAGGTTGACGACTTCCTATTTTCCCCCGATTTCCGACTTTGCGAACAGGAGATATCATTCCCAGAGGGCGGGCAATCTCGGCGGCGATGTCGCGGAGATCGCGAATTTTCGGCGGTGTGAAAAATGAACTCACCCCTAAGACATGCTAGGGGGATAATTGCCTCTTCCGGCCGAGCGCATTCCCGCCCCCATGTGGCGAGCTGCGACTCCTTTTTCGCGAGGAACAACAGATGATCGAGAGCGGTCCCGCGGGCTCCTATTCCTATAACACTTCGGTCGCCATGGAGTTCTTCCGCTTCGCCGGCAGACCCAAGGCCTTCGCCAAGGGCAGGAAGATCTTCTCCGAGAACCAGAAAGGCATCCCGTTTCTGCTCATGCCGAACCGCATGTACCTCCTCCTCGACGGCGAAGTCGGCATATTCTCGGGAGACAAGCCCGTGGCCACGGTCCGGCCCGGCCAGATCTTCGGCGAGATGGCTTCGATCGACCAGGGGCCGCGCTCGGGAACCGCGGTGACCAAATCCGCTTGCCGCGTCATCGGGCTCGACAACCGGCAGCTTCAGATCGCCCTCGGAAAATACCCGGAGTTCGCTCTGATGCTGATGAGCGTCATGATCGGCCGCTTGCGCGAATCCATCAGCCGGCTCACCAGCCCCGGGTCGCCCGTGACCGGAACCCGGTGGAGGGAATCGCCACCGCTTCGAAAGGACCTGATCGAAGATCTCGGGCGCTCGCTCGGTTCCGACGCCCATCTCAGTTACGAATCCGGAGCCACCATCGTGAGGGAAGGCCAGATCGGGGTGCTCATGTACGTGGTCCTGAAGGGCAGAGTTGCGATCCGCGTCGGCGGCAACCTTGTCGAGAACGTGGGCCCGGGAGGGCTGTTCGGCGAAATGGCTCTGGTCGATCGCACGCCTCGGCTCGCAAGCGCCGTCGCAGAAAGTCCCTGCAAGCTGCTCGCGATCAACCGCAACGCGTTTCTCAACCTGGTCAAGCACAGCCGCCGCTTCGCCGCCTCACTGCTCGCCGCCGTGAGCGCGCGAGCGCGATATACCGCCACGCATTAGAGCGGACATACCCGAAATAAAAACGGCGGCCCAGGCCGCCGTTTCTAGCGTTCCGTTTCAAGCAGCTCAGTAGCCCAGCCACTTGGTGAGCACGGCAAGCTGCTGCGGGTCGCCGCTCTCGTAGCCCTTGTAGCCGAGCTTCGCGAGGATCTTCTGGCCAGCCTCCGACTTGTCCAGGCCCAGCATGACCGCGCGGACTTTTTGCAAGTCTTGCTCGCTCAGCTTGGTCGAGGCGATCATGTGCTTGATCGGCACGGCCTTCGACTCGTACAGCACCGCGCCGCCCTTTTCCTGCCATTGCTTGACCACCGCGCCCGAACCGGTGATGCCGACGTCGCTGAATCCGTTGTCTACGAAAAACGGCACCGCGTCCTGATAGCGCGTGGTGCGAATCTCCGCCTTGCTCGAGTCGATGCCGAGGTCGCGCATCGTGGCGCGCGTGATCACCGCGGTGATCGAATCCGGGTCGGGCATTCCGAAGCTCTTTCCCTTCATGTCTGCCGGCTGCTTCATCTTCGCGTCGCCCTTCACGAAGAAACGGGCTTTGTAGTCCGTGTACCCCTTGGTCAGCGCCACCAGCTGGTACTTGCCGTCGCGCAACGATACGAGCGAATGATGAGCCGGGTGCACGAACGCGAGGTCGTACTGCTGCTCGTCCAGCCCTTTCCTGAGAACCGGGTATTGATCGACCGGGACGACTTTGACGGTCGTCTTGAGCTGCTTTCCAAGCAGATCGGCCAGATCCTTGTACTTCTCGCGGATCTCCGAGGGGGTGACGTAGTACGTGACACCTTCGTTCACCGCCAGGACGAGCTCGGCCTGTGCGGGCGCCGCGGTGAGGAGCGCGACGCCGAAGGATGCCAAGCCGACCCGGGGGACGGCCGCAAGCTTCTTGTCAGGATCGGGGCCCTCCCCGTCGGGAAACAGGGCGCGCGCTCTCACCCTTTCAGTTGTCTGCAGAGCAGTCGGCCAGTGCAGTCCGGCCTTGCCCTGTCGGAAATTCGTAACCCGTTGATATCCCAAACACCGGGTCAGGGTGGTTCCCGCAGCAGGACTTCAGGCAGTCCGATACTTTTCCTTCGCCCCCCGGGCGAGCGCCATGCCGTGCCCGGGCCGCCCGGGAACGCGGAAGCACCCGTCCCTGCATTCGGGCATCTCTTCGAACAGATCGGGCGGCGTCCAGTCGATGAACTCCACGAGGAAACCGTTCGAGAGCGCGCCGACGACCTGGAGCGACAGCTCATGCACGACGTGCGGCGCGACCGCGATCTGGTGCGCGGCCGCATGGCGGCCGATGCGCAGCGTCTCGGAAAAGCCGTTGGCGCGGCAGACGTCCGGCATCAGGTAGCGAGCCGCGCCGCGCTCCACCAGTTCGCGGAACTCGAAGCGCGTGTAGTTGTTCTCGCCGGTCGCAACCGGGATCCTGATCGAGCGCGCGACCTCGGCGCACGCCGCGATATCGTCGGCGAGCACCGGCTCCTCGTACCAAACGAGGTCGAACTCTTCGAGCTCTTGCGCCTGGCGTATGTTCGCGAGCACGTCCAGGCGCTGGTTCACGTCCACCATCATGCGCACGCCGTCGCCCAGCGCGCGACGCACCGCCCCGACGCGCTTCGCGTTCTCGCGCGGGTCCGGATGGTGGATTTTCATCTTGTAGTACTTGCAGCCGAGCGCGGCGTATTTCTCGGCCTCGGAGATGAGCTCGCGCTCGCTGTACTTCGACCAACCGCCGCTACCGTAGGTGGGAATGCGGTCGGTCGCCGCGCCCCACAGTTTGAAGAGCGGCAGGCCCGCCGCCTTCCCCGCGATGTCCCACAGGCCGATATCGAGCGCCGAGAGCGCGTAGGCGACGACGCCCTGCTTCTTCATCCCCATGTCCGTGCGGAACATCTTTTCCCAGAGGCGCTCGACGAAAAGCGGGTCTTCGCCGATGAGAGCGGGCGCGAGGCGCGCCTCGAGATAGGCATGCACGGCCTCCGCGCCTCCTCCGCCGAAGACTAGGCTATAGCCGAGCCCGGTGACACCCTCGTCGGTCGCGATGTCCGCGACGACGAGCTTCTGCGCGGCATAGTTCCGCGCCATCGGCTGCGGAGTGGGAATGGCGAGTACGTAGCTGTCGATTGAGGTGATTTTCATGGCGCTGCGATCCTAGCACCCGCGCGCTGCGCCCGGGCAACGCGAAGCGCTAGCCCGCGACCCGATCGACGAGGAACGCAACACCATAGGCGGCCGCCAGGGCGAGCACGAAGACGACCAGGCCGCGCACCAAAGTCCTCGGAACGCCGATCTCGTTCAGGTAACGTCTAACTAGATAGCTCGCAACGAAGAAAGCGATCGTCCCGAACACTAAGCTGAGCATCCGCGCATTGTACCGAGGGCCTGCCGATCCGCAGCGACCCATGGCCGGCTTGCCGACATGGACGGAATCGTGCATCCTGATGCCCGGAAAGTACGTCATCCCGGGAACTCGGGCGCAAACAAATCTCGTTCAGGCCGCCGGACAACTGCGGCACGCCGCAAATCCAAAGGGGGATTTCATGAAGATAGGAAAGACTTTGCACTTCGGCGCGGCGGCGATCGCGATCGCCGCCTTTCTCACTTCGTGCCAGAGCACCCCGCAAGGCTCGGGCAGCGTCGGCGCGAACGACCTGGGTGGCGTGGTCACCGGTCCGAGCGGACCCGAGGCTGGGGTCTGGGTGATCGCCGAGACGACCGACCTGTCCACGAAGTTCGCCAAGCTCGTC
>VBCH01000100.1 GCA_005884455.1 Betaproteobacteria bacterium
GGTCGAGGTCCGGAGTTTGAACAATGAAATCCAACGCGAACGTTAAATCACGGGAGGCGGCCCAATCAAAGGAGGAGAAATGAGAAAAGTCCCCTTCAAAAACTTGCCGTTTTTGGTCAAAGCCGCTGTTTTCGTCAGCTTCTTCATGGCATGGGTCATGTTCGAAGAGCTCGTCATAGATCGTCACGGCCTATGGCGGTTTCTGCCGTTTTACAAGGTCGGCCTCTTCTGCGTCTGGGATGTCTTGGCGCTCGTCGTAACAGGCTGCGGCCTGCTGTGGTCTTCTTTGCCGCCGCGTTCCGAGCGAGCCCCTTGTGCTATGCGCCGCTTGTTACATTGGTGTCCGGCGTGCGCGTAGGTCTCAACGTGATGTTTTCCGCATCGTCATAGGTGAACCAGCGTGCCCTTGTACATGGTTATCGAGCACTTCCGAAATGGCGAAGCAGCCCCAGTTTATCGGCGGTTTCGGGAGCGCGGACGCATGGCGCCCGAGGGTCTCAATTACATTTCAAGTTGGGTGGACGATAAATTGGCGACGTGCTATCAAGTCATGGAAACCGCAGATCGCAGGCTTCTCGATGAATGGATGCGCCACTGGGTAGACATCGTGGATTTCGAAGTTCATCCCGTGATGACGTCACAGGAGGCGGCGCAGCGCGTGGCAGCGAAGCTGGGGCGTAATGCAGTCTAACAGCGCGTTCGAAGATGTTTAAGAAAGAAGCATGGCTTATGCTAGCCCTGGTCCTCGCGCCGTTCCTCCTTGGCACCGGCGTAGCAATCATTTTTCCGTGGCTCCAGGCTTGCGGTTTCTTCAGGTAAGGTCTTACCCTACGACGCCAAAGAGCATAGAACCCGGCCAAGGCGGGGGCAAGGGGCAGGAAGGTGCTGTAAAGAACAAGGCCTCAGGGAACCTTGATCGCTTTCCCGTAGCAGGTAAAGGATCCCGAGCCGAAGGAGAAGAGCCCCTTGTCGCCGTAGCAGTCGACGTTGATCAGTCCGTTCGCGCCCAGCGCCGCCGCCTTGTCCTGCAGCGCAGCGATTCCGTCCTTCGGCGAGGAATAGCCGGGCACCCGGAACGGCGTGCGCCAGGTTTCGACCCACAGGCGCTTGACGGTTTCGTACTCGCCCTGCCTGAGCTGCGCCGGCGTGTAGACCTTCACGTCCTCGGCCTTGAGCGCCGCGCACGCGGAAAGACCGCCGCTCAGCATGATCGTAGTTAGCATTGCAATTCGCTTGTTCATGGTTTTGACCCTCGCTCCGGCCACCGATTATATTCTCACGGCCGCGGAGATCGCCGGCGGTCCCTTTCGCCGCGTCGCCGATCCGCCTGGCCACTGGCGCCGGCATGCCCTTGGGCTCGCAGCCCTCCTTCCGTCAGCACATACGTCTTATCCGAAGTCCTCGCCGCCGCCCCCGAGTGAGTGACGAGTATTCCCGCCGCGCCCTCGCCCTTCACGCATTCGCGCAGCAGCGCGAGCACTTCCTTCGCGCTTTCCGGGTCGAGATTCCCGGTCGGTTCGTCGGCGAGCACCAGGCGCGGCTTGTGCACCAGCGCGCGCGCGATGGCGACGCGCTGCGTCTCGCCGCCCGAGAGCTCGTGCGGCATGCTCTCGCCTCGCTCGAGGAGCCTCACCGATTCGAGCAGCGCGCCGACCCGCCTGCGCATGGGTCTCTTCCCGATGCCGTTCAGCGCGAGCGGGAGCGCGACGTTCTGCGCCACGGTCAGGTAAGGCAAGACGTGAAACGCCTGGAACACGAAACCCATGTGCTTGCGGCGCACGAGGGTGAGGGCGTCGTCGCCGAGCGCGCACAGGTCCGCGCCGTCGAGGAACACCTGCCCGGAATCGGGTCGCTCCAGCCCCGCGATAAGATTGAGCAGCGTCGATTTCCCGATTCCCGATTCGCCCATCACTGCGACGTAATCGCCCGCGGCAAGCTCGAAGCTGATGTCCCGCAGCACGGTCTTCGGGCGCGGGCCGGAGAAGGACTTCGATAGGTTCCTGACCGACAACACGCGGCCGAGATTACTGATGGAGCCGCTTCAAGGCAAGAAGGATCGTCGAGCTCACACGCCCAGATAGCGGTGCTGCAGCTCGCGGTTCGCCGCCAGCTCGGCGGAGACGCCGCTCCAGACGACCCGGCCTTTCTCGAGCACGTAGTGCCGGTCGGCGATGCGCGTCAGGGCGCGCAGGTCCTTGTCGATGATCAGGATGGCCAGGCCCGAGGCCTTCAGGCCCTCGATCGCTCGGTAGATCTCGGTGCGGACGAGCGGCGCGAGGCCCTCGGTGGCCTCGTCGAGGATGAGCATGCGCGGATTGGTCATCAGGGCGCGCCCGATGGCGAGCATCTGCTGCTCGCCTCCGGAGAGCTGGCTGCCGAAATGCGCGCGCCGCTCGGCGAGCTGCGGGAAGAGCGCGAACACGCGCGCCAGCGTCCAGGGCTCGGCGGGCCCCGCGCGCCTGGCGGCGGTCGCCACGAGGTTCTCGCGCACCGTGAGGTTGGGAAACACCTGCCGCCCTTCCGGCACGAGGCCCAGCCCCGCCTGCGCCACGCGGTACGAGGGCAGGCCGTGCAGCGGCCTGCCCTCGAGCACGATCGTGCCCCCGCGCGGGCGCACCATGCCCATGAGCGATCGCACCGTGGTGGTCTTGCCCATGCCGTTGCGGCCGAGCAAGGTGACCGCTTCGCCCTGGCGCACGCCGAACGAGACGCCGAACAGCACCTGGCTCTGCCCGTAGGCGGTGACCAGCGCATCGACCTCGAGCATCACGCTGCGACCTCCTCGCCGAGATAAGCGCGCCGCACTTCGGAATTCGCGCGGATTTCTTCAGGCCTTCCCGTGGCGATGATGCGCCCGTAGACCAGCACCGAGATGCGGTCGGCGAGGGAAAACACCGCATCCATGTCGTGCTCGACGAGGATAAGGGTCTTCCCGCCTTTTAGCGATGAAAGCAGGGCGATCATGCGCTGAGTCTCCTCCACCCCCATTCCCGCGACCGGTTCGTCGAGCAGCAGGAGCCGCGGGCGCGTCGCGAGCGCGGTCGCGATCTCGAGCGCGCGCTGCTCGCCGTGCGCCAGGTTCGCCGCGAGAACGTCGCCGCGGCCGCTCAAGCCCACTTCCTCGAGAATCGCGCTTGCGGGCGATCGCAGGCTCGCCTCCTCGCGCGCCGGCCGCCAGAACCGGAAGCTCGAGCCGGCGTGCGCCTGCACCGCGAGCATCACGTTCTCGAGCGCGGTGAAATCGGGATAGATGCTGGTGATCTGGAAGGAGCGCGCGAATCCGCGGCGTGCGCGCGCCGGCGCCGAGAGCGCCGTGATGTCCTCGCCGGCGAAGCGTACGCGGCCCCGGTCGGGAAGCAGATTGCCGGCGAGCTGGCTGATCAGGGTCGTCTTGCCGGCGCCGTTCGGCCCGATGATGGCGTGGGTCTCGCCTTCGAGGATCTCGAGGTCGACGTCGTCGCTCGCGAGGAGCGCCCCGAAGCTCTTCCTCAAGCCGCGGACTTCGAGCAGGGTCCTATTCATTCTTGCCGAAGAGCAATCCAGCGAGGCCGCGTCTCAAGAAAAGCACCGACAGGACCAGCAGCGGCCCCAGGATCAGCTGCCAGTGCTGCGTCCAACCTGAAAGCGCATCCTCGACGAGGAGCAGGGCGAAGGCGCCGAGCACCGGCCCGGCGATGCTCGCCATGCCCCCGAGTATGACCATGAACATAAGCTCGCCCGAGCGCGTCCAGTTCATGAACTCCGGGGTGAGGTACGCGGTGTGGTTGACGAGCAGCGCCCCGGCGAGCCCGCACACTGCGCCCGCGATCACGAACGCCGCGAGCCGGTACGGGTAAGGCGAGAAGCCGATCGAGCGCGTGCGCACTTCGTTCGACTTCGCGGCGCGGATCACCATGCCGAAGCGGGAATCGACCAGGCGCTGCCCGAGGAAAAGGGCGAGGACGAGAATCGCGAGCACCAGGTAATAGAAGGAGTTGGCGTCGTTGAGGTCGATGAGTCCCGGGAACTGGCTCTTCACCTGGAGGCGCATGCCGTCGTCGCCCCCGTATTCCTCGATCGAAATTCCGAGGTAGTACAGCATCTGCGTGAACGCGAGCGTGATCATGATGAAGTAGACGCCGCTCGTGCGGATCGACACCGCCCCGATCGCGAGCGCCACCAGCGCCGATGCTCCGATCGCGAGCGCCCATTGCAGATATCCGTTGTTGATTCCGTAATGCGCGAGCACTCCGACGGCGTAGGCGCCGACGCCGAGGTAGGCGGCGTGCCCGAACGAGATCATTCCGCCGTAGCCGAGGATGAGATTCAGGCTGAGCGCCGCGATCGCGAAGATCATGACGCGCCGGACGAGGTCGAGGTAGAAGGGCTGGTTGGCGAGCGCCGCGACCGGCGGCACCGCGGCGAGGAGCACGAGGCCCGCCGCCAGCACGATCGCGCGCCTGCGGGAATTCATGAGCGCGCGGGAAAGAGGCCTTGCGGCTTGAGCGCGAGCACGATCGCCATCAAGAGGTAGATCAGCATCGAGGAGAGCGCGGGGCCGGCGGTGTCGGCGGCGGTCGTCGAGAGCACCGTCGCGAGCATCGGCCGCACGAACGCCCGGCCGAGCGTATCGGCCATGCCGACGATCAGGGCGCCCGCGAGCGCGCCGCGGATCGAGCCGATTCCGCCGATTACTATGACCACAAACACCTCGATCAAAATCAGCTCACCCATCCCCGGCTGCACTACGTGGATGGGGCCCGACATAAGGCCCGCGAGGCCTGCGAGCGCGGCGCCGAAGCCGAACACGAGCGTATACAGCAGGCGGACGTTCACGCCGAGCGCCGCGACCATGGCGCGGTTGGAAGCCCCGGCGCGGATCAGCATCCCAAGGCGCGTGCGCGCGACCACGAACCAGAGCAGGCCCGCCACCGCGAGGCCGACGGCGATGATCACCAGGCGGTAGAGCGGGTAGCGCAGGCCTGCGAATAGCTCCACGTGCCCGCTCAGGTAGTCGGGAAGAGTGGTGTAGATCGCGGCCCGGCCCCAAAGGATCGCCATCAGCTCGTTGAAGAACAGGATCAGGCCGAAAGTGGCGAGGACCTGGTCGAGGTGCTCGCGCTCGTAGAGCGTGCGCAGGGCAAGCACCTCGACGGCGATTCCCACGACCAGAGTCCCCGCGAGTCCGAGCAGCACGCCGAGCGGATACGATCCCGTGGCCTGGTAGAAATAGGTGGCGAGGTAGGCGCCTACCATGTAGAGCGAGCCGTGCGCGAGGTTGACGAGGTTCATGATGCCGAAAACGAGCGTCAGGCCCGCGGCCATCAGGAACAGCATCACCCCGAGCTGCAGCCCGTTGAGCGTCTGCTCGAGCACGAGAACGAAGTTCATGACCTGAGAAACTAAAACGGGGCGCGGATGGCTCCGCGCCCCGGATTTTTGATGCGAGCCGGACCTGCGATCACTTCATCCTGCATTCCTTGGCGTAGGAATCCCTGTGGTTGGTGAAGACCGTTTTCTGGATCTCCATCACCGGATCCTCGCCCGCCGGCCCGGTGACCGCCTTCAGCAGGTAGAAGTTCTGGATCGGGAAATGATTGCTGTTGTAGCTGAACTTGCCCCGCGTGGACGCGAAGTCCGCCTTGCGCATCGCGGCGATCATCCCGTTCTTGTCGGCGAGATTGCCCTTCACGGCGCGCACCGCCGAATCGATCAGCAGGACGCCGTCGTAGCTCTGCGCTCCGTAGAAGACCGGCATCTTGCCGTATTTCTTGCGGTAGTCCGAGACGTATTTCTGGTTCGCCGGATTCTTCAGGTCCGGGCTCCAGTAGCGGGTCTCGTACTGGCCGAGAGCCGCGTGCTTCACCGCCGGGATCGAGATTTCGTCCACCGTATACACCGAATAAAGCGGGAACTGCCCGCGAAGCCCCGCTTCCGAGTACTGGCGCAGGAACGAAATGCCCATGCCGCCGGGATAAAAAACGAATACCGCTTTCGGATTTTTGGAGCGCAGCTGGGATAGCTCCGCCTGGTAGTCGGTCTGCCCGAGCCGCGTGTAGACCTCGTCGACGATGCGGCCCTTGTAGGAGCGCTTGAACCCGTTCACCATGTCCTTGCCGGCGGCGTAGTTCGGCGCCATGACGTACACGTCGGTGATGCCCTGGTCCTGCATCACCTTGCCCATCGCCTCGGGCGTGTCGTCGTTCTGCCAGGAAGTGGTGAAGAACAGCTCGTTGCACTGCTTTCCGGCGAGCTCGTGCGGGCCGGCGTTGGTGCCGATCATGAACTTGCCCGCGTCGGTGACCGTGGGCGCGACCGCGAGCATGACGTTCGACCAGATGATTCCCGCCACGAAGTCGACCTGGTGTTTTTTCAGCATCTCGTCCGCGACCTGCTTGCCCACGTCGGGCTTGACCTGGTCGTCACCGTAGATCACCTCGACGTCGAGCCCCGCCATCTTGCGCCCGAGGTGATCGAGCGCGAGCTCCACCGAGTTCCTCATGTACTCGCCGACCACTCCCTGGGGTCCCGACAGCGTCGTGA
>VBCH01000101.1 GCA_005884455.1 Betaproteobacteria bacterium
CGGCGCGCGCGCCGAGCTCCCGATCGCGATCGGCCCTACCGGCGGCATCGGCTTCGGCTGGCCCTTCGCCGACGTGGGCGTCGCGCGCGCGGCCGCCGCAGCCGGCATCCCGTATACGCTCTCGACCATGGCGACGGCTTCGATCGAGCGCATCGCCCGCGAGGCGGGCGGGCGGCTGTGGTTCCAAGCCTACATCTTCCGCCAGCGCGACATGACCCTGGGCCTCGTCGAGCGCGCGAAGGCTTTCGGCTACGAGGCGTTGATGGTCACCGTGGACGTCCCGGTGGGCGGCAAGCGCGAGCGCGACTTCCGCAACGATTTTGCAATCCGTTTCCGCTTCACTCCGCGAAACGTCTTCGATTTCGCCACGCGGCCGTTGTGGCTGCTCGGGATACTGCGCCACGGCATACCGGTCCTGGAAAACGTCGTCGGGCTCGCCCCGGAAGCGAATAGCACCGCCGAGATCGCCTCCTCGGTCGGGCAGTTCTGGGACGCCGATTTCGACTGGGACGGGCTGAAGGCGATGCGCGAACGCTGGCCGGGCAAGATGCTGGTGAAAGGCGTCCTCCGCGCCGACGACGCGGCGCGGCTCGTTTCGATCGGCGTCGATGCGGTGGTGGTGTCCAACCACGGCGGCCGCCAGCTCGACGGCGCGGTCGCCGGGCTCGATGCACTCCCGCCGATCGTGCGCGCCGTGAAGGGAAGAATGAGCGTGCTCGTGGACGGAGGAGTGCGGCGCGGCGTGGACATCGTCAAGGCGCTCGCGCTCGGCGCCGAGGGCGTAATGCTCGGCCGCGCGACGCTCTACGGCGCCTGCGCGGCGGGCGAGGCGGGCGCGGCGCGCGCGCTCCAGATCCTGGGCGACGAGCTGGTGCGCGCCATGCAGCTCTCGGGCGTGCGCTCGGTGGGCGAGATCGGTCCGGACCTGCTCGCGAATTGAGGAAGGGAAAACCATGAGCTCTGTCAGTCGAAGAATGGTCTTGAAGGGCGCAGCGCTGGGCGCGCTCGCGTATACCGTCGGCGGGGCCGAAGTGCTGCTCTCGCCGCGCGAGGCGCACGCCCAGGGCCTTCCGCTCAAGGTGCTGACCGCCGATGAGCGCGCCGCGCTCGAAGCCCTCGGGGAGACGCTCCTGCCCGGCGCGAAGGACGCGGGACTCGCGCATTACGTCGACCAGCAGCTGAGCGTGGATCCGAGCGAGTCGCTGCTCCTTGCGCGCGCTCTCGGCGTGATGCCGCCCTACGCGGATTTCTATCGCGCGGGACTCGCCGGGCTCGACCAGTCCTCCCGCAAGGCTCACGGCGTGAAATTCGCCGAGCTCGCGGCGGACAAGCGCGCCGAGTTCGTCGAGCAGATCCGCCAGAAGGTTCCCGAGGGCTGGAGCGGGCCGCCGTCGCCTTTCTTCTATTTCGTGTCGCGCGGCGACGCGGTCGACGTCTACTTCGGGACCGTCGAAGGATTCGAGCGGCTTGGAATTCCGTACATGCCGCATATCATCCCGATCAAGAGGTGGTAGCCATGGCCAGCGCAAAAGTCGATGTCGTGATCGTCGGCGGCGGCGCCTCCGGTATTCTCCTCGCCGCCAAGCTCGGCCAGGCGGGCAAGAAGGTGGTGATCCTCGAGATGGGTCCGCCGCTCGGTCTCGACGACCTGGTGAGCTCGCAGATCTGGTCGCGGCGCCTGAAATGGGGCGGCGTGCCGGTCGTCTCGGAGGGCAAGAACCCCGTGGCCCACAATTTCCAGTCGGGCTGGGGCCTGGGCGGCGCGGCGATGCACCAGTTCGCCAACTGGCCGCGCTTTCACCCCGAGGATTTTCGCGTCAGGACCCAGTACGGGCGCGGGCTCGACTGGCCGATCTCGTATGCGGACCTGCGGCCGTACTACGACCGCATCCAGAAAGAGGTCGGGCTCTCGGGCGATCATGTCGCCGAGGTCTGGCGCCCCGCGGGCGATCCCTATCCGATGCCTCCGATCAGGTGGTTCAAGCAGGCCGAGCTGCTCGCCGAGGGCTTCAGGAAAGTCGGCATGCGCACCGCGCCCATGCCCCTGGCGATCAACAGCGTGTCCTACAACGGCCGCCCCGCGTGCATTTACGACGGCTGGTGCGAGGCGGGATGCCCGACCGGCGCGCTCGTGAATCCCCAGGTCACTTATCTGCCCATCGCGAAGAAAGCCGGCGTCGAGATCCGCACCGACGCCTACGTCACGCGCGTGCTCGTAAACGCGAAGGGCGACCGCGCATCGGGCGTCGAGTACTACGACAAGGCGAGAGAGCGCCGGGAGCAGCATGCCGACGTGGTCGTGCTGTCGGCGTTCTCGGCGTCGAACCCGCGCATCCTTCTCAACTCCGTGAACGACAAGCATCCGCAGGGTCTCGCGAACTCGAGCGGGCTGGTGGGCCACTACGTCGCGGCGCACATCACCTTTTCCGCCTTTGCGATGTTCGAGGAGAACACCGAGAACCACATGGGCACCTCCGGGGCCTTCGGCATGTCGCAGGACGGCTACGTCAAGGACAGCCACCCGGGATTCGGCAGCTACACCTGGACGATAGGCGTCGCGATGAAGCCGAACGACGTGCTCGGCTTCGCCAATTCGCGGCCCCAGCTCTTCGGCAGCGCGCTCCACGATTTCATGAAGCGCGCCTCGCGCGGGCTCGCGAGGATCGGCGTGCAGGCGGAGGAGCTCCCGAGCGCCGAAAACCGCGTCGTGCTCTCCGACCGCAAGGACGCCTACGGCTTCCCGCTCGCGCGCGTGATTCACAGCCTCGACGAGAACTCGATGCAGCTCTTCAACCACATCCGCGCCGAGGGCGACCGCATCGTCAAGGCGACGCGCGCGAAGGAAACCTGGACCAACCCCAGCCCGGGCCTCGCGCACTTCCTCGGCGGCACGGTCATGGGGAAAAGCGCGAAAGACTCGGTCGCCGACGGCTACGGCCGCACCCACGACGTCGGCAACCTCTTCATCACGGGAGGGGGCCTCTTTCCCACGATCGCCGGCGTGCACCCGACCTTCACGCTGCACGCGCTGACCTTGCGTACCGCGGACTACATGGCGAAGAACTGGGGCGCGATCGCTGTTTAGCGGTTCGTCCGGCTGCTCGATCGGTCGCGCTTGACATCGCCGCGCCGCCGTTTCAAACTATCGCCCTCGCGGGGAAATGCAGACTCCCCGCCCGGCCCCAAACCGGTCCAAGACGTCCAGCGTCCAAGCTCTGCTTCACTGACTTGAGTCAGGAGAAGCCATGGACGCGGCCACATCAGCAAGTTTCATATCGACAAGAGAAGCCCTGTCCGCCATTCGCGGCGGCCAGCCCCCGTTGATCATCGACGTGCGACGGGAGCAGACGTTCCGTGCGGCGAACGACATGATCGAAGGTGCGCTGTGGCGCGACCCCGAGCGCGTCACCGAGTGGGCGGGGGAGCTGCCGCGCGCAAGCCGCGTCGTCGCGTACTGCGTGCGCGGGCACGAGGTCAGCCAAGGCGTCGCAATAGCGCTCGCCGGGCGCGGCCTCTCCGCGCAGTACCTGCAAGGCGGCATCGAAGAGGGTTGGAAGGCCGCGGGCGGCGCGCTCGACGCGAAGCCTGCGGGCGCGAACACGCGCTGGGTGACGCGTGAGCGGCCGAAAATCGACCGCATCGCCTGCCCCTGGCTCATCGCGCGCTTCGTCGACCCCGGGGCGGAGTTTCTCTACGTGCCGACGAAGGATGTCCTCGCCGCTGCAAAGGAACGGGACGCGACGCCTTACGACATCCCCGACGTCCACTTCTCGCACGAAGGCGAGCGCTGCAGTTTCGACGCGTTCCTGAAACACTACCGCCTGACCGACCCGGCGCTCGCGCAGCTCGCGGTCATCGTCCGCGGAGCGGACACCGCGCGCCTCGATCTCGCGCCGCAGGCGGCCGGGCTCGCCGCGATCTCGCTCGGGCTCTCGCGCAACTTCGCCGACGACCACGAGATGCTGAAAGCAGGCATGGTGATGTACGACGCGCTCTATGCCTGGTGCAAGTCGGGGCAGGACGAAGTGCACACGTGGAAACCCGCTGCGTACCGGTAGCCGGCGCGCGCACCGTTCCGGAGGACGAATGAACCAAGCAATGAAACCCCTTTCCTGCGACCCCGCGAAACTGCGCGGCCTGTCGGAAAAGCTCATCGTCAGCCACTACGAGAACAACTACGGCGGTGCGGTGAAGCGGCTCAACGCAATCGCGGAGCGGCTCACCGAGCTGGATTTCGAAAAAGCCCCCGTTTTCGTGATCAACGGGCTGAAGCGCGAGGAATTGATCGCGACCAACTCGATGATCCTGCACGAGCTGTATTTCGACAGCCTGGGCGGGCGCGGCGGTGAGCCCGAGGGCGCACTGAAGCGCCTGATCGAGCGCGATTTCGGCGGCATCGCGGCATGGCAGACGCAATTCACCGCGATGGGCAAAGCGCTCGGCGGCGGCTCGGGCTGGGTGGTGCTCGCCTATTCGGCGCGAAGCGGCGGGCTCGTCAATCAATGGGCGGCCGACCACACCCACGCGCTCGCCGGTGCCGTGCCGATTCTCGCCCTCGATATGTACGAGCATTCCTATCACCTGGACTACGGCGCCAGGGCGGCGGCCTACGTGGACGCCGTCATGCAGAACATCGATTGGGCGAACGCCGCGAGGCGTCTGCCCGCGGAACAAGGAGGCGCATCGTGAGAAAAGCTCTCGCATTAATTATTCCAACCCTCGCATCGGTGATCACTATGACAACCACACACGCTGAAACCTTCTCGTTCGACCGGGATGCGCCGGGCGCGCTGCCCGCCGGCTGGCGCGCCGGCGTCACCGGCCGCGGCTCGCCCAAATGGTCGGTCGAGGCCGACGCTTCCGCGCCGAGCCGGCCCAACGTCCTCAAGCAGTCGGGCAGCGGATTCTTTCCCTGGTGCGTGAGGCCCGAGGTGTCGCTCGAGAACGGCTACGTGGAAGTGAAGTTCAAGCCGCTCACCGGCCGCGAAGACCGGGCAGGCGGGGTCGTATGGCGCTGGAAGGACGGCGACAACTACTACGTGGCGCGCGCCAACGCGCTCGAGAACAACGTGTCTCTTTACTACACGACGAACGGAAGGCGCAATACGATCAAGTACGTGGATGCACCTGTTCCCGGCAACACCTGGCACACGCTGCGGGTGGAATTCTCCGGGAAAAAAGTGCGCGTGAGTTTGGACAGCAAGCAATACATCGAGATGGAGGACGATCACATCGCGGGCAGCGGCGCCGTGGGCGTCTGGACCAAGGCGGACAGCGTGACGCTCTTCGACGATTTCAGCTACGGCGCCGCACCCGCGCGCTAAAACCGACCCGGATCGCGGGGACACAGCAGCCTCCCCTTCAGATGGCAGCCATCCATCCAAGCGCTGGTCACTTCATTTTGGGAGCGACCTATGGATGGGATAGTTCTCGGATTTTTTCTGCTGGCGGCGTTTCTCGGCGCGGTGACGACCGGTGTCGCCGGTTTCGCCATGGGCCTCGTGGTGTCCGGCATTTGGCTGCACATCCTCACGCCGGTCCAGACTGTAACCCTGATGGTGAGCTACAGCGTTTTGCTGCAGGGTTACGGCGTCTGGAAGCTGCGCCACGCGCTCGACTGGCGCAGAGTCGCGCCGTTCATCGCCGGCGGCGTGATCGGCGTGCCGATCGGCGCCATGCTGCTGGCGCACATCAACCCGGCCCACCTGCGCGCCGGGGTGGGCCTGCTGCTGCTGCTCTACAGCATCTACTACCTGGCGCGACCGTCGCTCGAGCCGGTGCGGGGCGGAGTTCCCGCCGACCTGGTCATCGGATTTCTCAACGGGCTGCTCGGCGGACTGACCGGCCTCGTCGGCATCGTCGTGGTCATATGGAGCCAATTGCGCGGCTGGCCGAAAGACGTGCAGCGCACGGTCTTCCAGCCGGTCATCATCACGACGAGTGCCATGACCGCGGCTTGGCTCGGTGCGAGCGGCGCGGTCACCGCCGATACGGTGAAGCTGTTTCTGCTCGGCCTTCCGATGTTGCTGGCCGGCACTTGGGTCGGAATGAGACTGTACGGACGGCTCGACGAGGCAGGCTTTCGCAGGGTCGTCCTTGTTCTATTGCTGCTCTCCGGAATCTTTCTGGTCTTTCCTGTGTCGATCTTCAGATGAGGGCTCGACGACCGGGGCCCGCCTTTCTCAGTTTTTCGCCAGCTTGACCTTGCTCAGAGCCGCCTTCAGGCTTGTGGCCAGCTTCCCGGCATCGTCGTTTGCCCAGAAATGCATGAAGAACAGCCGCGGTTGCTCGGTGAGCATGTGGCTATGCAGCGCGGTCACCTCGATCCCGCCCTCGCGCAAGGTCTTGAGCACGGGGTTGACCTCTTGTGCAATGAGCACGAAGTCACCGGTGATCGCTGCCTTGCCGCCGCCTGTCGGCTGGAAGTTGATGACGATGCCCGAACCCATGCCGATGGGAACCGGCATTCCATCTTCCATTATGGTTTCGGCCCGGGGAATGTTGAACGCATAGACGCCGCTGTTGACGTTGCCCTTGGCGCCTAGCGTCTGGTCGATCGCGGCGGTGTCAAGGTCGAGCGGCGGCGGCGGAGAGCCGGCAGGCGCCGGCGCCGCCAACGGGGTCTTGCTTTCGGCAAGGCCGGCGCGCAGCGCCGCGGCGAGCTTGGCGGGGTCGCCGCGGCCGTAGAAATGCATGTACATGGTTGCAGGCGAAGAGCGCAGCAAATGGTTGTGC
>VBCH01000308.1 GCA_005884455.1 Betaproteobacteria bacterium
CCGATAGAACAAATACCTTTCGCCCGATTCCTTGGCCTTCTCCAACGCCGCCTCGGCGTTCCTGAACAAGGTGTCGGCGTCTTCTCCGTCGGTCGGAAACACCGCAACCCCGGCGGTGGTTGCGATCCTGAGCTCCTTCCCCTCGACGGTAAACGGTGCCTCGATGATCGCCGCAACCGTCTTGTCGATCGAATAAGCGATGCTAGCGGCATCACTAACATCCGCGAGAGCGCCGGCAAAGATATCCGCCGAGATCCGCGCCGCATGGTCCGGCTCCGGCCAGATCGTCTTGAGGCGTTGTGCGAATTCGCGCAGCAGCGCGTCCCCGGCTTGCCGCCCGAAAGTGTCGTTGATCAGGCGAAAGCGGTTGATGTCGCCGGCTGCGACGAAGACCTGGGTGCGGCCGTGCTTCGCCGCATGCAGAAGTTGCGTCAGCCGTTCGTGAAAGAGGGCCCGGTTGGGGAGGCCCGTAAGCGCATCGTAGTACGCCAGATAGGTGAGCCTCTCCTCCTGGCCGATGTGCTCGAGCGCGAACGCGATGTCGCCCGCAAGCTGCACCAGCAACTGCATTTCCTCGCTGTCGAAGAACCCGATCTCGCCGGCGTACAGGCCAAGAACGCCCACCGCCTCGCCGCCGACGATCAGCGGTAACGCGGCCAGCGAATTGATCCCGCGCTCCAGGCATTCCTTCTTCATCATTCTGTGTGGATCGTTCTGAATGTCGCTCGAGATCACGGGCTTCTTTTCCCTGACCGCCTGCCCGACCAGGCTCTGTCCTCCCGTCTCCGTCACGGCGAGAGGCGCATTGTCGAAAAAGCCGCGAACCTCGCCGTCCCAGGCGATCGGTTTCACTTCCTTGGCTTCGGGGTCGACGACGCCGACCCAGGCCATGCGGAACTGTCCGGCTCCCACGGCGATGCGGCAGGCATCGCGAAACAGCTCATCCCGGCTGCGCACGCGCAGGATCGCGGAGTTGATTCCGCTCAGGACTGCGTGGACGCGGCTGAGCTGTGAGAGCTTTCGTTCGTGCTCGCGCCGCTCGGTTATGTCCCGGGAAATCACGTCCATGCGGAGTACATTGCCTGCTGTGTCGCCGGCGAAGCGTCCGCGTCCCTGGATCCACCGTATCTCGCCGCCCGGCTTCACGATCCGGTATTCCGCTTCGAACGTCTCTCCGATTGCCGCGTTCTGCCAAAGGGACATCATCCGCGGGCGGTCTTCGGGATGGATCAGCTCGCCCCAGAGCGTGGGGCTCTCGTAAAACTCCTTCTGCGTTCGGCCGAAGACCGTGGCCGTGGCGGGGCTGACGTACTGGATCTCGCGTGAAGGAACGGCGACGGACCATACGACGTCCGGCAGCGTGGAGACGACGCTCCGCAGCCGCTCGCGAAGCGTCTCGAGTTCTTCTTCGGCCTTGCGGCGGGCGACTCGGTCCTTCCCGTCTCGCATGGCCCGCTTCACGGCAGCCGGCAGACGCACGAGATTCGTCTTCATCACGTAGTCGGTGGCGCCGCTCTTGAGCGCGTCGATGGCGGACTCCTCGCCGATCGTTCCCGAAACGAAGATGAACGGCGTGTCCGGGCGCATTTCTCGCGCCAGTGCGACCGCGGTCGTGCCGTCGAAGCCCGGCATCGAAAAATCGGACAGGATCACGTCCGGCGCGAATTCGCGCAGCGCACCGACAAACGACTTCTCGCTGTCCACGATCGAAGGAGTGACGCTCAGGCCAGCGCGCTTGAGCTCGAGCATCTCGAGCTCGGCGTCGATGGCCATGTCTTCCACCAGCAGAATTCTGAGTTGCCCTGTCATAAACCGGTTTACCGGTCTTAGGAAGACTAAACGACGAGGGTATTCAATGCTGTCTGCTTGATCCGGCTTCGGTACGTGTCCACGGTTTTTGGGGACAGGGCCAGAATGTTGGCGACCTCTGCGCTCGGGCTGCCCTCGACCACCAGCTGGAGGATATGCCGCTCTCGGCTGGTCAGGCTCTCGAGAGGACTCGGAGAGCGGGCCTCGCTGATGTAGTCGCCGATGAGCGCCGCGGTGATCTTGGGACTTAAATAGCGCTTGCCCTCGCGCACGGCTCGAACCGCATTCACGAGATCCAGTCCCGACGCTTCCCTGGAAAGATATCCCCTCGCACCGGCCCTAAGGGCGCGAAAAATGACTTCCGGAGACGTCACCGTGGACAGCATCACGATCGCAGTCGACTTGGATAGCTCGCCGATTTTAAGACTCGCCTCCATTCCATTGAGGCTGACAAGGCCGATGTCTAGGATTGCGACATCCGGTCGCAGTTTTTGTATTCTCCTGACGGCGTCGTGCCCGTTCGTTGCCTTGCCGACGATCTTCAGGTCTTGCTGGAGTTCCAGCAGCACCTGCAGACTGTCCAAAAGGATGACGCGGCTATTCGCCAGAAACACTCTTATCGCCATTTTTTCTTGCCCGGTTTCGGCAGTTCTTCCCCACGTGGCGTTGGCTTGATATCCTTGCTGAAATTCGATTCCTCGTCTGTAGGGAATCCTTGAGAAGTCAGTTTAGGAATCCCTTTTGGCGAGACCGGCGAATAGAGCGCCGGCTCCACCTGAACTCTAATTGGGAAGACCCTCGGATGCTGTCGCGTACAGCCGACAGATCGCGTCGGATATTTCCTGACAGCGCCAGCGCCGCGCTATTCGAGAGGAGTCACGCCCTGCTGGATCGCGAATCTGATGAGAGTTGCGAAGTCGCGAATGCGGAGTTTCTCCATCATTCGGGCGCGGTAGGTTTCCACGGTCTTCGGTGAAAGGGAGAGCGTTCCCGCGATTTTGGCGATGGCGTGTCCTTCGGCGAGCATTTGCAGGACCTGCCGCTCGCGGGAGCTGAGACGCTGAAGGGGTTCGTCCGCGGCGTCTTTGTGGACGACGTGGTCGATCAGGCTTTCAGTCAGCTGGCCACTGAGATGCTGCCTTCCTTCGTGCG
>VBCH01000102.1 GCA_005884455.1 Betaproteobacteria bacterium
GCGGCGGAGGTGAAAAGCGTCAACGGCCGTTTTCTCGACGTGCAGTTCCGGCTCCCCGACGAGCTGCGCGCGGCGGAGCCGGCGCTGCGCGAGATGATCCAGGGGCGCGTGGGCCGCGGCAAGGTGGAGTGCCGGGTCTCGGTCACTCCGCCGACGGGCGCCGCGCCGCGGATCAGCGTGAACGAAGCGCTGCTCGCCGAGCTCGCCGAGACGTCGCGAAAAATCAGGGCGGCGGTGCCCGACGCGCTCCCCTTGAGCGTGGACGAGGTGCTGCGCTGGCCCGGGGTGCTCGGAGACGACCGGTCGGCTGCGCTGCGCGAGGCCTGCGTGGTGCTCGTGCAGGAGGTCCTCGAGGAGTTCGCGGCGACCCGCTCGCGCGAAGGCGCAAAGCTCGCCGCCATGCTGATCGAGCGCGCGGAGCGCATGAAGTCCCTGCTCGCCTCGATTCAGCCGCGTCTGCCCGAGGCGATCGCGGCGTACGAGGAAAAGCTGGCCGCGCGCCTGCGCGAAGTGCTCGGCGGCACCGACGAGGAGCGCATCCGGCAGGAAATCGCGCTCTACGGCGTCAAGGTGGACGTCGCCGAGGAGCTCAATCGCCTCGGCGCGCACCTGGTAGAGGTGCAACGCGTGGTGAGCGCCGGAGGACCGGTCGGCAAGCGCCTGGACTTCCTGATGCAGGAGCTGAACCGCGAAGCGAACACGCTCGGCTCGAAGTCCGTGTCGAAGGAGCTCTCCGACGCGAGCCTCGAGTTCAAGCTGCTGATCGAGCAGATGCGCGAGCAGATCCAGAACATCGAATGACCGGCAATCTGTTCATCGTCTCGGCGCCCTCGGGCGCGGGCAAGTCGTCCCTGGTGAGCGCCGTGCTCGCCGAGGACAATCGGCTTGCGCTCTCGGTTTCCTTCACCACGCGGCCTCCGCGCGCGGGCGAAGTGAACGGGCGCGAGTATCACTTCGTCGACCGCAAGACCTTCGACTCGATGCTCGCGCGCGGGGAGTTCCTGGAATCGGCCGAGGTCCACGGAAACCGCTACGGCACTTCGCAGAAGTGGATCGCCGAAACGCGCGCGAAGGGGCTGGACATCGTGCTCGAAATCGACTGGCAGGGCGCGCAGCAGGTCCGAAAGGCCTTTCGCGACGCGGTGGGCATCTTCATCCTTCCCCCGCCCCCGGTCCTCGAGGAGCTCGAGCGCCGGCTGCGCGGGCGGGGACAGGACAGCGAAGAAGCGATCCAGCTGCGATTGCACGCCGCCCGCGAGGAAATCGGCCACGTCGCCGAGTTCGACTATGTTATTATAAACAAAGAGTTTGAAGAAGCCCGGCGGGACCTTGCAGCCGTCGTGCGCGCCTCCAGATTGATGCTTTCCCGCCAGAGCGCACGCCACCCGGAAATCTTCGGATCATTTGGCTAGACTAAAGAGAGGACCCATGGCACGCATCACCGTCGAAGATTGCTTAAAGAGAATACCCAACCGCTTCCAGTTGACGCTCGCGGCCACGTACCGCGCGCGCCAGCTCGCCCAGGGCGGCACGCCGCACATCGAAACCACGCGCGACAAGCCGACGGTCATCGCGTTGCGCGAAATCGCGGCGGGCAAAGTCGGCGTCGAATACCTGAACCGCGTCCACACGGGGTGAACGCGGACGCCTTCCCCTCCTTTCTTAAGGAGGGGTGGCGCGAAGCGCCGGGGTGGTTAGGCTGCCCCACCACCCCGCCGGCTGGCGCCGGCACCCCTCCTCATCCGAGGAGGGGAAAAAAACGCAAACCCCGCAGCGCTAGCGCCTGACAATGGCCGCCGTCGCGATCACCGATCTCAGGCAGCACCTCGGCTACCTCAAGCCGAGCGACATCGGCCGCATCGAAGAGGCCTACCAGTTCAGCGACGCCGCGCACCAGGGGCAGTTCAGGCTGAGCGGCCATCCCTACATCTCGCATCCGGTCGCCGTCGCAGAGATCGTCGCCGACTGGCAGCTCGACGCGCAGGCCGTGATGGCGGCGCTGCTGCACGACGTCATGGAGGACACCAAGGTCTCCAAGCAGCAGATCACCGAGCGCTTCGGCAAGCCCGTGGCGGAGCTCGTGGACGGCCTGTCCAAGCTCGACCGCATCGAGTTCCAGTCCCAGGAGCACGCGCAGGCCGAGAACTTCCGCAAGATGCTGCTCGCGATGGCGCGCGACGTGCGCGTCATCCTGATCAAGCTCGCCGACCGGCTGCACAACATGAGGACTCTCGATGCGGTCCGCCCGGAGACGCGCCGGCGCGTCGCGCGCGAGACCCTGGAGATCTACGCGCCGATCGCGAACCGGCTCGGCCTCGACAGCCTGTTTCGCGAGCTGCAGGAGCTCGCGTTCTCGAACCTCTATCCGGGGCGCTACAAGGTGCTCGCCAAGGCGGTGAAGGCGGCGCGCGGCAATCGCCGCGAAGTCGTCAACAAGATCCTCAAGGCGCTGAAGGAGCGCCTGCAGTCGGCGAAGATCGAGGCCGCCGTCACCGGCCGCGAGAAGCACATCTATTCGATCTACAACAAGATGCACGAAAAGCACCTGTCGTTCTCGCAGGTGCTCGACATATACGGTTTCCGCGTCGTCGTCGAGGACATTCCCGCCTGCTATCTCGGGCTCGGCGCCCTGCACGGCCTGTACAAGCCCGTGCCCGGAAAATTCAAGGACTACATCGCGATCCCGAAGGTCAACGGCTACCAGTCGCTGCACACGACGCTGATCGGGCCTTACGGCATGCCCGTCGAAGTCCAGATCCGCACGCAGGCCATGAACCGCATCGCCGACGCCGGCGTCGCTTCGCACTGGCTGTACAAGAGCTCCGACGCGGAGATCAACGAAGTGCAGCAGCGCACACACAAGTGGCTGCAGTCGCTGCTCGACATCCAGCACGCCTCCGGCGATCCCGCCGAATTCCTGGAGCACATCAAGGTCGACCTCTTTCCCGACGAGGTCTATGTCTTCACTCCCAAGGGCAAGATCATGGCGATGCCGCGCGGCGCGACCCCGGTGGATTTCGCCTACGCGGTGCACACCGACATCGGCAACCGCTGCGCCGCGGCGAGGATCAACTACGAGCTCGTGCCGCTCAGGACGGAGCTCAAGAACGGCGACCGGGTCGAGATCATCACCGCCGCTCACGAGCATCCCAACCCGGCGTGGCTGTCCTACGTGAAGACCGCCAAGGCGCGCTCGCAGATCCGGCACTTCCTGAAGACCATGCAGTACGAGGAAGCCGCGGCGCTCGGGGAGCGCATGCTCATCCAGGCGGTGCGCGCGCTCGGCGCAAAATCCTCGGAGGCGACGCGGGAGCGCTGGGAAAAGCTGGTGCGCGACCTCGGGGCGAAATCGCGCCAGGAAGTCGTCGCCGACATCGGCCTTGGCAAGCGGCTCGCGGCGATCGTCGCGAGAAAGCTCTTGAGCCTGACTGAGCCCCAGGCGGAAGGAAAGGGGCCGGCCGGCTCGATCGTCATCCACGGGTCCGAGGGATTGGCCGTGCAGTTCGCCAAGTGCTGCAACCCCATCCCCGGGGATCCCATCCTCGGGTTCATCAAGAAGGGCCAGGGGCTCGTCGTGCACACCAACGACTGCCCGACGGCGGCCAAATCGCGCGGCGATCCGGAAAAATGGCTCGACGTGGACTGGGCGCCGGAAACCGACAAGCTGTTCGACGTGGCGATCCGCGTGACCGTCGCCAACCAGCGCGGCGTGCTCGCCAAGGTCGCCACCGAGATCGCCGAGGCCGGCTCCAACATCGACAACGTCAGCATGGACGAGGAGCGCAGCCTCTACACCTCCATGCACTTCACGCTGCAGGTCGCGAACCGCCTGCACCTCGCCAAGGTGATGCGCGCCTTGAGGCGCATCCAGGAAGTGGTGAGGATCGCGCGCGTGAAGGATTAACTTCGCCTGGGGCCCGCGGGGCCCCGCGACGCGGCTGCGATCAGCCGCTCCATCCAGCCGAGCGCGTTTCTCAGCCGCGTCTGAGCGAGCCCCCAGCCGAGCGCGGCGCCGGTCGCGTTCGCGATCATGTCGGCGATCTCGAAGGTGCGGTAGTCCGTCAATCCCTGCAGGAACTCCAGCGCCACTCCCAGCAGGGCGAACGCGGCTGCGATGCGAAGCTCGCGCCCGCGGCCCTCGATCAGCATTCCGAACCAGTACGAGAGACTGCCGTAGGCGGCGAAATGCGCAAGCTTGTCGCGGCCGTGACTGAGGTCCACTGCCAGCGGGATGAGGGACAGGACGACGACCGCGGCGACCATCCCCCAACCGATGAGAAACCAGAGTCGCCGGTAACGATAGGCGGGCGTCACTTGCACGGAATCCAGTTGAGCGGATCGTCCCAGACGACCTCGCCCGCGGCGACTCGCGTCCCGGCCACGAAGAGCGGTTTCGCGCCGAGCTTGGTGACCCGCAGCTCGACCCTGCGCGCGCCCTGATCGACGGCGAGCGTTTCGCCCTCGGTCCATTCCCCGGCCCCGGCTCCCATGGTCGATTCGTGGCACAGCCCGACGCCGGGCTTCGCCATGGCGGCGAGCGACTCGCTCGTCGCGCGGAACCTCGCGATCATCATCGGCGTCGACCGCCCCGCCACCGCGTCGTCCTTCCACGGCCCGGCGTAGCTGTCGCCGCTTGCCCAGAAATACACGCCGTAGCCGCTGCGCTTGTCGTTCGCGAAGCCGCCCTCGTAGCGGTCCCCGGCGAAGGCTGTGCGCGCGCCCCAGATGTAGATCCCGGTGCCGTGCTTGGAGTCGTCCGCGAATTCGCCCTCGTAGCGATCGCCCCAGGGCCAGGTCTTCACGCCGCGGCCGTGCTTCTTGCCTCCGCGGAACTCCCCGGCATAAACGGCGCTTCCCCGGGCCGTGCCCTGCCCTTCCGCTTTCCCGTCCTTGCAGCCACCGGAGTAGGAAGCTTGCAGTTCCGGGTCGAGCACGAGGCATCTGGACTGGGCCTGCGCGGAGACAGACAGCGCGCAGAGCACAAGCGCAAGGACACCACCGATGAGGTCCAGTTTGCAGTTTCGAACCACCCCGGCTGCTTCGCAGCCACCCCTCCTCATAGAGGAGGGGAAAAGGCGACCGCAGGATATCCCCTCCTTTCTTAAGGAGGGGTGGCGGCCGAAGGCCGCCGGGGTGGTCATCGTTGTCGACACTACTTCGTCTCCCACTTCAACGCAACGCCCGCGGGCCCGACAAGGACCTGCGGCCCCTTGTCGGCGGGCTTGCGGCGGCGCTCCTGCCAGAAGAAATCGCCGAACGCATAACCGAGCAGCGAGCTCGCCACCGTATCCGACAGCCAGTGCTCGCGCGAGGCGATTCTTCCCGTGTTGGCCAGTGCTGCTACTGCGTACAGCCACGGTGCGTCGTACTCCTTTGCGAACGGCGTCAGCACGGCCCAGGTGACGGTCACGTGGCTCGAGGGGAAAGATGCGTCGGAGCGCTTGAACGGCTCGAAGTCCGCGGGACCCTTCTCGTCCTCGGGCCTCGCGCGGCCCACCGCGTATTTGATCCCCAGGTTCGCGAACAGGCCCGAGGCTCCGGCCTGTATCGCGGCGATGCCGGTATTGCTCAAGCGCTTGTCCTGCTCGGAGAGCGCGGCGAGGCCCGCCCCGCCGATCGCGGCGAAGGGCAGCCACTTGCCCAGCGACGCGGCCGCATCCATCGCCGTCGATCCCGCGTGACGTTGCACGAACTTGTCGACGCTGCGATCGCCCGCGGCCGAGACGAGCACGATGCCGGTTCCTATCAGGGCCGTTTCCAAGGCGCCCGAGCCGCCCAGGGCGCTCGCTCCATCGCCCCAGTCCTGCAGCGTCATTCTGCCGATGTTCTCGAACGGACGGTCCCAGAGCGGGCTACCGAGGTACGGAAGATTGTAGTCGTCCTCCATGTCGCCGAAGCGCACCAGGCCGTCGCGGTCGTGCATGTCGAGCATCAGCGGCTTCTCGAGCATCTGATAAAGGTCGACCGGCGAGTAGACCATCTGCCCGGGGTCGCGCGTCCAGGGCGAGAGCGAGAAGCCGGTCACGAGCTTCGTGTCGTTGGGAAGCAGGCCCTCGAACGGAATCGATACGAACACGCCCTTGTCGCGATAATTGCTTTCGCCTCCGACTCCCGTGTCCACCACGTTGGTGACCGTATACCACGCGCCCAGTTCCATTCCGATGCGAAAGCGCCTCTTGATCTCGAACCGGGCCCCGAGATCCTTGGCGAGGAAGCGACCCGCCCGTACCGTAAATGTGGACTGATAAGGCAGCCTGTAATGCATGGCCGCGAGCGCGGTCACGGTCTGATAGTCCAAGAAACCGAAACGGCCGTCGAAGTCGCGCTGCTTGACCGCCTCGACGCTCACGTCGAGCGCCCAGGGCTCGCCGCGCTCCACGTACAGCCACTGCCCGCCCACCCCGCCGTACATCTGCTCGAGCCAGCCGCCGGAGAGCCTCGCGTAGGTGCGCTCGGAGGGCTGATAGACGCGGTTCAGGAGCAGGTGATCGAGTCTGACAGGCGGGCCCTTCGCGTACTCGCCAAAATCGGAACGCACGTGCGGAAGGGTGCTGTTGTTCACCCCGACCGCCTCGCTGATGTTCTCGTAGAGAATGACGTTCACCCCGCCGCTGAGAAACAGGCGCTCGGCCATCTCGCGGTCATAGGTGGTGAGCACGCCGAGGCTGTACTGAAACACGTTCGGCCCGTTCAGGTAGGTGCTCAGCGTGGGCCTGACCTGAAACACATCGAAGCCGGCGTTCTGGCTCTTGAAGCCGATGTAATTGCCCTCGCCGCCGTAGAGAACCCTCGCCTGCATCGGTTCCTCGAGCGCCGCCATCAGGTCGGCCTTGTCCCTTTCGGAATAGGAAGACGGGTCCGCGTAGCGGATGGAAACGGATTCGGCGAGCTCGCTTCGCGTCAGCAGGCCGTTGAAGTAGCGATTGAGCTTGCGCAGATCGGTGAGCTCATAGGTCGCGACGGGCAGGCCGTTGGTCGTGTAGGTGACGCGGATTTCCGTGGTCTCGAGCGGGGCGAGCAGCAGCGCCGTCCTTGCCGCCCGGCCGACCGCGCGGCTCATCTGGGAGATGCGGCTGTTGGTGAGCGTCAGCGAAAGGCGCGCGTTCGGCTCCAGGCGGATGCGCACGTCCTTGAAATCCTGCCGGAAGAGCGCCTCGTAAACGCGCTTCCTGTAGCCCGGGTCGCGCTGCCACTGCGCAAGCGTCGGCCGCGGAATCACTTTCGCGTAGGGCTCGGGCTCCGCGGTCTTGGGTATCCATTCCTTTTGCTCCAGCGGTAAGGAGATGTAGGCGGCGGCCCCCGTTACGCCGCGCTGGCTCGAGACTTGAGCGGTCGTCCATCCGAGACGATATTCGATCGCGCTGGAAATCCCGTGCCGGCGCCCGGCCACCTGGGTTTGCTCGGCGAATGGAAAGTTCTTGTAGTCGCTCGCGTCGTACTCCGAAACGAACGACCAGCTCCCCGCCCAGGCAGGCGAATAGCGGAGACCCCCGTATGCTCCGTCGATCAGCTGGCGCCCATAGCCCAGCGTGATCTGCGCATCGCCCAGGGTCTTGGTCGCCGCCGCGAACTGCCGCGGGAACAGGCTCGTGCCGAAGGGATCCTGCGCGCCGACCGCGACCGAGGGCCACCAGCCCTCTTCGGTGATGAGGCGGATCTTGATGCCCGCGTTTCTGTCCTTGTAGGCCCCGTAAGCTGCTCCGAAACCGCTGCTTGTTTGAGTAGAGAATCCGGCAACGCCGTTGATTCGCGTGACTGCAAGGTTGGTCTCAAGCCAGGGAAGCAGCGTCGCATTCGCCGAAATATCGAAATACGGCGGCGCGTAGGCCATGCCGAAGCGCAGAGTTCCGTCCGGATTGAAACGGGCATCGGGCATGTTGATGAGCCCGGTCGGACCCGCCATGGCAAAGGAGGACAGGTTCCACGCGATCGCACCCATCCAACACGCTAGAAAACGGCGCATAACTCCTTGCCAGATGGAACGGCTTCATCTCCGAAACGCAGCGAGCGCGGGACGTTGTTCCCGCGCTCGCCGCGACTTCGCGTTGCCGCGACTCTACCAAAAAAACAAAACCCTGCCAGGATTTCCCTGGCAGGGTTCCGCGAGTACTGGGTTTGGAAACCGCTTAGTGGCTGGTGCTGTTGTTATACCCCTTGGTAGTCGCGACAACTCCGGCTACGATTACCGTAATCAGAACCACCGCACCGACTGTAGTACCCGTCGAGCCTGCCGCACCGGCGCCGCCGGCGCCCGAGGATGCACCGCCCGCCTGCGCCATCGCATTGCCCGCGAGCATCGCAAAGAAAATCACCGCCGCCAGCTTTTTCATGAGCCCCCCTAAAGAAACCAGTTCCGCGAGTACGGGGTCTTTAAACCGCTTAGTGGCTGGTGCTGTTATTAGAAGTCGCCGCGGCAACTCCGGCTACCGCCACCGCAACCGTGGCTATGGTGCCCGCTGTGGCACCCGCCGCGCCGCCGGCCGCACCGCCACTCGCACCCGAAGATGCGCCACCGGCCTGCGCCATCGCATTGCCCGCGAGCATCGCAAAGAAAATCATCGCAACCAGCTTTTTCATCTGTCTCCCCCTAAAGAAACCACAAAGGTAAATTCGATGGTGCCAGCACAGTAGCATACACACTCAAGTCCTTGCAATACCAGCCTAATCCCGGGCTGATGACGGCGAACACCCCGACTCGTCCTCTTATTCCCACAGCGCGTCACTCAAGAAAGATCGTGCCACTTAATCTTTACAATTGAACGAGTTGTAGCCCATGACGAGACGCTTGCCACCCATGCGCGGCATCGACGAATACGCTTTCCAGAAACCTCGAGGGGATACGTATCGCCCCTCGGTTCCGGGGTTGCGTATCATGGGCCACGGACCCACTACCTTCTCCGCTGGAGGCGCAGCCTGACCCGTGAATGCCGCGAAACCAGACGGCAAGACGTTGAACCCGTTTGCGGCTGCGGTCTTGTTCATCGCGGTCGTGGCCGCCACGCATTTCCTCCACGGCCGCGTCTACTACCCTCACGTCGTGGTGGACAGTCAGCAAGACGTCAGGCTCGAGTTCCTACAGGCTGGTCTGCTCAAGAGCGAGGCCTGCGAGTCCGCTGTCGCCACCATCGCCGACGCCATCCGGGCCAGCTGTCCCGCCTGTCGCGTGGCGATACGGCAATGCCCCGGAAAGCTCGAACCCGCCTACGAGAAGCTGCTCTCGGAAGATCCGATCGAAATGCCGAGCTCGCGCCTGCCCCACGGAGTCGTGGCTTATGTGTCGGACAACAAGGCGCTCGCGCTCGCCGCCTGCCGCGAAACGGAACGCTTGACGGGCGCAACGACCGTCTGCTATCCGCCCGACAGCAAGCGTCCATTCCAAGCGAAGCCGCAGCGTTTCGAATCGGGGCAAGTCTTCGCCGGGCTCATGATCCTCTTGCTGACCGCCTTGACTTCCGTTTTCGTAGGCCACCTGATCCTGCGCTACGACGCTTTTCACGCAAATTGGAGCTACGATCCCGTCAAGACCGGTCCCCAGAAATTTCATTCGGCGCCGACCCCGCGCATCGGCGGCCTGGAGGTGATGGCCGGCCTTTTCGTATCGGGAGCGGTGCTGCTCGCGATCGAGCAGAGCGTATCGAGCGAGCAATTCGGCTATCTGCTGCTCGCGAGCCTGCCCGCGTTTGCGGGAGGGATCAGCGAAGACGCCACCAAGAACGTGGGCGTCCTGACCCGGCTCCTGCTCACCATGCTCGCCGCGGCCTTCGGCGTGTGGTTGCTGGGCGCGGTCATCCCGCGGCTCGATATTCCCGGTTTCGATGCCCTCCTCAAGTGGGCGCCGTTTGCGATCGCATTCACCATGTTCGCGGTCGGCGGCGTCGCCAACTCGATCAACATCATCGACGGCTACAACGGCCTCGCGGCCGGCCACGCGGTCATCGTGCTCGCCGCCATGGCGTACGTTTCAGCCTTGGTAGGCGACGCGTTCCTTTTCACCTCCGCGCTTGCGATGATCGGAGCCTTGCTCGGGTTTCTCGCCTGGAACTACCCGAAGGGAAAGATCTTCCTGGGAGACGGCGGCGCCTATCTGCTCGGCTTCTGGCTGGCGGAGCTCT
>VBCH01000208.1 GCA_005884455.1 Betaproteobacteria bacterium
AGGAGCTCAAGGAAACCAACGACCGCCTGGAGCAGCAGGCGCAGAATCTGCAGAACTCCGAGCGACTGCTCAAGAATCAGCAAGAGGAGCTGCAGCGCACCAACGAGCAGCTTCAAGAGAAGGCCAAGCTTCTTTCGGAGCAAATGAGGCAGGTCGAATACAAGAATCGGGAAGTCGAGCAGGCAAAAGCCGCGCTCGAGGAAAAGGCCGAGCAGCTCGCGCTCTCTTCCCGCTACAAGTCCGAGTTCCTGGCCAACATGTCGCACGAGCTGCGCACGCCGTTGAACAGCCTGCTGATCCTGGCGAAGCTGCTCGCGGACAACGCAGGCAACAACCTCCTGCCTAAACAGATCGATTACGCGCAGACCATCTATGCCGCCGGCACGGATCTTCTTTCCCTCATCAACGATATTCTCGATCTGGCCAAGATCGAATCGGGCACAGTCACGCTCGACATTGCGCCCGAGCGCTTCTCCGGGCTGCAGGACTACGTCGAGCGGACCTTCCGCCAGGTCGCCCAGGACAAAGGCCTGGGCTTCACGGTGAGCGCGGCTCCCGGCCTGCCTGCCGTGATCCACACCGACGAAAAGCGGCTCCAGCAGATCCTGAAGAACCTGCTCTCGAATGCGTTCAAGTTTACCGAGAAAGGCAAAGTGTCCATGCGGATCTCCCTCGAGAAGTCCGGCTGGACCGCGGGACACCCGCAACTGGACGCGGCGGAAAAAGTGGTGGCCTTCTCCGTCTCGGACACCGGGATCGGAATTCCCGAAAACAAGAGGAAGGTCATTTTCGAGGCCTTCCAGCAAGCTGACGGAACCACCAGCCGCAAATACGGCGGCACCGGACTGGGACTTTCCATCAGCCGCGAGCTCACTCGCCTGCTTGGCGGGGAAATCCAGGTCGAAAGCGATCCGGGCAAAGGCAGCACGTTCACCCTTTACCTCCCGTTTACCCACGATCCGGCGGAGGTCGAGGCGAGAACACCGAAAACACCCGTCGAGGAGCCCAAGCCTAGTCCTGCGGCGATCACGCCGAAAACACCCTCCGTTGAAACACCGGTCGCGGAAGCGCCGGCGGAGCAGCCTAGGCTCGGTCCGGCTTACGCCAAGCGACCGACCTTGAGTCCGGCGATGAAAGGGCGCGGAGTGCGCCCGGAGCCTCAAGTGAGCGACGACCGCGAAAACATCCAGCCGGGCGACCGCGTCGTCCTGATCGTCGAAGACGACGTCAAGTTCGCCGCGACTTTGCTCGATGTCGCGCGCGAGAGCGGGTTCAAGGGCGTGGTCGCGCTGGACGGCAACACGGCGCTCGCTCTGGTCAAGGACCTTGAGCCCGACGCGCTCACCCTGGACTTGAAGCTGCCGGACATGGACGGGTGGGCGGTCCTGGATCTCCTGAAACACGACCCGAAAACGCGGCATATCCCGGTGAGCGTCATTTCCGTGGACGAGCAGATGCACAAATGCCTTCACATGGGAGCCCTGGGCGTGGTGCGCAAACCCGCGGTGAAGGAAGCGCTCAAGGAAGCCCTCGCGAAGACGCGCAAGATGATCGAGCACGAGATCAGAACGCTGCTCGTCGTCGACGGGAACGATGCCGAGCGGGCGAGCATTACCGAAGCCCTGCGCGGGGAGGACGTGCAGATCACGGGTGTGCGCGCAGGCAAGCAGGCGCTCGATGCCTTGCAGAAAAATCAGTTCGACTGCATGGTGCTCGGTCCGACGCTTCGCGATATGAGCGCCATAGACTTCATCAAGAAGATCGTCCAATCCGAGACGACGTCCGAATTGCCGATCGTGATCTATGAAGCCGAGGCCCTGAGCGGCAGCGAGCGGGACGACCTCAGGAAGCTGGCGGAGGTTGCCGTCCTGAAAAGCGCACGGACCCTCGAAGCCGTTTTGGAGGAGACGACGCTGTTCCTTCATCAGACGGTCAGCGACCTGCCGACGAACAAGCGCGACCAGCTGCTGGCCGCTATCCAATTGGCCACGCCGGATCTGGCAGGCAGAAAAGTGCTGATTGTCGACGACGACATAAGAAACATATTCGCGTTGACCGGGGCTTTGGAGCAGCACGGGATAACGGTGCTCAACGCGGAGAACGGCAAAGACGGGCTCGAAACGCTGAAAAACAATCCGGACATCGATGTGGTCCTGATGGACATCATGATGCCCGAGCTCGACGGATACGACACGATCCGAATCATTCGCGGCCTCCAGGAATTCAAGAATCTCCCGATCATCGCAGTGACCGCGAAGGCGATGAAGGGGGATCGCGAAAAATGCCTCGAGGCCGGCGCTTCCGACTATATCTCCAAGCCCGTCAATATCGAACAGCTGTTGTCGCTCTTGCGGGTCGGACTCGCCAGGTAATCGGAGACTGCAGTGTCCGGCCTATCGCAAGCCAACATTCTGGTGGTCGACGACGAGCGGCATGGCCTGCTTGCCATGCGGGAGCTCCTTTCCGGGCCCGACCGGAACGTGCTAGCGGCCGGGTCGGGGAAGGAGGCACTGAGACAGATTCTCAAAACCGACTTCGCGCTCATTCTGCTCGACATTCGCATGCCCGAAATGGACGGTTTCGAAACCGCCACGTTGATCCGCAAGCTCAAGCGTTCCCGTCACACCCCCATCATTTTCCTCACTGCTGTTCTCGAAGACGCTCAATCGGTCTTCAGAGGGTACGAAATCGGGGCGGTGGACTACATTCTGAAGCCGGTAAATATCGACATCCTGAAGTCGAAGGTGGCGGTGTTCGTCGATCTGTACAGCAAGAGCGCGGAGCTCGAGACGCAGGTCAACCAGCGCAAAATCGCGGAACGGGAATTGTCGAAGGTCAACGAGAGCCTTGAAACCAAGATACGGGAGCGCACTGCGAGTCTCATCGCCGCGAACGACCTGTTGCGGAAGGAAATCGAGATGCGCAAGCAGGCCGAGGAGGATCTGCACAAGGCGAAGCGGGCGGCCGAGACCGCGAACCTGGCGAAGTCGGAGTTTCTGGCTAACATGAGTCACGAAATCCGGACTCCGATGAATGCCATCATCGGGATGACCGAGCTCGCTTTGCAGACGGCTCTGACGCCGGAGCAGCGCGAGTACCTCGATCTCGTAAAGGCCTCGGGCGCCTCCCTCTTGACGGTCATCAACGATATTCTGGATTTCTCGAAGATCGAGGCGGGGCGGCTGCAAGTCGAGACCATCCCGTTCTCCCTGCGCGAGACCCTGGGCGACACCATGAAAACGCTGGCGCTCGGGGCCCACCGAAAGGGCCTCGAGCTCGCCTATGAAATCCGGCCCGACACCCCCGATGCGCTGCTCGGCGACCCGGTGAGGTTGGGCCAGATCGTACTCAACCTGGTGGGCAATGCAATCAAGTTCACCGAGCGCGGCGAAGTGATGATGCGCGTTCAACCCCAGTCGAGCGACGGTGGCGAGGTGAACTGTTATTTCACCGTGAGCGACACCGGAATCGGCATCGACCAGGAAAAACAGATCGCTATCTTCGCGCCGTTTCTGCAGGGCGATACCTCGACGACGCGCATCTACGGGGGCACGGGACTGGGGCTGACGGTCTCGGAGCGTCTGGTGGAAATGATGAACGGAAAGATCTGGGTCGAAAGCGAGCCGGGCAAGGGAAGCATTTTTCACTTCACGGTACGCTTCGGCCTGCAGACCGTGGCGCAAGGCGAACAGCGGGCGATCGATTTCAAGGAGCTGCGGGCTCTGGTGGTGGAAGACCATGCGGTCAGCCGCCGCATCCTCGTGGACACGCTGAAACGATGGAACGTCGAGGCGCACGAAGCCGAGAGCTGCGAATCGGTGACGGAAATCCTGGCACAGGCGAAGCGGGCAAAGGCGCCGTTCCGAGTCGTGTTTCTGGATGACACTCTGCCGGACGTGGACAGCTATGAACTCGCCGCGCAGATACGGAAGAACCCGCGCCTCGGGGTCCAATGTGTGATCGTGCTCGGTTCGGCGCTGCGACGCGAGGAAAAAAGAGACCGCCTCGACGGCGAGGTGTTGTCCTGCCTCACCAAGCCGGTCAAGCAGTCGGAACTTCTGGATGCCGTCCGCGCCGTGTCCGGCATACCGACTCGCGGCGGAGCTCGGCGGGCACCGCAGGCGTCGGGGCGCTCGCAAAGAATCAAGCCGGCGCTGCACATCTTGCTGGTCGAGGACAATCCGGTAAACCGCAGACTCGCCCAGCACGTGCTCGAGAAAGAGGGTTACACAGTCGCCGCCGTGGACAACGGGGCCGCCGCGCTGAAGACGCTCGAACGTGAGCGCTTCGATCTTGTCCTCATGGACGTGCAGATGCCCAGAATGGACGGGATCGAAACCACCGCGGCAATTCGAAACCGGGAAAAGACTGCGGGGGGATATATTCCCATCGTCGCGTTGACCGCGCATGCGATGGTGGGTGATCGCGAACGCTGCCTGAAGTCGGGGATGGACGGCTATTTGATCAAGCCTATCCAGCCGGCGACGCTGCTCGAAGCGATCGAGCAACTGCATCTTGCTTCCGGCGGCCGGTCAAATTCTGCGCGCGCCGACAAGATCGTGCTCGATCGGGCAACGTTGCTCGATCGAGTCGACGGCGACATGCAGTTGCTCGGCGAGATTACCAAACTGTTTCTGCAGGAGTGCGACCCGCTCATGGCGAGCGCCCGCGAGGCCATGAAAACCGGAAACGCCGGACGTTTTGCCTACGACATCCATACCCTGCGCGGGATGTTCCGCAGCCTCTCCGCTACTGCGGCGCAGGAAGCGGCGGGAAGACTGGAGGAACTCGATTTGGTTAAGAATCTGGAAAAAGTGCAAGTGGCCTACGCACTGCTCGAGCAGGAAGCGCAGGCGCTCAAGGCCGAGCTCGGGGGGATTATCGACAAGACGGTCGCTTCCTCGGGGGTGATGTGAGGGGTGAAACGGATCGCAGCTGTAAAAAAAACCCCGGCGAGCGCCGGGGCCGCCTGCCCGCATCCGCACCGGGAGGGAGGGGAGGTGCTTTACAAGCAGGATTTCATCATAGCGAATTGGAATTCTGTCTGCTATAGCGCAACCGTTAATTTTTTGTGGTGAGCGAGCGACCGTAAGTAGCTGCCTCGCTACTTTTTGAGGGGAGCGTGGAAATCAAGTCTCCTTCGACGCAGGAAATCGAGGGACACGCCTATCAGGAAATACCTTACACACGTTGAAATCTGATCCGTAGAGGCCATTCGCATCGTCACAATTCTTCATTTCCTTTTGCTACCAACTAATATTTTCTTGCGCACTGGTTTGCGAACCATAGCATCGGATTTTCCCGGTTACCCGAGACGGGAGGAGGCCCGGCGCCCGGTAGAGCAACAGGGCGCCCTTTAAACATGTTGTACAAAGTCACCATCGAGCCGGCGTATCTGAAGGCCGAGCTTTTCAATCGCGAGACGATGGAGGAGACGCGGGAGTTCTTGCAGATCGTGGCCAGCGCCGCGATGAGGCATCAGCGGTCGAGCGTGCTGATCTGCGTGCATTCCTCGAACCCGGTTTTCACGGTCGAGAGGTCTGGATTTCTCGCGTACTTCAGGAGACTCGCCACCGATCCGTCGCATAAGATCGCGCTGCTGGGAGACTCCGAGGAGCTGGGCATCTCCCATCAGTACATCGAATTGATAGGGCGCCAGCACGGCGTCAACGTACAGAGTTTTCGAGACGAAGCGTCTGCGCTTAAGTGGTTCAACGGCAGGAAATGATGCTGCCGTAAGCGGAGCCGCTTCGCCGAGCCGGCATCGTTAGCCTGTCGTCCAATTTAGCACGCCGTTTGCCTGGGATGGACCGAAGGGCGCTCCTTGGGCATCGGATGAAATTCGGGGGGTGGGTGGCCACGGTTCTTGTCGTCGAGGACCGACCCGTCAATCTGCGGTTCGTTGCGACGCTGCTCCGGGACCGGGGGCATCGTTTGCTTGAAGCTCGGAGCGGCGAGGAAGCGCTGCGGATCGTTCGCGCCGAAAGCCCCGACCTGGTGATCATCGACATACTCACGTCGGGCATGGACGGCTGTCAGTTCGTCCTCAATCTGCGCTCAGAGCCGAACTCGGTCCAGCCGCGGATCGTGTTTCGGGCCGCCGCTCACATCGCGGCCGAAGCCGAGGCATTGGCAACCACCTTTGGCGCGTCTTTCATTGCGAAGCCCGTCGACCCCGAGACGCTGCTAGCGGTCGTCGACGCGGCTCTTTCCGGGCCGAGTGCACTCCCGATGGAGGCGCATTCACAGGATAAGTCCATCGACTCGTTCCTGCGCCCTATCGCCCGTAAGCTCCACCGGCATACGGCGAATCTCGAACGCCTCAACGCCCAGCTGGATCGTGGCATCGCCCAGCGCGACGCGCAGCTCGAAGTGGTGAGAGCGGCGCTGGACCAGGAGATCAAGAAGCGGCTATTGGCGGAGCGGGAGCTGACGCAGGCAAACCTCCGCTTGAAAGACCAGGTCGTGCATGACGGGCTGACCGGCCTCCATAACCGCCGCTACCTCGAGGAATCGCTCGGTCGGGAAGAGAGCCGCGCCCGGCGCAGCGGCCTGCCCTTCGGCGTAATGATGATCGATATCGACAACTTCAAGCGCTTCAACGACACGCTCGGCCACGCCGCAGGAGATGCGGTGTTGCGTGCAATAGCCCAGTACATGCTGTCCGTTGCGCGGGGCGAGGATATCGTCTCCCGCTACGGCGGCGAAGAGTTCGTTCTGGTCATGGCTCCAGGCCTGCAGGGAACGGTCTCGGAGCGAGCTGAAAAGCTCCGCCGGGACGTGCAGGATCTCGAGATCGAGTACGAGGGCCGGCGAGTCGGACCCATCACGATATCCGTGGGCATCGCGATATTTCCCGACCACGGCGAGAGCGGGCAGGAGGTGCTGCGAGCCGCCGACGCCGCCCTCTATCAAGCCAAGCGATCGGGGCGTAACTGCGTTGTGGTTGGGGACAAGGTGAAGGCTTGATCGGCCGGCGCGAGGACGCGGCGCGCGAAGTCAGGCGCGGGGATCGTACGCGACGAAGTGGTAGCTGAAGCCTCCAACCTTGTCGAGAACGCGAGACTCGCGGGCGGCCTCGCGCCATTGTGAGCGGTCGAACTCCGGAAAAAAAGCGTCGCCCTCGAAGTCGCGCTCGATCTCGGTCATATAGAGGCGGGAGGCGAGCGGAAGAGCGAGCGCGTAGATCTGCGCGCCGCCGATGACGAATGCGTCCTGAGGTTCGCGCACAGCTGCGATAGCGGCCTCGAGTGAATGGGCGGCGTGGCAGTCCGAGCGGGTCCAATCGGGGGAGCGGGTGATCACGATGTTCTCTCGCCCCGCAAGGGGCCCGCCGATCGATTCAAATGTTCGGCGACCCATGATCACCGCGTGACCAAGCGTAAGTTGCCTGAAACGCCTCAAGTCCTCCGGGAGGTGCCAGGGCATGCGGTTGCGGTGGCCGATGACGCCGTTGCTCGCCACGGCGGCGATGATGACGACGCGCGACAAACCGGTCATTTCGGGTCGACAGGACGGGAGAGCAAGTTCACGATGCGCAAAACTGCGGCATTATAGCGGGCCATGAAAATCGGGCTCGACTTCCCCCAGCGCTACTACCCGCGATCGTTTCTGAGCCTGCTGCTGCTCGCCTTCGCGCTCGTCGCTGCGCCGCTCGTCGTGGCTTTTTACAACGCTGCGGTGTATGTCGAGCAGCTTGCAGGTCAGAGCCAGACCGCGGTTTCTCAGGCGGCGCAAGCCTCCCGCGGCAGCCGGCTCCTGGTCGAACAAACCACGGCGCTCGAACGGGTGGTGCGCCAGTATCTCATCCTCGACGACGAGGAGCTCCTCAAGGATTACGCTCGGTTGAGAGCGAACTTCAAGGCGAACACCAGCGAGCTGTCCCTGCAGCCGCTCGACGAGCCGCAGCTGCAGGAGCTCAACAGCACGATCGACAAGGAGCAGGGGCTCTACGAACAGCTGCTCGGGAAACCGAAAACGACGGGCGAGAAGAAGGCGCTCGTGGAAGGCTACTTGGTGCTGTCGGGGCTGGCGCGGGACGTGCTCAATACGAGCAACGCCTTGATCGACCGCGAGGTGGAATCCATGCGACGCACCGGCGAACGCGCGCAGCGCATCCTCTGGCTGCAGCTCGCCGCAACGATCCCGCTCGGGATACTCCTTGCGGTCGGAGTCACGCTCCTCATCGCTAGACCGATCCGCCAGCTCGACCAAGCCATCCGGCGCCTCGGCGCCGGCGAGTTCGAGGGCGATATCCGGGTCGGCGGGCCGGCGGACCTGAAATACCTGGGGAGCCGGCTCGACTGGTTGCGACAACGGCTGATCGAACTCGAACAGCAAAAGCGCCTGTTCCTGCGCCACGTCTCACACGAGCTCAAGACGCCCCTGACGGCGCTTCGCGAAGGATCGGAGCTGCTGGTGGAGGGGACGGCCGGCTCGCTTTCGCCGGGCCAGCGCGAGATCGTCGAGATCCTCCGGCAAAAGAGCGTGCAATTGCAGCAGCTGATCGAGGGCCTTTTGAACTACCATCGAGCGCAGGAGAGCGTGGGGCGCCTGGAGGTGACGGCGGTGCGATTCGACCGGGTCGTGGAGCAGGTGCTCGACGATCACCGGCTCGCGGTCCAGGCTCGTGGCATCCGCGCCGACCTGCGGCTGGATCCAGTCATACTTCAGGCCGACGAGGAAAAATTGCGCGCAGTTGCGGCGAATCTGGTCTCCAATGCGATCAAATACTCGCCTGACGAGGGTATGATTTCGCTGGTGCTGCGAAGAGAGGGGGCTGAGGTAGTGTTCGACGTGAGAGACGCGGGTCCGGGAATTCCTCCCGAGGATCGCGACCGGATTTTCGACTGGTTCTATCAGGGCGAGGACATCCATCACGGCCGCGTGCGGGGCAGCGGTCTGGGGCTCGCGATCGCAAGGGAATTTGTGGTGGCTCACGACGGTCGCATCGAGGTCGTGAGCGATCGCGAAGGCGGCGCGCATTTCCGCGTCACGCTTGCGGCCGGGACTCCGGGTGCCGAGCCATGATCCGGATCGCCGCAATCCTCTGCAGCATCTCGCTCGCCGGGTGTGCCGCCTTATCCACTCCAGGTTCAGGTTCCGGAGGTTCGGGCGCCTCTTGGGCGCGCGAGAACCGGGAATCGCGGCAGGTCATCGAGCTGATCGCATACACCCAGAGAGTCGCGGCGCTGCAGGCGGATGAGCAGCAACGCGAATTGAACGCTTCGGCCCAGATGCTTTCCAAGGATCGCAGCGCCTACGGGCGGGTCCGGCTCGCGCTGCTGCTTGCGTTGCCTGGAACTGCGTTCAACGACGACACCCGGGCCGCGGGCCTGCTCGAGTCTCTCGCGGGCGCGGGAGCCTCCGAATCGGCGCCGGGCCCGATGCAGCAGTTTGCCGGACTGCTTTATGCCCAGATCAGCGAACGCTTGCGCGAGCAGCGCCGCACGGTCCAACTGAAGGAGCAGCTCGAGGCGCTGAAGGCGGTCGAGCGCAATATCATAGAGCGCGAGCAAGCGCGACCAAGATGAGCACCATTCTCCTCGTCGACGACGATCCGGATATCCTGAAGCTCATTTCCCTGCGACTGACCGCCGCCGGCCACAGCGTCAAGGGCGCGGACAGCGGGGAGAAGGCGCTCGCCGTGCTCGCAGCTTCGCGACCTGAGCTCGTCATTACCGACCTCAAGATGGGCGGAATGGACGGCTTGAGCTTGTTTGACGAGATCCGCAAGCAGGCGCCGACCCTTCCTGTCATCATCCTGACCGCGCATGGGACGATCCCCGAGGCGGTCGCCGCGACCCGCCGCGGGGTTTTCGGGTTTCAGTCCAAGCCGTTCGACGGGAAGCACCTGCTCGACCAGGTAGAACAGGCTCTGCGCCTTTCCGGAGTCGCACAGAGGGGGGGCGAGGAGGACTGGCGGCGCGACTTCGTGACGCAGAGCCCGAAAATGGAGAACGTGCTCCACCAGGCGCGCCTGGTTGCCCAGTCGGAGGCGAGCGTGTTCATCCAGGGCGCGAGCGGCACGGGAAAGGAGCTCCTCGCGCGCGCGATACACCGGGCAAGCCGCCGCTCGCAGGGACCCTTCGTGGCGGTCAATTGCGCGGCGATCCCGGAAAATCTGCTCGAATCGGAATTGTTCGGCCACCGCAAGGGCTCGTTTACCGGGGCGACCTACGATCACAAGGGGCTCGTCCCCGCCGCCGACGGAGGGACGCTGTTCTTGGATGAAATCGGCGACATGCCTCTTGCTTTGCAGGCCAAGCTCCTGCGCGTGCTGCAGGACCGCGAAGTGCGTGCGGTCGGAGCGACTCAGGGAACGGCGGTCGACGTGCGCGTCATCTCTGCCACTCACCGCGACCTCGACGCGCAGATGAAAATGGGGCGGTTCCGCGAGGATCTCTACTATCGACTGAACGTGGTCTCGCTCGCGCTCCCGCCCCTCTCCGAGCGGCGCGAAGACATCGTCCCTCTGGCGACCCATTACCTCAGAGTTACCGCCGCGCGTTACCGAAAGGACGTCCAGGCAGTGGCTCCGGAGGGGCTTCAAACGCTCCTTGCGGCACCTTGGCCGGGCAACGTGCGGCAGCTTGTCAACGTGATCGAACAGGCGGTTGCACTCTGCCCTTCGGGCGTCGTGCCGGCCTCGCTCATCCAGCAGGCGTTGAGGGAGGAGCCCGCGCAGCTTGCGTCGCTCGAGGAGGCGCGGGGAGCCTTCGAGCGCGAATACCTGGTTCGGATCCTGCGCATCACTGGCGGCAGCGTGACCCGGGCGGCGAAGCTCGCGCAGCGCAATCGCACCGAGTTCTACAAGCTGCTCGAGCGCCACAAGCTCGAGCCGAAGATGTTCAAGCCCGAAAAGGGCTGAAACCCGACCGATCCACGCGCGGAATTCGTCGCGTTGTCGCTCCGGGGCGACAACAAATTCCCTTTCCCATCAGTTCGATTTTTGCCGCTCGCGGGAAAGCGTCGTTGACAAGCGACGCATTGAGAATCCTTGGGATCCTTGGTTCCCCTTAACTCGTTGAGTCAGCGCAAGAACTTATGTTGGCACGGGGATTGCACACATGCCAGCGATCCCGCCGCGATACGGGTGGCGGTAGAGACAATTTGCTGAAGCGAGCGCGCTCCAATACGGATAAATGCGGATCGATACTCTCTTCGCAGGACGGGCGGTTCCGGTCCTGATTGCGGGTCTGATCGGCGTCGCAGCCGTCACGGGCTGGTTGCACAGCGGGTTCTCGCCCCATCAGGGCGACGCGCAGTCGGCAGACGCCGGGCGCAAACCCGTCCCGGCAAATGGCTGTGCCTTGTGCGGGACGGTCGAGTCCATCCGGACCGTCGAGGTGCGCGATGAAGCGGGCGGTGCCGGAGCGGCGGCAGGCGGACCCGGCGGCGCCGGCGACCAGGCGCCAGGGGGAGGGAGCGCCGCAGTCACGCTCTTCGGGACAGGAGGCGCGATCGCCGGGAGCGAGATCGAGAAGAACATGAAGAAGCGCTATGCATATCGAGTGACGGTGCGCATGGACGACGGCTCCTTTCGCACCATTTCTTTGTCGAGCCCGCCCACATTCGCGGTAGGCGAGAAGGTCCGGGTGGTAGAAGGCAAGCTCGTGCGCACGTGAAAAGGCAGGTATAAGAAAACACTACTTGTTCAAGTGAGGAGAAAAGAAAATGCCAAGCCTTAAGCGGACCGTCGCACGCGCTCTTGTCGTCAGCTTGTGCGCCCTAGGTCTGCCGATTCCAGCCGTGCAAGCCGAGCTGGTCGCGACCGATCGAGTCGAGGCGACCCGCCAGGGCGGGTCTTCGGGGCGCGAGTTCCTGCGCTCGCTTTTTGAGCGGGCCGACGTCCGGGCCGCGCTCGAACGGCAGGGCGTGAGCGCCGACGAAGCGAAAGCCCGCGTCAACGCCATGAGCGATGACGAAGTCGAGCAGCTCGCTGTGCGGTTCGACTCGTTTCCCGCTGCGGGCAACGGGTTCGAGAGCGCGCTGTGGTTTGGGTTTCTGGTGTTCATCATCCTTCTCGTAACGGATATTCTGGGCTTCACCAAGGTTTTCAGCTTCACCCGGCCGGCCAAGTGATCCTCCCCTCTCGACCGCGCCGGCGTGTCGCCCGCCGCCTTACGGCGGCGGGCATCTTTCTTCTCGGGCTTGCGGGCTGCGCCACGCCGCAGCTGCAGGCCCTGGTGGGGAGCCGTTCCGCTGGGATTCCGCAGCGCGCGGAGCTCGACGCCGTCCCGTTCTTTTCACAGGAGGACTATCAATGCGGTCCGGCCGCTCTTGCGATGGTGCTCAGCGCGGGAGGCAAGGCGATCGAGCCGGAGGCGCTGCGGCCGCAGGTCTATCTTCCCGATCGGCACGGGAGCCTGCAGATCGAGATGATCGCGGCGGCACGTCGCAACGGTTTTGTCGCAATCGAGCTCGCTCCGAACCTCTCGGATCTCCTGGCCGAGATCGCCGCAGGAAATCCAGTGGTCGTGCTGCAGAACCTCGCCGTGGACTGGTATCCGGCTTGGCATTACGCTGTGGCGATCGGCTATGACCTCAAGGCCCAGCGCATCACTCTGCGCTCGGGCACGGAGCGGCGCCTCCAGATGCCGCTCGATACCTTCGAGCATACCTGGCGGCGCAGCGGCTATTGGGCGATGCTCGCCCTGCCGCCGCGGCGCCTGCCGGCGAGCGTGGCTGCGGGCGACTATCTGAGCGCGGTGGCTCGGCTCGAAAAAACCGGCCGGGCCGCGTCGGCGCGGGACGCCTACGAAAGAGCGCTCGAGCGCTGGCCCGACGATCTTACGGCGCTCATAGGGTTGGGAAACGCGGCCCATCGCGACGGCGACTTGGAAGCGGCGGAACAGGCGTTCCGGCGGGCCACTCTGGCTCATCCGCAGTCGGCCGCCGCGCACAACAATCTGGCCCAAACGCTCGAGGAACTCGACCGTCATGACGAAGCATTGGCCGAAGCGCGTGCGGCGGTCGGGCTCGGCGGGCCGCTCGAGGACGTCTCGATGCGCACGCTGGACGCCATCGTCTCGCACGCTGGCCGGGGCGAGCAGGAATGGAACCGATGATCCGGGCGACGCCGAGGTGAGTACGTGCGAACTCTCATGGCCATGCATCGTGGGACACCCACGCACAGCCTCTGGAGCGGCCTGCGGCAGATCTTCACGCACGGCATTATCACCGCGCTCGCCGTCGCCATCGCGTTTTCGCTCCCGGGTATCGCGAACTACATCCTCAACGAATGGTGGCCCGAGGTCGAGAGCAATGCCAATCTCCTGCTCGCGACCGAGATCGCCCTGGCGTCAGTCCTCGCGCTCGCGTTCAATCTGGCCAAGATCGCCTGGGACAGCAGACAGGGCGTCCGCACCGCACGCCTCGCGTCCCTGATCTATGCGCGCAGCGCCGGCGCCGGCTGGTGGTCGCGGCGGCGCGAGCGCGCCCTGATAAGGCAGCTTCCGGCCCCGCGCGACGCTTTCGTCCTGACCCTCACCGGATACGACACCTTCGTCGCCGACGACAGCTTGTTGCGGGGCGTAATCGGAAAGGCGTACGAGATCCGCGTGATGCTGGTCAACCCGGTCGGAAAAGCGCTGCGGGAGCGGGCGGAATCCCTGCCGCCCGAGATCACGGTGCTCACGCTGCACACCGAGATCGAAGCGGCAATCGGGTATCTCTCGGCGCTGCGCAAGTTCGGCAAGATGGTGAAGCTCAAGTTCTACGACGAGGAGCCGTTCTGGAAGCTGATCGTGCTCGGCGACTACGTCTGGGTGCAGCATTGCCACAGCGGTTTCGCGGTCAAGCAGCAGCCCGAATTCGTGTTCGCCCTGCAGCAGCGCGAGCCTCGCCACGGCCTCTTCGTGCCCTTCTACATGGTTTTCCTCAATCAGTGGAATGATCCGCGTCATCCCGAGTACGATTTCGACACGAACGAGCTGGTCTACCGCGACGCTTCCGGAAGGGAGACCGGGCGGACCGCTCTCGGCGTGCCGATCAACGGCGCAACGATGCCGCTGCCCTCGCCCCGGGTGCCCGGCGCGGCGGCTGACTCCCTTGCGGCGCTGCTGCGCCGCCCCGAACCCGAGCGCACGGCAGCACTCTAGACTGCGATCGGGGCCTTGATCGCGGGGTGCGGGTCGTACGCCTCGAGGGTGAAATCCTCGTAGCGGAAACCGAAAACGTCCCTTATCGCCGGATTGAGCCGCATGCGCGGCAGGGGCCGCGGCGCGCGCGCGAGCTGCTCTCTCGCCTGCTCCAGGTGGTTGAGGTAGAGGTGCGCATCGCCGAAGGTATGCACGAATTCGCCCGGTTTCAGGTTGCAGACCTGAGACACCATCAGCGTGAGCAGCGCATACGAGGCGATGTTGAACGGCACGCCGAGGAAAATGTCGGCGCTGCGCTGATACATCTGGCAGGAAAGGCGTTCGTCCGCCACATAGAACTGAAACAATACGTGGCACGGGGGCAGCTTCATCTTGTCGATCTCGGCGGGATTCCAGGCAGTCACGATGTGGCGGCGCGAATCCGGCCGCGTCTTGATCGAATTCACGACTTGCGCGATTTGATCGATCGCAGCCCCTTCAGGCGAGGGCCAGCTGCGCCATTGCGAGCCGTACACCGGCCCGAGCTCGCCGTTCGCGTCGGCCCACTCGTCCCAGATGGTGACGCCGCGCTCCCGCAGCCAGCGGACGTTGGTATCGCCTCTGAGAAACCAGAGCAGCTCGTAGATGATCGATTTGAGATGGACTTTCTTGGTGGTCAGCAGCGGAAAGCCGGCCGCCAGGTCGAATCGCATCTGCCAGCCGAACGCGGACAGCGTGCCGGTGCCCGTCCGGTCGGTCTTTCTGTGACCGTGTTCGAGCACGTGGCGCATGAGATCAAGGTATGGCTTCATCGAGGCGAAATCATAGCGCGTTACCCGGGCGAGTTGAACGCGCGCGCGGCGGGATCGCGCGCCAAGCCCACACGACCGCCAGGGTAAACGCGCAATACGCGATCGCGAACACCCACTCGGGAAGATTATAGTAGAGCAGCCACGCCAGCCAGCGGCCGATAAAGCTGCGCTCCTCGCGCCCGGTCGCACGCAGTGTGTCCTCCCAGCTCGTCAGCGGACAGGTGACACCGAGCAGGGCCTCGGCGGTGACAAACACGATCGCGGCGACATGCGTGATACGAAACGTGCGGTTGCGCACCCAGCCCCATCGGCTCGCTCCGGCGAGAATCAGGGCAAACCCGCCGACCACGAACAACACGAACAAGACATGCACGACGAGAACTGCGTCGGCGAGCCATGTGGAATGCATCGGGCCTCAGCGCTCCCGTGCCTTCGGCTCTCCCGATTCGACTCGCCGCGAGGGATCGGCGCACCATTCGCTCCAGGAACCGGGATAGAGGCGCGACCCGCGCAGGCCGGCGACCTCCATGGCGAGGAGGTTGTGGCAGGCGGACACGCCCGAACCGCAGTAGCTCACGACTTCTTGCGGGTCGTTGGCGCCGAGCACGGCGCGGAACTCCCGTTGGAGTTCTTCGGGTGATTTGAAACGGCCGCTTGCGTCGAGGTTGTCGCGGAAATACCGGTTGCGCGCGCCGGGGATGCGGCCTCCGACGGGATCCAGGGTTTCATTCTGTCCTCGATACCGGTCGGGCGCTCGAGCATCGAGTAGCACCGCGCCTTCGTCGTCGAGGTGCGAGCCGACAAAATCTGCATTTACCCAGTTGCTTCCCGGCCTTCCGGAAAAACTCGCGGATTGCGGTTGTGGAATCTCGGCGCTCTGCGGACGTCCTTCCGCGATCCACTGGGGCCAGCCACCGTCGAGCACGGCAACGGGCAGATGACCCAGCCAGCGCAGCAGCCACCAGAGCCTCGCCGCGACCATGCCCCCTTGAGCGTCGTACGCGATGACCTGCCTTCTCGAATCGACGCCCGCCCGCCCCAGCTTCTCCATGAGCGCATCCGGATCGGGAAGCGGATGCCGGCCGTTGGTTCCGGTCTTCGGAGCGGAGAGATCCTCGTTCAGATGCAGGAAGCGCGCGCCCGGGATATGCGACGCTGCGTACTCGGCGCGTCCTCGCACCGGATCCGCGAGATCGTGGCGGCAGTCGAATACGACCCAATCGGGATCGTCGAGATGTTGCGCGAGGATTTCGGTGCCGACGAGCGCGGTGAGAATCATGCCGCTATCTTACTCGCGGCTGGTGCCGAGAAACTCTAGGGGTGCCCGGCCAGCCCGCGCTTGATGTGCTCGTGGAAGTGCATCATCCCGTCTTCCATCGGCGACTGGTAAGGGCCGGCTTCGTTCTCGCCGCGCTCCCACAGGGCGCGCCGTCCACGGTCCATGCGCCTGGCGATCTCGTCGTCCTCGATCGCGGTTTCCCGGTAGGCGGCCTGCTCGGCCTCGACGAATTCGCGCTCGAACAAGACGATGTCCTCGGGATAGTAGAACTCGACGACGTTCGTGGTGTGCGTCGGTGAGCGCGGCAGCAGCGTGCTCACCACGAGCACATGCGGATACCACTCGAGCATGACGTTCGGGTAATAGAGGAACCAGATCGCGCCCTGCTTGGCCGTTTTTCCGCCCATGTAGCGGGTGAGAGCCTCGTGCCACTTGGCGTAAGTCGGCGTCCCCGGCTTCGCGAACCCGTCCTTCACGCCCACTACCTGTGCCGAATAGGTTTCGGCGATGTCCCACTTGAGATCGTCGCAAGTGACGAAGTTGCCCAGACCCGGAGGGTAGGGGACCACATGGTAGTCCTCGAGGTACACCTCGATGAAGGTCTTCCAGTTCTGTTCGAACTCCATGATCTCGACGCGGTCGAGCATGTAGCCGGAAAAATCGAAGTCATCGGCGCTCGCGAATCCGGCGAGGTCCTTTGCCACGTCGCGCTTGCCCGCGAACAGCATTCCGCGCCAGTTCTGCAGCGGAGTCTTGCCGAGGTTGAGGCAGGGATTTTCGGGGAAGTGCGGCGCGCCGAGCAGCTCGCCCTTCATGTCGTAAGTCCAGCGGTGCAGCGGGCAGACGATGTTCTGCGCGTTGCCGCGGCCTTCCAGCAGGATCGACTGCCTGTGGCGGCAGACGTTCGACAGGAGCTCGATGCCGTTCGCGTTCCTGACCAGGACCTTGCCGTGGTCCATCCAGGCGAGCGTATGGTAATCGCCCGCGTTCGGGACCATCAGCTCGTGCCCGACGTAATCGGGACCGTTTGCGAAGAGCAGCTTTTGCTCCAGCTCGAAGACCTGCGGGTCGAAGTACCAGGAAACGGGAAGCTGCGATGCGTTGGGTTTGAGTCTTCGCGAACTGGGCAAGTCGGACATACGGCCGGAGGGCTTCCTTTCCTGAATCGTAAAATGGGCGCGATTCTAGACCTTTTTCCCGGGAGGCACCAGGGTTTTTCGCGTACTCGCATCCTATATCCCCGGGGCGACACAGTTCGCGAGAGGACTTCATTTGACCGTCCTTTCCTCATGGGCTATTTTGCCGTTTCCTGACAGAACAGCGCCTGCCGCCCGGCCTCTCCTCCATGTCAAAACCCGCCAAGACCGATCAACCCGAGAGCTTCGAGGCCGCCTTGGCCGAGCTGGAGAAGATCGTGGCCAGCATGGAGTCCGGGAAGCTGACTCTGGAGCAGTCCCTTGCCGCGCACAAGCGGGGCCTCGAGTTGGCTCAGTACTGTCAGGGCGTGCTCGCGCGCGCGCAGCAGCAGGTCAAGGTGCTCGAAGAAAACACGCTGAAAAACTTCCCCGGTGCCGACGACGACGAGTGAATTCACCGCCTGGATGGCGAGAGTCCAGGCTCGGGTCGAAGCGGCGCTCGAGCGTTTTCTCCCGTCGGAAGGAATCGCGCCGCAGCGCCTGCATGACGCCATGCGCTATGCGGTGCTCGGTGGAGGCAAGCGCATACGGCCCTTGCTCGCGTTTGCAGCGGGGGAGGCCTCCGTCGGCGAACCGATCAGCGCCGACCCGGCGCGCCTGGAAATCGCGGCCTGCGCCGTAGAGTGCATTCACGCCTACTCGCTCGTGCACGATGATCTGCCCTGCATGGACGACGACGTGCTTCGCCGCGGCAAGCCGGCTTGCCACGTCGAATTCGACGAGGCGACCGCGCTTCTCGTGGGCGATAGTCTGCAATCGCTCGCATTTCAGCTCCTCTCCGAGCACCGTCTCTCCGACAATCCGGCGGTTCAGGTCGAAATGGTGAAGATCCTCGCCGCCGCCTGCGGCAGCCGCGGCATGGCGGGCGGGCAGGCGATCGATCTGGCGAGCGTAGGCCAGCCCCTGACCGTGCCGGAGCTCGAATACATGCACATCCACAAGACCGGAGCTCTGATCCGCGCGTCGGTGGCACTCGGCGCGCGCTGCTCGAACGCGCTCGCGCCGGGGCAACTTGCGCGCCTCGATCACTATGCAAAATGCGTCGGGCTCGCTTTCCAGGTGGTCGACGACGTTCTCGACCAGGAGTCCTCGACCGCGACGCTCGGCAAGACCGTCGGCAAGGACGCGGCGAACAACAAGCCGACCTACGTCTCGGCGCTCGGGCTCGCGCGCGCGAGGGCGCTCGCCGAGGAACTGCGCGAAGAGGCGCAGGCCGCGCTATCGGAGCTGCACGGCGGAGCGCGAAGGCTCTCGGAGCTGGCGGACTTCATCGTGCTGCGCAAGTTCTAGGGGCGGAAAAACCGCGTTCGCCTCGGACAAGCTTCCCTGTTTGCGGGATAATTCGCTTCTATGAGTGCGATCGGAAAAGCGGATCTTCCCGGCAGCAAGCCCCAGGTCGGATCGACCGAATACGATCCGGCTGCGTACGAGCTGCTGAAAACCATCGACGATCCGTCGGTGCTGCGTGCCCTGGACCGGCGCGGGCTGCAGCGGCTCGCCGAGGAGCTGCGCACCTATATCCTGGAATCGGTCAGCCAGACCGGCGGCCACCTGTCCTCCAACCTGGGGACGGTCGAGCTGACCATCGCCCTGCACTACGTCTTCAGCACGCCCCACGATCGCATCGTCTGGGACGTGGGACACCAGACCTATCCGCACAAGATTCTCACCGGCCGGCGTGAAGCGATGAGCCGCATACGCATGAGCGGGGGAATCTCGGGCTTCCCGCGCCGCAGCGAGAGCGAGTACGACACTTTCGGCACCGCCCATTCGAGCACCTCGGTGAGCGCCGCGCTCGGCATGGCCCAGGGCGCGAAGCTGAAGGGCGATACCGGCGAAAAGAAGCGCCACGTCGTGGCGGTGATCGGCGACGGCGCCATGTCGGCGGGCATGGCTTTCGAGGCCCTCAACAACGCCGGCGTGATGGACACCGACCTGCTCGTGATCCTGAACGACAACGACATGTCGATTTCCCCAGCAGTGGGCGCGTTGAACCGCTATCTCGCGCGGCTCATGTCGGGGCGCTTCTACGCCGCGGCGAGGAAAGCGGGCGAAAAGGTCCTCGCCGGCGTGCCGCCGCTGTGGAATCTGGCGAAAAAGATGGAAGAGCACGCCAAGGGCCTGGTCGTGCCCTCGACCTTGTTCGAGGAATTCGGATTCAACTACGTGGGCCCGATCGACGGCCACGATCTCGACTCGCTCATCCCGACGCTGAAGAACATCAAGGAGCTGAAAGGCCCGCAGTTCCTGCACGTCGTCACCAAGAAAGGTCAGGGTTACAAGCTCGCCGAGGCCGATCCGGTGCTCTATCACGGTCCGGGCAAGTTCGATCCCGCGCAGGGCATCAAGAGAGCGAGCGGCGGCAAGCCGACCTACACGCAGGTGTTCGGCGAGTGGCTGTGCGACATGGCGCGGCTCGATTCGCGTCTCGTCGGCATCACCCCGGCGATGCGGGAAGGCTCGGGGCTGGTGCGCTTCGCGGAGGAATTTCCCGACCGGTATTTCGACGTGGGCATCGCGGAGCAGCACGCGGTCACGTTCGCCGCGGGGCTGGCCTGCGAGGGGCTGAAACCCGTGCTCGCGATCTACTCGACGTTTCTGCAGCGCGGCTACGATCAGCTCATCCATGACGTCTGCATCCAGAACCTTCCGATCGTGTTCGCGCTCGACCGGGCGGGCCTCGTGGGCGGCGACGGTGCCACGCACAACGGCGCGTTCGACCTGACCTATCTGCGCTGCGTTCCCAACATGGTGGTGATGACGCCGAGCGACGAGAACGAATGCCGCCAGATGCTCGCCACCGCGTTCTCGCTCGATCAGCCCGCCGCGGTGCGCTATCCCCGCGGCAGCGGCCCGGGTGCGGAGATCGTGAAGGAAATGAACCCGCTGCCCCTCGGCAAGGGGGTCGTACGCCGGCGCGGTCCCGGCGGGGAAGGCTGCGTCGCGATTCTCGCGTTCGGCAGCCTGCTCAAGCCCGCGCTCGAGGCGGGCGCTGACCTCGATGCCACCGTCGTCGACATGCGCTTCGTGAAGCCGGTGGACGCGGATCTCGCAGCCGAGCTCGCGGGGACCCACGCGTTCCTCGTCACCATCGAGGAGAACGCGGTCCTGGGCGGCGCGGGAAGCGGCGTCGCCGAGGCGCTCGCCGCGCGCGCCATCGTCACCCCGCTCCTCCAACTGGGGCTTCCCGACCGCTTCGTCGATCACGGCGACCAGGCGCACTTGCTCGCTTCCGTGGGCCTAGACAAGGCGGGAATCGTCGCCGCCGTCCGCGCGCGTCTTGAAAAAGTGGGGAACGGAACGCATGTTAAAATCCTCTAACACTGAGCCAAGGTGACGAAAGGCTGTTCATGAATATCCGCGATCCGCTTGTCATTCCCGACGTCCAGGGCTCCGAGGACAAGCGCAAGCTCGCCATCGACCAGGTCGGCATCAAGGCCATCCGCCATCCCATCCGCGTCGCCGAGCGCTCGGGCGAAGTGCAGCACACCGTCGCGACCTTCGACATGTACGTCGGCCTGCCGCACCAGTTCAAGGGCACGCACATGTCGCGCTTCGTCGAGATCCTGAACGCGCACGAGCGCGAGATCTCCGTGGAGACATTCAAGCTGATGCTGGACGAGATGGTCGAGCGCCTAGAGGCCCAGTCCGGGCACATCGAGATGACGTTTCCGTATTTCGTCAACAAGGCGGCGCCGATCTCGAAGGTCAGGAGCGTGATGGACTACGAAGTGACTTTCGTCGGAGAGATCGACAAGGGCGAGAAGTGCTTCAAGATGAAGGTCGTCGTGCCGGTGACGAGCCTTTGCCCGTGCTCCAAGAGAATCTCCGATTACGGAGCGCACAATCAGCGCTCACACGTCACGATCACCGCGCGTACCAAGGGATTCGTGTGGATCGAGGAGCTGGTCGATTACGCCGAGAAGCACGCCTCGAGCGAGCTCTACGGGCTGCTGAAGCGCCCCGACGAGAAGTTCGTCACCGAGCGCGCCTACGACAATCCCAAGTTCGTCGAAGACATGGTGCGCGACATCGCCGCGGAGCTGAACCGCGACAAGCGCATCGAGTGGTACCGGGTGGAATCCGAGAACTTCGAGTCCATCCACAACCACTCTGCCTACGCGCTCATAGAAAAAGACAAAACCAACAAGTAGCGAACGGGGGAACCCTACGGTTCCCCTTGGGCTCCGCCCAAGGGCCCATGAAACGAACGGGGAAACCCTACGGTTTCCCCGTTACCCCTTCCCCAACCGGAAACCAGATAGACCGAGCTAGAACCGGCGGATCAGCACCATCGTCTGGCCGTCGCGCTTCATTTCCATGCGGTTCAGGAAGCTCATTCCGAGCAGCGCGAACGGCATCGGGTTGCCTTCGAGGACGGCCCCATCGACGTTGTTGATGAGGATGTCGCCGACGCGCACCGTATCCAGCTTCACCCGGTAGACCACCACGGTGCCGTTGGCGGTGCCCATCAATCCGGGCTGCCCTTTGCGGTAGTCGATTCCGAGCCGCGTCGCGTCCACCGAAGAGAGCGAGATCGCCGTGGCGCCCGTGTCGACCAGAAAGCGCACGGCGCCGCCGTTGACCTGCCCGTCCACGACGAAATGTCCGCGCGGGTCGGCGGTGAGCGTGACGTTCTGGCTCGCGGACGCTGGAGCCGCAACCGCCTGATGCTGTCCGATCCTCAGGGTCTTTTTCTGACCATCGATGACCAGGGTTGCGGACTCCCGGTCGGTCGAGATGAGCGTGACGCCCTCCACGGGTTTCTGGCCCACCGAAAGAACGCGCGGCGCGCCGCCGTCGATCACCACCACGGCCTTGCCGGGGAAGAGGCCGATCACGTTCACCTCGGCGGCCCAGCCGGCAGAGGACAACAGGAGGAGGAGCGACGCTACAATACGGGGCTTGACCACGTTGGCCTCGTTTCGCGCATGAAGCCAGTTGCGATTTTCAGACATAGCCAGACCGAGGGGCCGGGCTATTTTGCCACATTCCTCGACGCGCACCGCATTCCGTGGCGGCTCGTCAAGGTGGACGCGGGCGAGCGAGTCCCGGCCGATCCGCGCGAATTCTCCGGTCTTGCATTCATGGGCGGACCGATGAGCGTGAACGACGAGCTGCCGTGGATCCCTCCGGTGCTCGGGCTCGTGAACAAGGCGGTAGCCGCCGATGTTCCGGTGCTCGGCCACTGTCTCGGCGGACAGCTGATGGCAAAGGCTCTGGGCGGGAGAGTCACGCGCAACGGCGTCAAGGAAATCGGCTGGGGCCCGGTCGCTATCGAGGAAAACCCCCGCGCGCGCGAGTGGTTCGGCGCAACGCGGGAGTTCTGCGGCTTTCACTGGCACGGCGAGACTTTCACCATCCCGCCGAAAGCAACGCGGATCGCCGGGAGCCCGTATTGCCCGAACCAGGCGTTCGTGCTGGGCAAGCACCTCGGCATGCAATGCCATGTCGAGATGACCCCCGAGCTGATCCGCGCCTGGTGCGAGGATTGGGAAAAGGAGCTGGTTGCAAAAGCCGGGCCGTCGGTGCAAACCCCGCAGCAGATGTTCGAGCGGCTCGACGAGCGCGTGCATTTGCTCAACGCGATCGCCGCGGGCCTCTACGGTCGCTGGATCGAAGGACTGAAAAAATAGAGAGGTTGCTTATGCCGAAAGCCAAGCCCGCGAAGGGAACCCCGCGTCCCGCTTCGGGACCGGTGACCCTGCTGGTCGGAACGCGCAAGGGCGTGTTCCTCATGAAGTCGGACCGCGCGCGCAAGAGCTGGGCGCTCGCAGGGCCGCATTTTCTCGGCAACATCGTCAACCATCTCGTGCTCGACCCTCGCGACGGCAGGACGCTGCTCTGCGCCGTGCGAGCGGGGCATCTCGGGCCGACCGTATTCCGCTCGACCGACTTCGGCCGCACGTGGAAGGAGGCGGAGCGCCCGCCCGCGTTCCCGAAGGCAGCTCCCGGTGAGAAGGGCCTCGCGGTGGAACACGTGTTCTGGCTTACGCCGGGGCATTCTTCGGAGCCCGGCGCCTGGTACGCCGGCGTCTCACCACCGGGATTGTTCCGCTCCGACGACGGGGGCGTCACATGGGAAGGCGTCGCCGGCTTCAATGCCAACCCCATGCGCATCGTCTGGATCGGCGGCGAGCAGGAGCAGGGGCCGCCCGGCGGCGCTACCCTGCACTCGATCAACGTCGATCCGCGCGATCCCCGGCATCTCTACATCGGCATCTCGGCGGGCGGCGCGTTCGAGAGCTCGGACCGCGGAGAGACCTGGCGGCCGCTCAACCAGGGCGTCGCGGCCGATTTTCTTCCCGTCAAGGATCCGGAGTACGGCCACGACGTGCACTGCATGCGGCTGCATCCGCTCGCGCCCGACCGTCTGTACCAGCAGAATCACTGCGGGATCTACCGCCTGGATCGCCCCGCGGAGCGCTGGGACCGGATCGGCAACGCGATGCCGAAGGCGATCGGCGACATCGGTTTTCCGCTCGTGCTGCATCCGCGCGATCCCGACATGCTGTGGGTGTTCCCGATGGACGGCGGCACCGTGTGGCCGCGCGTTTCCCCGGGCGGCAAGCCCGCGGCCTACGTTTCGCGCGACGGCGGCCGGACCTGGCGCCGCCAGGACGAGGGCCTCCCAGCCAAGCAGGGCTGGTTCACCGTGAAGCGCCAAGCGATGTGCGCCGACGCGCGCGATCCGGTGGGCGTGTACTTCGGCACGACGAGCGGCGAGGTCTGGATGAGCGCGAGCGAAGGCGACCGCTGGACCCCGATCGCACGCCACCTTCCGGAAATCTATTCGGTCGAGGCAGCCGGCGGCTGAAGGAGATGAACGTCCTCATCCCCTCGCAGCTTCGCGACTACACCGGGGGGCGCGCGCACGTGGAAGCGCGCGGCGCGACGCTCGCTGCGCTGCTCGCCGACCTCGAGCGCCGCTTTCCTGGGATCCGTTTCCGCATGATCGACGAGCAGGACGCGATCCGGCGCCACATCAAGATCTTCGTCAACCAGCAGCAGGCGCGGGACCTCGGTGCCGCGCTTGCCACGAACGACGAAGTCGTCATCGTCGGCGCGCTGAGTGGGGGCTAGTGCCGTTCAATCGCGGAAATTCTGGAACTGCAGCGGAATATCGGTGACGGACTTGCGCACCAGCGCAATCGCGGCCTGGAGATCGTCCTTCTTCCCTCCCGAGACGCGCACCGCGGTCCCCTGGATGCTCGCCTGGACCTTCATCTTCGAGTCCTTGAGTAGCTTGACGATGCTCTTCGCCTTCTCCTGCTCGATGCCGGCCTTGACGTGGATCGGCTGTTTCACCTTGGTGCCGATCTTCTCGACCGCCTTCGTGTCGAACATCCGGGCGTCCACCCCGCGCTTCGCGGATTTCGTCAGCAGGACGTCGGTCACCTGCTTCAGCTTGAAATCGTCGTCCGCGTAGAGCGTCAGCACCAGCTCCGTCTGCTCAATGCGCGCGTCCGAGCCCTTGAAGTCGAAGCGGTTCGCAATCTCTTTGTTCGCCTGGTCGACGGCGTTCTTCAGCTCGACCTTGTTGACTTCGGAGACGATGTCGAAAGACGGCATGGCCCGCGATTATACCGAACGCCCGGTGCAATCCCTTATGGTAGTCTGACAACAATGGAATCCACCGCCATCTACCGCAAACCGAAGAAGTGGATTGCGGCCGTGCTCGGGCTGCTGATCCCGCCTGCGGGAATGCTGTACGTCGCCCGGCCTCGCTGGGCTGCGGCGTATTTTGCCCTTGCGCTGATCATCGCACTGGGCAGCATGTTTGTACTTCGCGACAGGGAGTGGGCTGGCAACGTTATTGCGCTGCTCGTTGCGATAATCTGCGCGATCCATGCGTCTCGCCTCGCCGGAGATTCCAGGGAGATCAGACGCCCCTGGTACAGCCGCTGGTACGGCTTGGTTGCAATAGGTGTTGCGTTTGCAGCGCTGGCGTTCGGGGTTCGCGCTTTCCTTTTCGAACCGTTCCGCTTCCCGTCGGAATCGATGGCTCCATCGATTGAGCCTCGCGCCCATCTGATTGTTCGGAAGTGGGGGTATGGCAATTACGGAACGTACGGAATTCACCTCATGAGGACCGGCATGTCATCCGAGGTGCGAAGAGGAGACATAATCGTCTTCGAGTATCCTGAAGATACAGCCTTGAGCTTCGCCAAACGGGTAATCGGCCTTCCACGTGACAGAATTTCGTACCACAACAAGCGACTCAAGGTCAACGATGAAGAGATACCCATCCGGCGAATCGGTGATTACGTTCACAGGGATCGCGTTGCCCCCTCCCTCCAATATTTGGAACGCCTCGGCGACCGTGAGTACGCTATCCGCATCGAACCCGAGGCGCCTGCTGCCGCACCGATTGTGAGGGCGTTTCCACTCAAGGAAAATTGCGCTTACACGGCGGAGGGCCTCTCTTGCCGGGTACCCGATGGCCACTACTTTGTCTTGGGGGATAATCGCGACAACAGCAGCGACAGCCGGACCTGGGGATTTGTCGCCGCGAGAAACATCATCGGCAAGGTTCAGTACATAGTCCAGTGAAAAGATTCTTCTTGTTCTTATTCTTCGCATTCGTATCGACAGCGTCCTCGGCCTGCACGGCGGAGGGCATTTACGAGGGCAGCAGGGCCTACAACAAGGCCATCAAATCGACGCCCATGGAAAAATCCAAGGAAGAGCTCCCGGGTTACGATCAGTACGAAAAGGAGCGTCGGGGCGCCGCCAAGGAGAGCAAGGAATGAAGTTCGCGAGCTCCGTGTCGATCGTCCCCGGAGTCGTTCTGCTGCTATCGCTTTCATCCGGTTGCGCGACGTACAGGACGATCTCGACAGCCGAGCAAGGGAGCTCGAAGGTATTCAGCGGTACGCGCCTTAACGTGAGCGCAATCTTGGGCGATGAGGTCGCGTTGCGAAAATTCAAAGCCGATCCGCCGAGGTATCCCCTGGTCGATCTTCCCTTGAGTGTCGGCTTTGATATGGCAATCCTTCCTTTGACGGTTCCCATCGCAACAGGTGAGCTACTTTTCAAATAATTTTCGCTTTACGCCGAACTCTGTTTTGGTCATGCTCGCGTGTGCTTTGCTACTGCCTGCCGGCGGGCCCGCCGCGGTGACGTACTCCTTCGACTGGTACTGCTCGGGCTGCGCGAAGATCGGGATGGGAAGCAACGGCAGGGAAGGGCCTTTCGGGTCGGATTCTGCTTGCCAGTCGGCGCGCGCTTCGTTGAGCGGGAGCCTTTCCGCGCGCGGCTGCGCCTCGCGCTGTTTCAACCCGCAGCCTTGCGTTTCAGCGGGCCAGCCGGATCCGCCTCCTCCTCCGCCTGCGGCTTCCGCGCCAGTGAGAATCCAGCCCGACACCGCACGCGCCGCGCCCGCCTTCGATCCTTGGCCCGAGCGTGTGCGCCGGGCCGATGAGGTGAGGAGCGGGAAGGAAAAGGGCGCGCCGCACGGGCCGGACCTGTCGGGCAGTTGGCGCAACAGCTTCAGCCGCTACGAAGCGCGTTCGTCGAAGGACGCTGTCGAGATCGTGCTCGTGGAAACCTGCCGCACCCCCGATTGCATCCGCAGGGAGTACCCGAATCGGCTAGTGTTTCGCGGCAGGCTCGAGAGTGGCCGATTGGTCGGAGTCCTGCCCATGCGCAGCGCGATCGAATCGGAGCAAGACGGCCGGCACTGCACGACTCCAGCGGGTGAATTCCGTGTCGAGGGCAGCTTGTCCGGCGACGGGAACATCATAGTCTGGAGGCCTGCGCAGCTTCCGGTCGGAGAGGGCTGCGCCCCCGTATCGATTTCGCTCGGCACCTGGCGCCGCGGCTGAAGCTCAGATCTCCACGGTCAGGTCGGGCCTGAACCCCGTCGCTTCGCCCGGATAGCCGCGCGGGTTGCAAATCACCCTCGAGCCACCCGCGCGGTAGTCGAAGAAGGTGTGCGTGTGTCCGTGGATCCACAGCGCCGCGCTCCCCATCGTTTCCTCGAGATCCACAACGAACCCTGGGTTGGCGCGATGGCCCACATACCCGGGCGCGATCGAGCGCGGGTGCGGCGCGAAGTGGGTGACGACGACGGTTTTTCCCGGGAACGGCGCGGCGAGGGCCGCGACCAGCCAGGCGCGGTGCCGGGCGCAGAGCGCGATCGCGTCCTCCGGCGCGAAGGCGAGGGAGCCGTAGCGGATCAGTTGAAAATCTGGATTCAGCTTGCGTGCGCTTTCGATCACGGCGGGGCGTTCTTCTTGCGGCGCAAGCGAGTAATCGGTCCACAGGGTGCACCCGAGAAAGCGAACACCGTCGAGGACGGCTCCGCTGCAATCGAGGAGCTCGATCGAGCACTTGCGCGCCGCCGCTCCCATGGCCTCCTGCACCGCTTCGAACTCGCCCTCGTAATACTCGTGGTTGCCGGCGAGATAGAGCACGGGCTTGCCAAAAGCTTCTCTGGCCCACTCGATTCCGGCGGCGCCGTTGTCGATGTCCCCCGCGAGCACGATCACGTCGGCGTCGCTTGGCGGCGGCACGAAGGGCGCGAATTCCAGGTGAAGGTCGGAATAGATTCGGATGCGCACGTGAAGGCTAAGGGAATAACTGGGTTTTATTCGAGGGAAGCCCCGGAATCCGTTATGATCGCGCGTCTCCGGGCGAAACGCGGAGCCGGAAAGCGGCTTGCCGGCCCGTACGACTCAAGGAGGTTTCATGGCCAAGTGGGTACGCGTCGCCTATCAGGGACGGGAATACTTCGGAAAGCTCGAAGGCGACAACGTCCGCGTTCACTCGGGCAGCATGTTCGCGGGCCCGGAGGCGACCTCCCAGGCGATCCCTCTCGCCGGCGCGAAGCTCCTCACGCCGAGCGTGCCGGGCAAGATCGTTGCGCTGATCGACAACTATCACGAGCTCCTCGCGAAGCTCGACCATGCGGTCCCGTCCGAGCCCCTGTATTTTCTCAAGGGCAACAACTCGCTCCTCGCGCACGGCGAGACGATCCGCGGGCCCAAATCCTACAGCGGAAAGGTGGTGTACGAGGGCGAGCTCGGCATCGTCATCGGCAAGCGCACGAGCGGCGTGCCCGAGAGCGAGGCGGCCCGGCACATTTTCGGCTACACCTGCGTCAACGACGTCACGGCGATCGAGATCATCGCGAAAGACCCCGTCTTCGCCCAATGGACGCGCGCGAAGAGCTTCGACACCTTCGGGGTGTTCGGTCCCTGCATCGAGACCGAGATCGAGCCAGCCAAGCTCACGGTCAAGACCATCCTCAACGGCCACGAGCGGCAGAACTATTCCCTTTCCGATATCGTCTTTTCCCCCGAGAGGCTGGTGAGCCTGATCTCCCAGGACATGACGCTCGAGGCGGGCGACGTGATCGCCTGCGGCAGCTCCGTGGGCGTCGGGGCGATGACGCCCGGCAGCACGGTGAGCATCTTGATCGAGGGCATCGGCACGCTCACCAACAAGTTCGAATAGGGCTCAGCGCGTCTTCCGCCTTCGCGTGCGGTTCGCGGCGATGCGCATCCGCAACGCGTTCAGGCGGATGAATCCCGAGGCGTCGGCCTGGTCGTAGGCGCCGCGGTCGTCCTCGAAGCTCGCGACCTCCGGATCGAAGAGCGAGTCGGACTTCGAGTCGCGGCCGACGACGGTGACGCTGCCTTTGTAGAGCTTCAGCCGCACGCGACCGCTCACGCCGCGTTGCGAGGCGTCGATCAGGGTCTGTAGGAGGGCCCGCTCCGGGCTCCACCAGTAGCCGTTGTAGATGAGCGAGGCGTAACGCGGCATGAGATCGTCCTTGAGGTGGGCGACCTCGCGGTCCAGGCAGATCGACTCCATCGCGCGGTGCGCTTTCAGCATGATGGTGCCGCCCGGCGTCTCGTAGCAGCCGCGCGACTTCATGCCGACGTAGCGGTTCTCGACCAGGTCCAGCCGCCCGACGCCGTGCTTTCCGCCGAGGCGGTTCAACTCCGCGAGCACTCTCGCGGGGCCGAGCTTCCTGCCGTTCACCGCGACGATATCGCCCCTCTCGTATTGCAGCTCGGCGACCTCGCCGCGCTTGGGAGCCCTTTCGGGCGACACGGTCCAGCGCCACATGTCCTCCTCGGGCTCGCGCGAGGGGTCCTCGAGGACGCGGCCCTCGTAGGAAATGTGCAGCAGATTCGCGTCCATGGAGTAGGGAGACCCGCTTTTTTTCCTGCCTTCGATCGGGATGCCGTGCTTCTCCGCGTATTCGAGCAGCTTTTCGCGCGAAGTCAGGTTCCACTCGCGCCAGGGGGCGATCACGCGGATATTCGGCTCGAGCGCGTAGTAACCGAGCTCGAAGCGCACCTGGTCGTTGCCCTTGCCGGTCGCGCCGTGCGCAACGGCGTCAGCTCCGGTCTTGCGGGCGATCTCGATCTGGCGCTTGGCGATGAGCGGGCGCGCGATCGAGGTTCCCAGAAGGTATTCACCTTCGTAGATCGCGTTCGCCCGGAACATGGGAAACACGAAGTCGCGTGCGAACTCCTCGCGCAGGTCGTCCACGAAGATCTCCTTCACGCCCAGCTTCCGCGCCTTTTTCCGCGCAGGCTCGAGCTCCTCGCCCTGTCCGATGTCGGCGGTGAAGGTGACGACCTCGCAGCCGTAGGTGTCCTGCAGCCATTTGAGGACGACCGAGGTATCGAGCCCGCCCGAGTAGGCGAGGACGACCTTCTTTACCTTGCCCTTCACCTTTTCCCCTTTCTCCCTTTCTTGACCTTGCCGAGCAGCAGAAATTCCATCAGCGCCTTCTGCGTATGCAATCGGTTCTCCGCCTCCTCCCAGACCACGCTCTGCGGCCCGTCGATCACTTCGCCGGCGACTTCCTCGCCGCGGTGCGCAGGCAGGCAGTGCATGAACAGCGCGTCCTTCTTCGCCTCGCGCATCATGTCCGCGTCCACCTGCCAGTTCTCGAAATCGCGCCCGCGCTCCTCCTTCTCCGACTCGAAGCCCATGCTGGTCCACACGTCGGTGGTGACGAGGTCCGCGCCGCGCGCGGCGTCCATCGGGTCGGCGAAGCTCTCGTAGTTTGCGTCGTCGTAGATCCCGGCGCGCTCGGGCTCCACCTCGTAGCCCGGCGGGGTCGAGACGTGCACGTTGAAATCGAAGATCGTCGCCGCCTGAAGCCAGGTATTGCACACGTTGTTCGAGTCTCCGATCCACGCCACAGTCCTGCCCCGGATCGACCCGCGGCGCTCGACGTAGGTGTAGATGTCGGCGAGCACCTGGCAGGGGTGGTACTCGTTGGTGAGGCCGTTGATCACGGGGACGCGCGAGTTCGCCGCAAAGCGCGACAGTATCTCCTGCTGGAAGGTGCGGATCATCACCAGATCGCACATCCGCGAGATCACTTGCCCGGCGTCCTCGACCGGCTCTCCCCGCCCGAGCTGCGAGTCCCGCGTGTACAGGTAGATCGCCGCGCCGCCGAGCTGGTGCATGCCCGCTTCGAACGAAAGGCGCGTGCGCGTCGAGGGCTTCTCGAAGATCATGGCGAGGGTGCGGTCTTCGAGAGGCCAGTAACGCTCGTAGCGCTTGAACTTGTCCTTGATCCAGCGCGTGCGCGCGAACAGGTGCTCGTATTCCTCGCGCGAGAAGTCCTTGAACTGCAGGTAGTGCCGCAGCCGGGCCTGCCCCTTTTTCATGCGCGCGCGGGCATCGCGGGGGCGGGCTGCGCGAGGAACGAGCGCACCAGCGGAACGAGGATGGAAAGCACCTGGCGGGCCTCGCTTTCGTTCATCACTAGAGGCGGCAGCAGCCGGATCACCTTTTCCATGGTGACGTTGATGAGCAGGCCCGCCTCCAGGGCCTGCCCGACCAGATCTCCGCAGGGCCAGTCGAGCTCGACGCCGATCATCAGGCCGTGACCGCGTACCTCGGTCACGCCCGGACGTCCCGCGAGCGCCTCGCGGAGCCCGGCGAGGAGCACTCCGCCGATGCGCTCGGCGTTCTTCATGAGGCCTTCTTCCTCGATGGCGGCGAGCGTCGCGAGGGCTGCCGCGCAGGCGAGCGGATTGCCGCCGAAGGTGGAGCCGTGAGTTCCCGGTTTGAAGACCGCGGCCGCGGCTCCGCGGGCGAGGCAGGCTCCGATCGGCACGCCCGAGGCGAGGCCCTTGGCGAGCAGCACGACGTCGGGCTGGATCCCGGCGTGCTGATAAACGAACCACTTGCCCGTGCGGCCCAGACCGCACTGGACTTCGTCCACCATGAGCAACCATCCCTGGCTGTCGCAGAGCCCGCGCAGATCGCGCAGGTACTGCATCGAGGAGACATTGATTCCGCCTTCGCCCTGGATCGGCTCGACCAGCACCGCGACGACGCTCTTGTCGTGGGACGCGGCCTGGCGCACCGACTCGATGTCGTTGAACGGCACGCGCACGAAGCCCGGCACCAGGGGCTCGAATCCCTGCTGCACCTTGCGGTTGCCGGTGGCCGAGAGCGTCGCGAGCGTTCTGCCGTGGAAAGCCTTGTCCATGACCACGATCCCGGGGCTCTCCACCCCCTTGCCGTGGCCGTACAGGCGCGCGAGCTTGATCGCCGCCTCGTTGGCCTCGCAGCCCGAGTTGCAGAAGAACACGCCGTCCATGCCGCTTATCGCCGCCAGCTTGTCCGCGAGCCTTTCCTGCTCGGCGATGCGGTAGAGGTTGGAGGTGTGGATCAGGCGCGAGCTCTGCTCCGCGATCGCCCGGGTCAGTTTCGCGTGGCCGTGGCCGAGCGTGTTGACCGCGATCCCCGCGAGCGCATCGAGGTATTTCTTGCCGGATTCGTCCCACACCCAGACGCGCTCGCCGCGGGTAAAGGCAACGGGAATCCGGCTGTATGTGTTCATCGAATGAGACATGAAATCACCCGTCAACGTTTACGGCGCAGCGAAACGCTTGCGCCAAAATCTCTTTGGAGCGCGCCGCGAGGCGCGTGAGATGCGCTATCGCCGCGCTCGGCGTCGTCGGGTGTCGGGCCGAATGGGCGAAGCCGTGGCGCCTGCGTGACGCGCTAGCCGGATAGAAGTCATCTCGTCGCCCTGTGCGATAATCGAATTGCTCTGAAGGGCGAATAGCTTAGCACAACGAATTCGGCATGGGAACGCGCCTGACGGTATTCAATCAGAAGGGCGGGGTCGGCAAGACGACGACCGTGCTCAACTTGGGCGCGGCGCTCGCGCGGCGGGGAGGGGTGCCGCTGCTCGTCGACCTCGACGCGCAGTCGCATCTCAGCTCGATCCTCAACCCGGGAGCCTCAAGCGGGGAAAGTCTGTTCGCGTACTTCAACGCAGGCAGGCCGCTCAAGGAAGTTGCCCGGCCGGTTCGCTTCGGCGGCGAGCTCATCCCGGCGCATATGGAGCTGGTCAAGGTGGATTCGCTGTTCGGCAGGGGGCCGGACATTCTGAACAAGCTCAAGCGGGGACTGGATGCGGGCTGGGACGGCAGGCGCCTGGTGCTAATCGACTGCTGCCCGATGCTGGGCGTGCTGTCTCTCTCGGGGATTTTCGCCTCGGAACGGGTTCTGATCCCGGTCTCGACCGACTACCTCGCCCTGAGGGCCGCGCTCGCGCTCGAAAATACCTTGCGGGCGCTCGAGCACGTGCTGAAGCGGCGCGTCGAGCGTCGCTACCTTTTGACGCGGTTCGATTCGCGCCGGCGCATGTCGCACGACATCGCCGGACAGCTCGCCTCCCGGTTCGGGGCGGAATTGTGCCAGACGCGCATCGCCGAAACCGTGAGCATCGCGGAGAGCCCCGCACTCGGCAGGGACATTTTCAGCCATGCGCCCGATAGCCGCGGGGCGCAGGACTACGCGGGCCTGCTGGAGGAATTGCTGTCCTCGGGATTTCTCGAGGCGTCGTGATCGCCCGGCGCTACTTGCTGATCAGGGAAACGATCTCTTCGAAGCTCGTTCCGTCCTGAGCGGCCGGAGCCGGCACCAAGGTCGGCTGCATCACCGCGGGCTGCATGACGCTGCGTTCCAGGATCTCGCAGTGCGGGTACATCTGCCGGAGCTTTCTTTCGGCGTCGGCTTCGTTGCGGCCGTGAATCATCAGGTGCTCGATGACCAGGCCCTGCCGCGTGCGGATGCGAAAGCCGAATTTCGTCGTGTTCAATGACGGCGGCATAATTTTCTCGGAAACGCCTGTATAACATACCGATTTTCCTGTTGCAAGCTGAAGCCCGGTGGCGGGCCCGGCCCCTAACCGATCCGGCGCAGGCCGCGCTCCTCGGCCGGCTTCAGGACCCGCAAGCAGGGCAGATACCCGTCGTAGACGATCCCGTGGAGCTCGACGCGCTTCTGGGAGCGCAGCAAGCCGACCAGATAGTGGACGATTTCCCGTGTGATCACCTGCCCCGGAACGAGCACGGGGATGCCCGGGGGATAGGGGACGATCTGGTCGGCGCACGCCCGGTCGAGCAGGTCCCGCCTGATGTTGTCTTTCTCGTCGACCAGGGGCACCAGCTCCCCGCCGCAGTAGAAGGCGTCGCGCGGCAGGTAGCGAAGGCGTGTGAATCCCGGGATTTCCGGGAACCTGTACAGGCGGCGCGGCGCCCGGCCCTCGCGCGCGATGCGCATCAGCGCATCGTAAAGTCGCGAGACCTTGCTGCGCGTGGTGCCGATCGTCAGCAGCAGGGTCAGCGTATTGAACGTGGATTTCTCGACCTGGATGTTGTAGCGGTCGAAGAGCTCCCGCTGCAGATCCTCCACCGTATAGCCGCAGCTCGAGATATCGACGGTCACTTTGGTCGGATCCAGGCGGATGTTGTCCCGCCTGACCTCCTCCGGAATGAGCTGGTCGAGCTCGAGCACCCGGAACACGCCGGTCGAGTTGATCTGGGCGCGCAATTCCTGCGAAAGCGCGAGCGTGCGCGACAGGAGCTTGTAGCCTTCCATCACCGCCTGCTTCCGCGCCACGTCCAGGCTCGCGATCATGCTGTACTGCGGGCTGGTGGACGTGTGCATGTTGAAGTTCTCCCGGAACAGGTGCTCGTTGAATCCGGGATCGTTGACGTGAATCATCGAGGCCTGGGAGAAGGCCGAGAGCACCTTGTGCGTGCTCTGCGTGGCGTAATCCGCCCCCGCCTCAAGCGCCGTGGGCCGGAACGCCGGATGGAAGCGCGCGAACCCGTACCAGGCCTCGTCCACGATGACCTTGATGCCTTTCGCGTGCGCCGCCTCGACGATGGGCGCGAGGTCGTAGCGCAGCCCGTCGTAGGTGCAAGAGGTGAGAATGATCGCCTGGGCGTCGGGGTGCCTGCGGATCGCCGAAAGGATGGTCTTCTTCGGCACCGGACCGTACAAACTGTACTTGGCGTTGATCGATGAATCGAGATAGATCGGATGGCCGCCCGAGAGCACCACCCCGTGGTGCACCGACTTGTGGCAGTTGCGGTCGAGCAGCAGCTTTTCGCCCGGCGCGAGCAGCGTCTGGAAAATCACCTTGTTCGAGGTCGAGGTGCCGTTGGTTGCGAAGAAGGTGCGGCGCGCGCCGAAGGCCTTGGCCGCGATGGTCTGCGCCTCGGCGATCACGCCGGTGGGCTCCATCAGCGAGTCGAGCATTTTCACCGACACCGAGAGATCGGCGTCGAAGACATGTTCGCCCATGAAATCGCAGAAATCGTTGACCCAGGGGCTGCCGCGCAGCGACTCGCCCGACGAGTGGCCCGGAGTGTGCCAGGAGTCCTTCGCCATCCAGACGTAGTTCTTGAGCTGGTCGTAGAACGGCGTGCGCGACCGCTCCTGGACCTGCGCGTTGAGTATCCGGTACATGCCGCGGTAATCGCGCTCCTCGCGGTAGAAGTAGCCGTCGACTGCCTCCGCGAAGAGGGCATCGACGATCTCGTCCTCGTGCTCCTGTGCGATGAGGATGTAGACGTCGAGCTCGGGCCGAAAGCGTGTGACGCGCTGGACGAGCTCCAGCGCCGACATCTCCTTCTTGGGGCTCTTCTGGTTGAGGGTGTAGAGCTTGTCGTCGACGACCACGGCCTGGAGATCGCCGTCCTCTTCGATCGCGGCGAGCGCCTCGCGCGCCGTGGTGACTCCGGAAAACGTGATGCCGAGCGGATTGTCGAGCGAGCGTGCGGCCGCGTTCAGCCCTTTGACGAATTCCTTCAGCACCAACGGTTCATCATTGATGATAAGGACCCGGCTGACCGGCTTCTTCATGGGGCGGCGTGCAAAAGAGAAACCGGATTGTTGCGGGAAACCGCGGGTGAGCGCAAGGAGAGGCTATACTCTGCGCCCTCGTGAACCCGGACATGCCTCACTCTTCGACGCGTGCGCTCGAGTCGGCATGAGCCCGCGCACCGACGAATTCCTGATCAAGGGCGTGACGATCGGCGGAGAGCCGTTCCGGCCGAGCGACTGGGCGGAGCGTTTGTGCGGGGTGATGTCGGCGTTCGGCTCGGACGGACGCATGCGGTACTCGCCCTACGTGCGTCCGATCACGTCGGCAGGAATGAAGTGCGTCGTCGTGGACGTCAGGCTGAAGGAGGTCGAACCGATGGCCTACGGTTTCTTGCTGAATTTCGCGAAGGACAACGAGCTGCAGGTCAGGCCGGGTCGCGGAGAGAAGCGGCCCGACGAAGGGCCTGGGGCTATCCCGGCATCGCCTTGAGTCGCGCGGCAAGGCGGCTCTTGTGCCGCGCTGCCTCGTTCTTGTGGACGACGTTCTTATCGGCGATGCGATCCATGGTTCCCGAGGCTTCGCTGAAAATCTTCCGCGCCGCGGCCTTGTCGCCGGCGGCGATCGCCTTGGTGACGCTTTTGATCGCGCTGGTCAGAGCCGAGCGCAGGCTGGCGTTGTGCTTGCGCCGCTTCTCGGCCTGGCGGGCCGCCTTGCGCGCGCCCTTGGTATTCGCCATGCTGAACCCCGAACGAAAGGGCGCAATTGTAGTCGTAGTCGCAGGCCCGCGCAAGGTTTTCCGTCCGTGAAAGCTATAATTCCCGCATGAATTTGCTCAAAACGCTCGCGACCGTGAGCAGCATGACGCTCGTGTCGCGAGTTCTGGGTTTGGTACGGGACGCTCTGATCGCAACCTTGTTCAAAACGGGACTGGCGACCGACGCGTTCTTCGTCGCTTTCCGGATCTCCAATCTTCTGCGGCGCCTGTTCGCCGAGGGCGCGTTTTCGCAGGCTTTCGTTCCGGTGCTCTCGGAATACCGGACCCGGCGGGGCGATGAGGAAACCAAGCTTCTCGTAGACCGCACCGCGAGTCTGTTGACCGTTGCGCTCCTTGCTGCAACGGCGCTCGGCGTTGCTGTGGCGCCGGTCATCATCTACGTGAGCGCACCGGGGTTCGCCGCAACGCCCGCGAAGTTCGACCTCACCGTGGCGATGCTGCGCATCACCTTCCCCTACATTCTCTTCATCTCGCTCGTTTCGCTCGCCGGCGGCATCCTCAACACCTGGAGCCGCTTCGCGATACCGGCGCTGACCCCGGCGCTGCTCAATCTCGCCTTCATTTTCGGAGCCTTGTTTTTCGCGCCCTATTTCAAGCCGCCAGTGATGGTGCTCGCCTGGGCGGTATTCGTCGGCGGGGCGCTGCAGCTCGCGCTGCAAGTCCCGGCGCTGGCGAAAATCGGGATGCTGCCGCGACCGAGACTATCTTTCTCAGACCCGGGGGTTCGGCGAATTCTGCTGCTGATGGGGCCTGCCGTGCTCGGCGTATCCGTCGGCCAGATCAGCCTCCTTATCAACACCATATTCGCCTCGTATCTCGAGGACGGCAGCGTTTCCTGGCTCTACTATGCGGACCGGCTGATGGAATTCCCCACCGGGCTGCTTGGCGTGGCGCTCGGAACGATCCTGCTTCCAAGCTTGTCCAAGTATCACTCCGCTTCGGACGAAAGCGAGTATTCGAATCTTCTCGACTGGGGTCTGCGTCTGACGCTCATCCTCGCGGCGCCTGCGGCTGTCGCGCTGGCCTTGCTCTCGGTGCCGCTCGTCACGACCTTGTTTCACTACGGGCAATTCGGGGAGCGCGACGTCTGGATGACGCGCCAGGCGCTCATGGCCTACAGCGCGGGGCTCCTCGGGCTCATCCTCGTCAAAGTGCTGGCGCCGGGCTTTTATGCGCGGCAGAATATTGCGACGCCGGTCCGAATCGCCATCGTAACCCTGGTCGCCACCCAGCTCATGAACGTCGCGTTGATCGTTCCCCTCAAGCACGCGGGACTTGCGCTCGCGATCGGGCTCGGCGCCTGTCTCAACGCCGGCTTGCTTTACCGCAAGCTCCGTGAGTACGGTATTTATCATCCGCAAGCGGGATGGGGGATGTTCACGCTGAAGGTAGCGGCCGCTCTGGCGACAATGGCGGTCGTGTTATGGCTTGCGATGGGACCTGAGCGCTGGTGGCTCGGCGCTCCCGGAGCGACGCGGGCGGCCGCGATCGCGGGTCTCGTGCTCCTCGGAGGAGCGTCGTATTTCAGCGCTCTTTGGATTCTCGGATTCCGGCTGAGGGACTTTTCGAGACGCGCGGCGTGAACTCCCGGCTCGAGCATTTCGCGCAAATCGTTTCGCGGGATCAGTTCAATCTCGCCGAGGCGAGCCTCATGCTTGCCCAGGACATTTATCCGGAACTGGACATCTCCGAGTACCTATCCAAGCTCGACGGTATCGCGATCGCCATCAAGAAGCGCATCGCAGACGACGCCTTTTCCGAGCAGAGGGTGCTCGCGCTGAACTACTACCTGTTCAACGAAATGCGCTTCTCGGGCAACCTTGTCGATTACTACGATCCGCGCAACAGCTATCTGAACGAGGTCATGGAGCGCCGCACGGGGATTCCCATCACCCTGTCCATTCTCTATCTGGAAGTCGGGAAACGCCTCGGCCTCAACCTGAAAGGCGTTTCCTTCCCCGGGCATTTCCTCGTCAAGCTCGCGGTCAAGCGCGGTCAGCTCGTGCTCGACCCGTTCACCGGAGGAGAGGCGCAGTCGGAGTCCGATCTGCGCCAGCGCCTCGCGCAAGTTCTGCCCTCGGGGAAGGCGGAGCAGGCGCAGCTCGACCAGTATCTGGAGCCGGCGACCCCGCGCCAGATCATCGCGAGGGTTCTGCGCAATCTGAAGAACATCTATACGCAGACCGGAAGGCTCGAACACGCGCTCGCGGTCATGCACAGGATGCTGCTCGTGATGCCGGAGTCGGCCGAGGAACTTCGGGACCGGGGGCTGGTGTACCAGCAGCTCGAGTGCTTCCGGCCGGCGCTGTCCGACCTGCAGAACTACCTGCGGCGGCGCCCGCAGGCGCCGGACGCGGCGGAAATCCACGAAAGGATCATGGAGCTCAAACAGGCCGCCACGCGCCTGAACTAACCGGCCAGTCTCTCCTCGATTTTTCTCTGGATGTCGCGCTTCAAGCCGAGCGCGAAGAAGACCTCGGCCACGAGGAAGATCGGCGCGATGAATATCTGGAACAGATTGTCCGAGAGCGCGGGCCTGCGGCCTTCGAACACGTGGCCTACGAGCTGGAAGACCCAGCCTCCGACGAAGAATGCGCCGAACCAGATCCAACCCGATGTCATGCCGGTCCCGGCCGCCAGTTTCGCGGCAAGAAAGAGCGCGCCGACCGCGACTGCCGTGACGAGGGCGAGCGGCGCGTCGAGGAGGAAGTAATACGCGAGAACCGCGCCCAGGAACAGGTGCGCGAGGCTCACGCCGTCGCCCAGCGAAACCCAGCTCATCGGGATCAGGATCGCGAAAATGATCGCGGGGACGCCGATGAAGTGGGTGAGCCTGTTCCAGCGATTGCGATGGTAGGCGGCATAGACCGCCATCTGTTCCTCGATAGTTTTCACGCTGCCCCCGGTTCGGTGATGAGCATCTTAATCCCTGCACGGCTCGGCGCCCGGCTCCGATTCGGCGTTCGCGCCGGCGCTCGGATTCCAGTCCGTCAAAAGCCGCTATAATTCAAAACTTTGCGTTTAATCCTGGCGCTTCATGCTGCTTACCCACGGCAGTTCCGATGCGGTGCTGCCTGCGGTCGCGCTGACCGTCGGCAACTTCGACGGTATCCATCGCGGACACCAGACGATGCTGCAGCGCCTCCGCGCCGGCGCGCGCGAGCGCGGCGTGGCGAGTTGCGTGCTTACGTTCGAGCCGCATCCGCGCGAGTTCTTCTCGCCGCGGGGGGCGCCTACGCGCCTGACCTCGCTGCGCGAAAAACTCGAGTTGCTCGCGGCGCACGGAGTGGAGCGCGTGCACGTTCAGCGTTTCAGCCGCTCGTTCGCGGCGCTCGCGCCGGAAGCGTTCGTCGGGGAGGTGCTCGCGAAACAGCTCAGGGCGCGCTGGCTCCTGATCGGCGAGGACTTTCGCTTCGGTGCGAAGCGCGCAGGCGATCTCGCTTTGCTGAAGACTCTGGGCCAGCGCCACGGATACCAAGTCGAAACCATGCCGACGGTGATGCACGCCGGCTCGCGGGTATCGAGCTCCGCCGTGCGCGCCGCCCTCGCCGCGGGCGACCTCGCGGCTGCCGAGACGCTGCTCGCGCGGACCTACAGCATCAGCGGGCGCGTGATCCACGGACGAAAGCTCGGGCGCGAGCTGGGGTTCGCCACGGCCAACGTGCAACTGAAGCACAATCGCCCCCCGCTCACCGGCATCTACGCGGTGAAGGTGCACGGCATCGGGGCCGTCGCCCGTCCTGCGGTCGCGAGCCTCGGCGTCCGGCCCACCATCACGGCGAGCGGGCGCGCGGTGCTGGAGGTGCACCTGTTCGATTTCTCGGGGGATCTCTACGCCGCCCACGTGCGTGTCGAATTTCTGCATAAGATCCGCGACGAGGAGAAGTATCCCGATCTCGAGACCTTGAAGACCCAGATCGCGCGCGACTGTGAAGCCGCCAAGAGCTTCCTCATGGATCACCGCAATGCCTGAAAACAAGACCGACTACAAGAAAACGCTGAATCTTCCGGATACGCCCTTTCCCATGCGCGGTGATCTCGCCAGGCGGGAGCCGGAGTGGGTCAAGGAATGGCAGGAGAAGAAAATCTACGAAAAGATCCGCGAGGCGAGCCGTGGAAGGCCGAAGTTCGTGCTGCACGACGGGCCGCCGTACGCGAACGGCGACATCCACATCGGCCAGGCGGTCAACAAGATCCTCAAGGACGTCGTCGTCAAGTCGCGCAACATGGCGGGCTTCGACGCGGTCTACGTCCCCGGGTGGGACTGCCACGGCATGCCGATCGAGGTGCAGATCGAGAAGACCTACGGCAAGAACATTGCCGTTGAAAAGACCTTGAGCCTTGCCCGCGCGTACGCGACCGAGCAGATCGAACGGCAGAAAAAGGACTTCCAGCGCCTGGGCGTACTCGGCGACTGGGACAACTTCTACACCACGATGGCGTTCAAGAGCGAGGCTGACGAGATCCGCACGCTCGGCAAGGTGCTGGAGAAAGGCTATATCTATCGCGGCCTGAAACCGGTGAACTGGTGCTTCGACTGCGGCTCGGCGCTCGCCGAGGCCGAGGTCGAATACATGGACCGCATCGATCTTGCGGTCGACGTGGGGTTTCCGCTCGCCGACGACCAACGCGGAAAACTGGCACGCGCGTTCGCGCTCGATGAACTGCCAAAAGGGCCGGTCTATGCGGTGATTTGGACAACCACACCCTGGACGATTCCCGCCAACCAGGCGTTGAATGTGCACCCGGACTACCTGTATTCGCTTGTTGAAACCGAGAAGGGGAGTTTGATACTCGCAAATGATCTCAAGGAGGCCTGTTTATCGCGCTTCGGACTGAGGCGGAGACCTCAATCGAGTGCGTTCGATCACAGCGCTCCGGGAAAGGCTCTTGAGCTGATCAATTTCAAGCACCCTTTCTACGAAAGACTTTCCCCCGTCTACCTCGGCGAGTACGTAACGTTGGAGCAGGGCACCGGCATCGTCCACAGCGCCCCGGCCTACGGCGTCGATGACTTCGTTTCCTGCCGCCGCTACGGCATGAAGGACGAGCAGATCCTCGCTCCGGTCATGGGCGACGGAAAATATGCTTCGTCGCTCCCGTTTTTCGGCGGACTGGACATCTGGACGGCGAATTCCAGGATCGTCGAGAAGATCCGCGAAGCGGGCGCCCTGTTTCACTCGGAAAAGCACCCGCACAGCTACATGCACTGCTGGCGCCACAGGACCCCGATCATCTACCGCGCCACGACCCAGTGGTTTGCGGGCATGGACGAGGTGCCCGGATACAACGGCACGAAACCCGCGGAGACCTTGCGCGCCACCGCGCTGCGGGGCGTGGAAGCGACCCGCTTCTATCCCTCCTGGGGACAGGCGCGCCTGCACGGCATGATCGCCAATCGCCCCGACTGGACGCTGTCGCGCCAGCGCCAGTGGGGCGTGCCGATGCCCTTCTTCATCCACAGGGAGACCGGAGCCCTGCACCCGCGAGCCCTGCAACTGCTGGAAGCCGTTGCGAAGAAAGTGGAGCAGGGCGGCATCGAGGCCTGGCAGCGCATCGATGCAAGGGAATTGCTCGGCCCCGAGTCCGCGCAGTACGAAAAAGTGAAGGACACCCTCGACGTCTGGTTCGATTCAGGCTCGACGCACCAGACCGTTTTGAAAGGCTCGCACGCGAGGGAGCTGAAGTTTCCCGCGGATCTTTACCTCGAGGGCTCGGATCAGCATCGCGGCTGGTTCCATTCCTCGCTCCTCGTGTCCTGCATGTTGAACGGCCGGGCGCCTTACGACGCCTTGCTCACGCACGGCTTCGTCGTCGACGGCGAAGGCCGCAAGATGTCGAAGTCGCTCGGCAACGTGATCGCTCCGCGGAAAGTCTCCGAGACGCTGGGCGCGGAGATCCTGCGCCTGTGGGTGGCGGCGACCGACTACTCGGGCGAGCTTTTCATCTCCGACGAGATCCTGAAGGGAGTGGTCGAGTCCTACCGCCGCATCCGCAATACGCTCAGGTTCCTCCTCGCCAACACGTCCGATTTTGATCCGAAGCGGAATGCAATGGCGGTGGCGGACTGGGTGGAGATCGACCGCTATGCCGTGGCGCTGACGCACGAGCTGCAGAAGAGCGTCCTCGAGGACTACGATCGCTATGAATTTCACCCGGCTGCGGCGAAGCTGCAGAAGTTTTGCTCCGAGGACCTGAGCGCGTTCTATCTGGACGTGCTCAAGGATCGACTGTATACCTGCGGAAAGGATTCGCGGGCGCGTCGCTCGGCCCAGAATGCTCTTTACCACGTCACGCAAAGCCTGTTGCGGCTGATAGCCCCTGTTCTGAGCTTCACGGCCGAGGAGGCCTGGAAGATTTTCCAACCGGGCGAGGAAACGATATTCGCGCATACCTACTATCGTCTGCCGGAACTGCCGGGAGGGGAGAGCCTGATCGAGAAGTGGCGAGCTCTGCGCGAGACACGCTCGGAGGTGCAGAAGGTCCTTGAGCTATTGCGGGCGGCAGGTCAGATCGGCTCTTCCTTGCAGGCCGAGGTGACGATAGCAGCCGACGGGGACAAGCTGCGGCTATTGCAGAGCCTCCAGGACGAGCTGCGCTTCGTGTTCATCACCTCGCGAGCGTCGGTGACCGAGGCGGGGAGCGCGGGCGAAGCGCCAATCCACGCAGGGCCCAGCCCGCACCCGAAATGCGAGCGCTGCTGGCACTATCGTTCGGACGTTGACTCGGACTCGGCCCACCCGGGAATCTGCGGGCGCTGCGTGCAGAATCTCTACGGGTCCGGCGAGCCCCGGAGATTCGCGTGATCCCGGCGAGCCTGAAACGCATCGCCCCGTGGCTCGCACTCGCCCTGCTCATCGCGCTTGCGGACCAGGCGAGCAAGTACGCCATCAGCTCGAACCTGCGCTTCGGCGAGGTGCGCGAGATCGCGCCGTTCTTCAACCTGGTGCTCGCACACAACCGCGGCGCCGCCTTCAGCTTCCTCGCCGACGCGGGCGGCTGGCAACGGGCGCTGTTCATCGGGATAGCCGTCGCCGCGACCGGCGCCATCGTGTTTCTCCTCGCCAGGCATTCGAGCGAGCGCCTTTTCTCGACGGGACTTGCCTTGGTGCTCGGAGGAGCGCTCGGCAATCTCTGGGATCGGATCGCCCTCGGCCACGTGGTGGATTTTCTCGACTTTCACGCCTTCGGCTGGCATTTCTGGGCTTTCAATCTCGCCGACTCGGCGATCACCGTAGGCGCGGGACTGCTGATCCTCGACGGGCTGCGTTCGGCCGGCGCGGCGCAAAAGCCCTAAAATAGGCCGGCATGGAAGTACTGCTCGCAAATCCACGCGGTTTTTGCGCCGGTGTCGAGCGCGCGATCAGCATAGTCGAGCGTGCGCTAACGATCCACGGCGCGCCGATCTACGTCCGCCACGAGGTCGTGCACAACAAGTACGTCGTCGAGGACCTGAAGAGCAAAGGCGCCGTGTTCGTCGAGGCGTTGGCCGAGGTTCCTCCGGGCAGCACGGTGATCTTCAGCGCCCACGGCGTCTCGAAGGCGGTGCGCGGCGAGGCCAAGGCGCGGGGACTGCGCGTATTCGACGCGACCTGTCCGCTCGTCACCAAGGTGCACGTCGAAGTCGCGAAGATGCGCGCGGCGTGCCGCGAAATAGTCATGATCGGCCACCGCGGCCATCCGGAGGTCGAGGGGACAATGGGCCAGGCGGCCGAAGGCATGTACTTCGTGGAAACCACCGCCGACGTTGCGCTTCTGGACGTGCGCGATCCCGGAAAGCTCTCCTACGTGACTCAGACGACCCTCTCGGTCGATGACGCCGCGGCGGTCGTGGAGGCGCTGAAAGCGCGCTTTCCCGCGATCACGGGTCCGAAGAGGGACGACATCTGCTACGCGACGCAGAACCGGCAGGATGCGGTCAAGGTCATGGCGCCGCAATGCGACGTCGTGATCGTGGTCGGCTCGCCCAACAGCTCGAACTCCAACCGGCTGCGCGAGGTCGCCAAAAGCCGCGGCATCGAGGCCTACATGGTGGACAGCGCGGCCCAGCTGAAGGCCGAGTGGGTCGCGGGAAGGCGCCGGGTCGGCGTGACGGCCGGAGCCTCCGCTCCGGAAGTGCTGGTGAACGAGCTGATCGCGCGGCTCAAGGCGCTCGGCGCGGGCAGCGTGCGCCAGCTCGACGGCGTGAACGAGGGCGTGGTGTTCACACTGCCGCGCGAACTCGCTTTGCGCGCCGCGCCGCGCTGAGCGCTTTTTCGGCGCCCGGCGCGGGATTTCTGCTCAGCGCTCGCGGTAGGAGAAGCGCGAGATCCCCTTGGGCTTGTTGCCGATGTTGACGCTGCCGGTTCCCAGGCCGCCGGAAGAATCCGTGTTGACCGTGCGGATCGACCCGTCGGTCGTCTGGATCGGCGTGAAGCCTACCAGGAACGCGCCCTGCCTCACCCCGGCGGTATTGCTCGCGGCTCCGGGAACGTAGCTTCCGGTCGTGAAATCCAGGTTGTAGACGAAGGAGTCTCCCCCGGGCGTGCACCCCCCCACGATGGGAACATTGCTCGCGAAGACCAGAGTTCCGAGCTCAAGGCGCGGGTCGAGCACGATGCGCTCGCCGGGACTGTCATTTCCCGGATTGAGGTCGATGACGAAGCCGTCCTGGGTGCTCCAGTTGACGGCATTGTTCGTGATCGTTCTGGTCGATCCGGCGGTGAGCGTCTGCGTCACCAGGTTCGCGCTGCGGATGTTCGTTCCGTAGTCGGCGTTCTTGTCCTTGAATCCGTAAATGGACTGCTGCGAGGTGTCCGACGGATCGGTGGAGGCGAGGTAGCGCCCGGTCCCGACGTAGTAGATGCGGTTGGTGCCGAGATTGGTCACCACCGGCCGCACGGTGATCGGTTGCGGGTTGCCTGCGCCGTCCTTCAGCGTGGCCATGTGCATCAGCGCCGGCGGCGAAGTCGACATGTCGATCCGCCAGACGTTGCCTTGCAGATCGCCGCCGTATACGAAGTCCATCTTGGCATCGACCAGCCCGGCCTTGAAGAACCCGCCTTGCCTCATCAGGCCCGACGGCGTGATCGTGGTGCCCGCACCGGTGCTCACCTTGTCCAGCACCTGCCCGGTGATCGCATCGAGCACGTAGAAGAAACCCACGCCGGTCCCCGGGCTGACGTTGTTCAGACCGGAGGTCAGGACCACGACCCATTTCCCGTCGAGCGCGCGCTTGCCCATCACCGCGTTGCCGTAGCTGAAGCCCAGGTCGCTGTCGCTGTGGCTGACCGCGCCGACCGCCGGGCACAGCGTCGAATCGGAGCAGAACTCCCACAGGCCCTTGGGGTTCTTCGGATCGGTGATGTCGAGCGCATAGAAGCCGCGGGCGCCGCCGTTGGCGCCGCCGACGATGATCGTCTTCCAGATGCCGGCCGTGACGTCGAACACGTCGCCGATCTCCGGGCTACCGTCGAGCATGAAACGGTGCGCGTTCGCGTAACCCGTATCCGCTATCTGGTAGATGCCGGGCATGACGAACTTCGGCATGTAGGCCCAGTTCTCCGTTCCTGCCGAGGACAGCGTGTTCCCGTTGGCGTCCGTGCTGTTGTCGAAGGAGTGAAGGTATCCGTCGTTTGCCGCGACGTAGAGCGCCCCGGGGCGGTTGTTGTTCGCGCTCACGAAGCTGCTGTAGCCGATGTCGGTGTAGCTGAACTCCGGAAGGCGGATGTACGCCGGGGTCGCATCGACGATGTCGCCGAGCACGGTTTGCAGCGTCACACCGGTCACCGGATCGGTCTCTACCCGGTCGCGGAAGAGCACCGCCTCGTTGCCGGTCTGCCCGCGCAGGAACCCGACGAGCGCGGTGCCGGCGTTGACCACGGCCTTCTGGGGCAGGCTCAGCAGCGCGCACTGGGTCATGGAGGCGCACTTGTTCATGAAGAAGGCCTGCTCGGCGGGCGTCATGCCCAGGAACTGGAACGCCTTGAGCTTGTTCGGCGCGGTGGTGTCGAGCATCCAGATGTTGCGCGCATCGCCGTTCGCGCTCACCTGGGTGAGGAGCTGGGTGTCGGCTTCCCACAGGATGATCGGTCTGCCCTGGGCGTCCTTCAGCACCGCGCCGGTGGTTGCGTCGAGTCGGTTCGCCTTGACGATCCCGGACCAGGTGTTGGTCTGATAGGTGGTGCTGAACGCGAAATTGTCCTTCGGCGTGATGTTCGGGCTCGAAGTGGCCGCAGCCGCCGCTGAAGCCGTCCGCCCTGCAATGTTGCTCAAGGCGTTCTGGAGCGACGTCGCGAGCGTTCGGGGATTCGTCGCCTGGAAGAAGCTTCCTCGCCCGTTGACGGCGGCGTGCCACAGGTCGTCGAGCGCGGTCTGCTGGTCCTGCTGAGGCGCCGGCCAGTTGCACACGCCGGCGGCCCAGAGGCACACGTTGGCCACCCCGTTCTTGATGTTCGCGAAATCTCCGGTTGCGGCCGTTTCATAGTCGGGCTGGAATCTCATCACTCCTTCGGCCAGGCCCAGGGTAAAAGTGACCATGTGCTGGTGTTGCGCAAAGTCCTTGTTCCCCGCCTTGCTCGGGATGTTGTTCACGGACACGTCGCCGTTCGGCGGCGTGGTATTGGGACTGGTCGAAGGACCGGTCGGCTTGTTGTTCCGGTCGACTCCTCCGCGCAGGTCGGTCATGTAGTAGTACAAGGCCACGTCGGCGAGCGTTCCGGAGCCGCCGGGACTGGTCCCGGCTACCGTGCCCGGCAGTATGTTTCCGTCGTAGGTGCCGGTGGGCCGGCTCGACACCGGATCCGTGTAGGCGGGAGTGACCCCGGCGGGCGTGTAGAGGTTATTGTCGATATTGTCCCAGTTTCCCATCGCGGCGCCGGCGATGTCCTGCCCCGCGCCCTGGTTCCAGAACCCGTCGGTCGTGAGCAGCGTGTAATTCTTCTGGCAGGACGACTGCACCGGGTCGTCGGCACCTGGAATGCCGTTCGTCAACCCGGTATTGAGCTTGCCCGCGAAGATCCATCCGGCGCGCGAAAGCGCCTCGCGCAGGGGCGTGGCGTTCCCGGGAACCTGCTGGTAGAACTTGGTGTAGAAGTTGTTCGCCTGCGTCGTGTTGAAATTGGTGATCTTCAGGTACTGGTTCGTGTCTATGCTGCCGCTGTCCTCGGCGTGGAGCGTGATGAAGCCCACGCGCAGGCTGTCGGGCTTGGGCGGGGTGCCCGTCGGATTGGAGATGAACCCGCGGAACGAGATTCCCGCCGAGGTCTTCATCATCTGCATGCGCGTGCGGTAGTAGGCGTACCACTTCGCGTAGTTCTGGATTTCCTCGGTGTAGGTGCAGGTCGGCGGGGCTGCGCAATCGACCCGGAAGGGCCGCCCGCTGTACGAGGCGACCGTGGACGCAATGGTGTCGCGGAGGAACCAACCGTAGCGGGGAAACTGGTAGGTCTGCAGCCCCGGCACGTTCAGGTACTTCAGCTGGCACCGGTTGGTCTGCGGCGTGGTCGCGATGAAGGTGACTGCGCCGTGGGCGAGGGCTTCTTCCTGGGTCCGGCAGAAGCGCACGAACGCCGGGAACGGATGATCGGAGGGCGGCGCGGCCGGCGGCATGACCTCGATGCAGTCGCTGAGGTTGGGGTCGGCGCACCATTCGGCCGGGTAGATGCGGTAGGCGAGTGCCGGGCCGTTGACGTTGCTCGTGACGTTATAAAGCCCGCTGCGCACCCAGAACCCTGCCGTGGCAGGGATCGTGCCCGAGGCGCCGGGGTAAGTGAACGTCGTTGTGGAAACGCCGCTCACAACCACGTTGCTCACACTCATCGCGTTGTTGGTGGGAATGAAGGTCGTGATGACGTCGCCGTTGACTAGCCCGTGGGCGGCAGCGGTGCTGACGTTGATGTTGCCGCTGGACCCGGGCCGCTGGAAGCTTCCGCTCGCGCACTTGCGGTAGGAAGCGCTGGTCGCGGCTATCGTGCCCGAGCTCCCCGAGGTATAGGTGAAGGTATTGGCATTGGCGGTCGACGTCACCGCGACGCAGGTGACGGCCAGGCCCCCGGTGCCGCTGGTGACGAAAACCTTGTCGGAGGTGGTCAGGCCGTGCGCTTCGACGGTGGTCGCGGTCACGGTGCTCCCAGCTCGACGGAAGCTTCCGATCGGCATCATCTCGGGCAGGCCGAAGATCACCGTGCTCGAATTGGATGCATTGGTGCGGTAGGGGGACATGCCTGCCCCCAGAGCGCGGCCGGCGTCGTCGACGAGCCCTGCCGGCAACACGGTGCCGGTGTCGTCCGCGCCGTTGCGCTTGCACAAGTTGTTGGAATTGCAATACCGCCTGTCCCGAACGGCGGTTGTGAGGTCGCTGTTGCTGCTGAATTGAACGCCCCAGGCGTCGTTCGGGGTGTTGGTAACGGTGAGCGTTCCGCTCGGCGGATTGACGTGCGGCTGCCCGTTCGCATCGATCCCGGCCAGATAGCTGAAGTTCGGATCGTAGGCAACTCCGTTCGAGCCGAACTGGCCGCCCGCGGTATAAGGCGGGTCGCCCGCCACGCACAGGTTGCTGCCGGCGCTGTTGGTCATGCAGGGATTGTTCGGCATGCCGGACGTGGCGGGATTCACGTAGTCGGGGATGAAATCCCAGTTCATGCTCCCCGAGTTGTCGAGCGTGAAGAGAAGGTTCGGCAGAATGTTGTTGCCGCCCGCGGAGGCGAGCGGCAGCTGGGAAATGGTGACTTGGGCAAACGCCGGCTGCACCGCCAGATTGGCGGCGAGCCCGCAGGCGAGGAGGCGCTTGATCAGGACGATGTGGTTGCGTTTCATGGTTTTGCTCCCTCTTGGGCGAGTGCGCTCTAGTTGAACGCCCTCACCAAGGATTGAACGATCGAGATCGAATTGCGCGGTCCCACGGCCTTCGCCGTGATGCGGTAATGGATGGACGGCGCCGAGCTGTGGGCGTCTGTCGGCCGGGTCTGGTCGGAGCCTTCCCCGGCCAGGGCCGACGTGAGGATGGTCGACGCGCAGAGGTTGGGGGGGTTGCCACCGCAGGTCGCGCTGGTGTCGCAATTGGGTACGGGGCACAGGCGGTGGATCAGGAAGAACACCACGTTGCCGCCGGCGTCGGGGTTGCCGTTGTTCAACTGCCCCGCCTCGTTCCAGTTGAGCGGATCGTACCAGTCGGGGTCATTCGCGGGGACGCTGGAAAAGTAACCAATCGAGGCCGTCCCGGGCTGGTGGTTGTCGTTGATGAGGGTCGGGCCGAGATTCGCGGTGAGCCAGCTGACGCCGGCCTGGAGTCCCTGGTCGGCTGCATTGACCGAAGCCTGCCGCAGCCCGATGTTGCCGGCCGTGATGGTCGCGGTATCCACCGAGCGCATCGTCGCGATGCCGGCGAGGGTCATTGCGACCAGCACGATGAGCGCGATGATCAGGATCGTGCCGCGCTGACGGGTCTGCAGCCGCGGAGCGCGCGCGCTCCGGAAGAACGAACGGGGAGTCTTCATGTCAGCTCGCCTTCCATATCCAGTTGCGCAGGGGAATCGTCGTCTCGAACACGCGATACCGGTAGCATTTCCAGTCATCCGGCGCCGCCACGACCGAACTTACATCGAGTCGCGTTTTGTAATTGAGCCCAGCCCCCGCCCACGGGGTGCCCGTCCACTGAGGCTCCGAGAGGGTCGCATCGCACGGATCGCTAAGCTTTCCGGAGGAAGGCTTCTCGGGCAGCGCGCTGCGCGAGACCACGGCGATGCGCACGGCGATGAGGTTGGCCCAGGGAACGGGGGCCAACGCATTGAAGGTGGCGGCATCCACGTAGCGGTCGACGATGCCGTCGCCCTTTACCGGGGCACCGACGTTGTACGTCACCGTCACGCCGTCGTTGACTCCGTCGTCCAGCCCGTAGAGAGCGCGCATGTGCACGATGTTGTCCGCGATCGAGGTAACGGTCGGCTGGCCGTTGTTGTCGATCACGAATTGGGACGTCACCGTCAAGCTGCCGTTCGCGAGGGCGTAGAAGTTGTAGACAGGCAAATAGACGGGCGCGGTTCCGCCGGGGGGCGTGGTGTAGAGGTTGCCCAGGTTGAATACGCGCGACACGTTGAGCGTGCCGACTCCGGCGTAGAAAACGCCTAGCCCGCCGGGCGCGTTGAATCTGGGAGTGCGTGCGGTCCCTGCGCTCAGGTACGTAGTGTTGTCGTGTTTGAGCTGATTCGAAGTCAGGCCTAGGCGGTTGAACTCCATGATCGAGCAGTTCTTCCCCGAGTTGGGTTCGACCAGGACGAGCAGGTCGCCGAACTTGTACCCGAACGGGTTGGTGACGAACAGGTCGTCGGTGGGGGTCGCCATGTTCGCGGAAAGGGGGACGCTGGCTGCGGCCTGGGGTTGCGAGCCGTAGAGCACGCTTATCTGGTCCGGTGCCGTGGTTGCAACCCCGGAGGTGATGAACACCGGAGTGAGCTGCATGGTGACTCCGGCCGCCGGGAAATTCGGAGTCGCGCGCTTGTTGTCGTATCCGACGATATTGCAGCCGGCGAAGGCGGTGTCGTTGAATCCCATTCCCGCGTTCTTGAAATCGCGCTCCATGCTATAGAGCGCGATCACGCCGTTTTGCTGCGCGTCACCGCCGCTCGTCGTGGAGCGCTTGATGCCCTCGGACACCTCGAACACCTGAAAGATGATGATCATGCCGATGAGCCCGATCAGCATGGCCACCAGCAGCTCTACCATGCTGAAGCCGCGCTCGGAAACACGATGTCGGGAGGCGCGCATGGCTCAGGTCGAGCTCGGATAGACGTAGGCGATCACCGTGTGGCTGTGCGCAGGAAGGTTCTGCGTCGCCTCTTCGGGCAGGCGCCATTTGACTGTGATCTGCACGGTTGCCCCGGTCGGCGCCGCCGGCGCAGCCGGGACGGGATTGGTCAGCGTCACGATCGGAAGCTGGTTTGCCCCGTCGGGAAGCCGGGTTTGCACCTTGTTGACCCAGGCCTGGATTTTGGCGGGAGGCGCTCCCGCTCCGGGGAAAGCGTAAGTGCTGATATTCCCGTTGTCGGTCCACATTTGCGCGAGCAGCTCCTGCGCGAGGAAAGCCGCCTCGCTGCGATACTTGGCGCTGGTCACGTCCTTGATCGCGACGGCCTGCATTCCCACCACGGCGAGGATTCCGATCGAGAAAATGAGGATCGCGACCAGGGCCTCGATCAGCATCACGCCGCGCTCGTTGCCCGGCGCCGGAAATCGCGTGCCTGCGCGCATCATCGTCTGTCCTTTCACGGGAACGCCGGGCAGCCGCGCGGCTCGGGGGGCGCCAGGGCGGGATCGCACATGCGGATGCTTCCCCCGGGATTGACGATGAGGCGCAGAGCCCGCATCGCGCTGGGAGAGACATTGGGATTGGTCACGTCGACCTTGACGATGCTCGGCGTGGCGTCGGCGTTCGCGATGACGTTACCCAGCGCCGCGAAAGTCACGGTGCTCGCGGCCTGCGCCGCGGGCGCGGCGGGCGGGGACGGCACGAACACCGACGTCGCCACGGCGTTGGGGGAACCCTCGGCGCTGGTGCGTTTCTGGAGAATTCGCACGGCTGGCGGGGGAGTCTCCTCGTGGTACGTAGGTCTGTCGCACGCGCCGCTGGGATCGTCGAGGCTCACGATCCAGGTGACCGAGACCGGCGCAGTGACGGAGGCACTCGCCAAGACGCAAGTCGAGGTCAAGTCGGAAACGAGCTGGAAGCGCACCGGGGTGTTGCGGCGCACCGCCTCCGCGCGCGCCACCTGCAGGCCGTTGAGCGTTGCCTCGGCGGCGGCGCGGATCTGCTGGTTCTGCAGCCATTCGATGAAGCCCGGAGCGCCCAGCGCGAGCAGCACGCCGAGGACCACCAGCGAGATCATGACCTCGATGATGGTGAAGCCGCGCTGCGAGCTATGCGCGCTCAGCATTGGCCGCCCTTTCTGATGGTCCAGCAGTTCAAATTGTTGGTGTATCCGGCTTGATCCATCGGCGAGCCCGGAGCCACCGCCGTGGCACGACCGTTGCCTTCGTTGATCGTGTAAGTGATGCCCACCAAGGTGGCGTCGGTGCCGTCGGCCTGGATCGTGTACTGGGTGGCCGTGAGCACCGGGCAAGTGATGGTGAAGTACTTAAGGGCGGGGATCGGGACGCTGGAGCCCGCGATGCACGGAGCGAGCACGGGGGCGCCGGGGGTGGTGTACGAGCGGTTGTCCTGGAAGTACTGCTCCATCTTCGTCCTCATGGCGAGCAGATTGGAGGTCGCTTCCTGGAGCTTGCCGCGCCTCACATAGTCGGAATAGTTCGGGATGGCGATCGCCGCCAGGATCGCAATGATCGCGACCGTGACCATCAATTCAATCAGGGTGAAACCGTTTGGGCGCTGCATGGGGACCCCCTTCTTTTGCGGCTCAATGATAGGGAACTCGGGGAGTCCGCCGCAAACCTTCCCGACGAGTGGCCGAAATCGGCGTACGTACGGCACCAGCGCGGGAATTCTAGCGGAATTAGTTCACGTTTCCGGAGCGCGGTTCCCGGGGCCGGGAGCCCGAATTAGACAAGGTCCAAATGCTCGTTTAGAATGGTTTTCGTGAGAAAAGCGCAGAAGCGGAATCGCGAAAATATCGCTCAGCTGCTGCGTCGGCATGGCATCACGCCGACGCACCAGCGCATGGAGATCGCCCACGTTCTGTTCACGCGGCGCGAGCACCTCTCGGCCGATCAGATCCTGAAATGGGTCAACTCCCGCTACGCCGAAACATCGAAGGCGACCGTCTACAACACGCTGAAGCTGTTCCTGGAAAGGAAGTTGATCCGGGAGCTGGTCGTGGATCCGGCCAAAATCGTCTACGACCCGAACACCGAACCGCATCATCACCTCTATGATGTCGTGACGGGACGGCTCACCGACGTCCCCGCCGACAATATCCGCGTCGTCGGCCTGCCGGCTTTGCCGCCGGGCACGGTCGCCGACGGGGTGGACATCATCATCCGCACGCGCCCGCAATCCTGAGAAAGGACAGCAGGGGCCGCTGATATAATGCGGGCTCACCCTTCGTGCGCGGGACGCAGGCTGGCGTAGCTCAGCTGGTAGAGCAACTGATTCGTAATCAGTAGGTCGGTGGTTCGAGTCCACTCGCCAGCACCATCGGAGGGCTACGAACAGACCCGCGCCGATTCTTCCTCCGGCAGCGCACGAGACGGAGAGAGGCATGATGAAGCTGTTCGGAGGAGGCGCGTCCGATCATCCCATGGCCGAGGTGAAGGGGGCCCGGGCGATCCTCGACGCCATTCCCGCAAGCGATCCGTTCAAGGCGCTGGAAGATCTGAATCACTGGCTGGAATCGGTGCGTACTTGGCCTGGCTTCAAACCCGAGCACCGCGCGCAGATCGTGCAGATGGTGGACGACGCCGCGCAGATTCACCTTCGCAAACTCCAGCGGGAGTACCTCTCCTCGCAGCGCCTGACCAAGTTCCAGGAAAACCGGCTGTGGTCGCTGATACGCCAATGGTATGGGCAATCCGCACTCGCGTTCGCGATCTGCATCGAAGCCTACGCGACCGGCCAGAAGGGCTGGGAGGACCTGAAACAGAGCGTGCCCCTGCTCACCGTGCGTGCGTTGCGTGCGTACGCCGCGCAGATGAAATGGCAGCACATGCGCTACGGCCCTGCGGAGAATTCCCTGTGGGAAGTGGTCGCAAAGATCTACGCGCTCTCCGAAAACCGCAAGTACTCGCAGTCCAAGGTGGTCGCCTACGCAGGCTTGCCGGGGGAGACTTCGCCCGAGCAGGAATTTCTCAAAGCAGTGATGTTTGCGGCATCGTCGCCCGACAGCCTGCTTCCAGTCGAGATCGAGCTGGTCGAGCGGCTGATCGCGCATCTCGCCGGCTCGTTCAAGCTCACGACCAGCCTCCAGCCCGATATCGTCTACTGCTTCGATCTGGCCAATCACGAGCCTCCGGTGCGTGCCGCGCATCTGCCGCACCGCGCACCGACGCTCAGGTTCTTTGCCGCGGGCGGCGCCGTGAAGGAAATCGAGAAGCTCGCTCAGGCGGTGAAATCGACCGGTGCGGTGCCTTCGAGCATCGCGCTCGGCGGTGACTACGAAACCGAGATCGTGCTGGACGTTCTCGAGCACCTCGCTCTTCACTGGGCGCCCAAGCCGCCGGAGAGGAGAGCGCAGCGTCACAGGGTCAAATCGCGGCTCACCGTCACCTATGGTTTCGACGGAGTGCGCGCCGCGCTCGACCCTACCGGGGAGGTGCAGTTCGATCCGAGCAAGGTCGAGAGCTGGATTGTCGAGAACGTCAGTGCCGGAGGATTCGGAGCGAGCGTGCCGCAAATCAAAGGCGAGTGGCTGAAAATCGGCTGCCTGCTCGGGCTGCAGCCCGAAGGCGGCTCGAACTGGCTGGTCGGCGTGATTCGCCGTTTGACGCGCGAATCCGCGAAGCAGGGAACCGTGGGAATCCAGACCCTGGGGCGTGCGGCGCTGCCCGTGCGGGTGAAGCTGCGGAGCGGGCAGATGGGAACCAGCGGGGACTCGGAAACGGCGATCCTGCTCAATCCGGTCGATTCCGCTCCCGAGGCGCAGCTGTTGCTCCGCGCCAATGTTCTGCTTGCCGGCCAGAATCTGGAGCTCGAGCGAAACGGGAAGGCCTACCTGCTGCTGCCTACGGGTGATATGGAACGCGGCGACGACTACGCGCTGGTGCGTTGCCGCCAGATGGTCCGCGATATAGGCGAGTAGGACTGGCCTTCAGGCCTTGCAACCGAGCATCTTTCCCAGCCACGCGCCGATATCGGCGAGCTCCTCCGGGCAGACCGAGTGCGGCATCGGGTATTCGCGCCATTCCACGGGGTAGCCGAGCGATTGCAAAAGCCCGCGAGACTGTTCGGCCCGGTCGCGCGGGATGATCGGATCATACGTCCCGTGCGCCATAAAGATCGGGACATCGCGATTGGCGGCGCTCGCCTCGGCAAGGAGCTTTTCCCCGACCGGTACGTAGGTGGACAAGGCCATGATTCCGGCGATGCGCTCAGAATGGCGCAAGCCGGTGTGCAGCGCGATCGCGCCGCCCTGCGAGAATCCCGCCAGCACCAGCTGCTCTGCCTTCGTGCCGCGCTTTTTTTCCCTGCCGATCAGGGTTTCGATGGATGCCTGCGAGGCGCGCACGCCGCGCTCGTCCTCGCGCCGGTTCGCGCCGTCCGCGATGTCGTACCATGCGCGCATGCGCATGCCGCCGTTGATCGTCACCGGCCGCACCGGCGCATGCGGAAATACGAAGCGGATCGCCGTCCTGGGGAGTCGAAGCTCGGGCACGATCGGTGCGAAGTCGTTGCCGTCCGCACCCAGGCCATGCAGCCAGATGACGCTCGCCGTGGGGTTCCTTCCAGTTTCCATTTCGATGGCGTCGAGCAGATCGGGCATGAGTCAGCTCGCTTTCGGGCGGATCGCCGACTTGGGCCGGAAGGCCTTCACCACTTCCTCGCGAGTCTCGATGTAGGGCCCGCCGATAAGGTCGATGCAGTAGGGGACAGCTGCGAAGATGCCCGCGACGACCGGCTTGCCGTCTTGGCTTTTCAGGCCTTCGAGCGTTTCGCGGATCGATTTGGGCTGGCCGGGCAGGTTGATGATGAGCGAGCCCTTGCGCACGACCGCAACCTGCCGCGAGAGAATCGCTGTGGGAACGAACTCGAGGCTGATCCTGCGCATCTGCTCGCCGAATCCGGGCATGAGCTTGTCGGCTATCGCGAGCGTGGCCTCGGGCGTGACGTCCCGGGGAGCGGGGCCGGTGCCGCCGGTGGTAAGCACGAGGTGGCAACCGCGCCGGTCGACGAGTTCGACGAGCGTCGCCTCGATCGCGGGTCGCTCGTCGGGAATAAGCCGCGTTTCAGTCCGCCAGGGCGTCGCGAGCGCGCGCGCGAACCATTCCTCGAGCGCCGGTATGCCTTCATCCTTGTAGACGCCGCTCGAGGCGCGGTCGCTGATCGAAACGAGTCCGATCAGCAGCTCGTCATTCGCCGTCATCTTCGGGCACCGGTTGCCAATCCGCGATGATATCGCGCAGCGTGCGGAACAGCTCGCGATAGGCTCGCGGCGGCCGCCCTGTGGCGCGCTCCTCGCGCGCGTTGCGCACCAGCGCGCGCAGGCGCTGGGTGTCGATGCGAGGATGGGCGTGGACCAGCGCGCCGATCGCGCCGTCGTTCTCCAGCAACTTCTCGCGCCAGCGCTCGATGCGGTGAACTCGCGCGGTCTCTTCGGTCGAGACCCCGTCCCAGACCTTGAGCTTCTCGCGGATCGGTTCCGGGTCGACCGTGCGCATGAGCCTGCCGATGTATTGCAGTTGCCGGCGCCGCGCCTCGTGCTTGGTGATGCGCCGCGCCCGCTCGATCGCGTCCTGCAAGTCTTCGGGCAGCGCGATCGCGGCGAGCTGCTCCGAGTTGAGCCCGACCAGGCGCTCGCCAAGGCTCTGCAGTTCGTGCATGGCGCGTTTGCGCGCGGTCTTGCTGGGCTTTTCTTCGGCCTGCACGTTCCGGGGAAGCAATGATGAGCTGATATCATAGCGTCTTTCCCGCCGGTCCCCGCATGGCTCCAAGCCGCTTCGCCCATGATCTCGACGCGTTGAAGACCATCGCCTCTGATGCCTTGGCGTACGCCCTTGAGAAAGGCGCGAGCGCCTGTGAAACCGAAAGCTCCGACGGCTACGGTCAGACGGTGACGGTACGCAAGGGCGAGGTCGAGACCATCGAATACAACCGCGACAAGAGCCTCGCGGTGACGGTGTACGTCGGCAGGAGGAAAGGGCACGCGAGCACCGCGGATTTCGCCCCACGCGCAATGCGCGACACGGTGGAGGCGGCCTTGACGATCGCGCGCTTCACTGCCGAGGACGAGTGCGCGGGGCTCCCGGACCCCGAGGAGCTGGCGCGCGAACCGGGGGACCTCGACCTCTTCCATCCCTGGGATCTGCCCGTCGAGCGGGCGATCGGGATCGCGAAGGCCTGCGAGGCCGCCGCTTTCCGCCTGGACAAGCGCGTGGTGAACTCCGAGGGCGCCAGCGTTTCCTGCCAGCAGTGGCATTTCGCGCTCGCCAACAACCACGGCTTCCTCGACGGTTTTCCCACGTCGCGGCACACGATCTCCTGCGCGGTGATCGCCGCCGAGGACGGCAGGATGCAGCGCGACGACTGGTATGTGTCGCAGCGTTCCCCGCAGGACTTGGCCGAGCCCGAAGCCGTCGGCGACTACGCCGGGAGGCGCGCCCTCGCACGACTCAGAAGCCGCAAGATCGGGACGGTCCAGGCGCCGGTGCTGTTCGAGGCGCCGGTGGCGAACGACTTGCTCGCGACCTTCGTCTCGGCGGTGAGCGGGGGAAACCTCTACCGCAAGGCGTCGTTTCTGCTCGACAGCCTGGGCAAGCAAGTCTTCGCGCCTATGGTCACGCTCCTCGAGCGGCCACACCTGCCGCGCGCACCGGCGAGCTCCTGGTACGACGACGAGGGCGTCGCGACGCGCGACCGCGACGTGGTGAAGGAGGGCGTCCTGCGCGGCTATTTTCTCGGCAGCTATTCCGCGCGCAAGCTCGGGATGAAGACCACCGGCAGCGCGGGCGGCAATCACAACCTGATCCTGCAAGGCGGCGACCTCGATCTTGCCGGACTCATCAGGAAGATGGGTCGCGGGCTGCTGGTCACCGAGCTGATCGGGTTCGGGGTGAATCTCGTCACCGGCGACTACTCGCGCGGCGCGGCGGGCTACTGGGTGGAGGGCGGCGAGATCCGCTACCCCGTGGAGGAAATCACCATCGCCGGCAACCTGCGCGACATGTTCCGCGCGGTCGCGGCGATCGGAGCCGACGCGCTCACTCGCGGCTCGCGCACCACCGGCTCGATTCTCATCGAGAAAATGACTATTGCCGGAAACTGAACTCCGCGCCTGGCAACCGGAGTTATAATCGGCGCGCTTTCCATCCTAGGAGGGGATCACCCATGAGAAGACGCGAATTCCTGAAGAACGCCGGGCTGGGCGCGGCGGCGGGCTCCGCATTGCTGGCGACGCAGGCCGGCGCGCAAACGGGCGGTCTTCCTGCCGTCAACTGGCGCATGGCGGCGAGCTGGCCGAAGAGCCTTGACACGCTTTACGGCGGCGCCGATCTGATCGGCAAGCGTGTCGGGGCGGCGACCGGAGGCAAGTTCAACATCAAGGTTTTCGCCGCCGGCGAGATCGTGGGCGGGCTGCAGGTTCTAGACGCCGTGCAGAACGGCACCGTGGAGTGCGGCCATACTGCTACCTATTACTATTTCGGCAAGGATCCGACATTCGCGTTTTCCTGCGCCATTCCGTTCGGCATGAACGCCCGCCAGCAGAACGCCTGGATGTATCACGGCGGCGGCCTCGAGCTGATGCGCGAGTTCTTCAAAGAGTACAACATCATTCAGTTCCCCGCCGGCAACACCGGCTGCCAGATGGGCGGCTGGTTCAGAAAGCCGATCAACAAGGTCGCGGACTTGAAAGGCCTCAAGATGCGCATCGGCGGAACCGGCGGTCTTCCGCTCACCAAGCTCGGCGTCGTGCCGCAGCAGATCGCCGGCGGCGACATCTACCCGGCGCTCGAAAAGGGCACGGTCGACGCGGCCGAATGGGTCGGCCCTTACGACGACGAGAAACTCGGCTTCGCCAAGGTGGCGAAGTACTACTACTACCCGGGCTGGTGGGAAGGCGGTCCGGAGCTCGACCTGCTCGTCAACATCAAGGCCTGGGAATCGCTGCCGGCCGAGTACAAGGCGATCCTCGAGTCCGCGTGCGCGGAGGCCAACGTGTGGATGGTGGCGAAATACGACGCGCTCAACCCGGATGCTCTGAAGCGCCTGCTCGCGTCCGGCGTGAAGCTGCAGCCGTTCTCCAACGAGATCATGGCCGCCTGCTACAAGGCCTCCGCCGAAGTGTACGACGAGTTTGCGACGAAGAATGCGAAGTTCAAGAAGGTCTACGACTCCTGGAAGAAATTCCGCAACGAGCAGAACCAGTGGTTTGCTGTCGCCGAGAGCCGCTTCGACAACTTCATGATTGCCGCCGAACGCCTGACCCAGCGAGGGCCCGGGAAGAAAGGTTAGGGAACGAGAAGATCCCGGAAGCAGGAAGGAGATAGCCCCGCCTGAAGCGGGGCTTTTTTATTCCGCGAGATCTTCTGTTGCCGCTGCTACTTTTTTGCCGGCTTCTCGGGGCTGCCACCCAGTGCGCGCTCGAGTGCTTTTTCCGCCTGTTCCTGCTCGGAGCCCTGGTCGGCGCCGCCGGGCTGATCCGAGGCGCCCGGTGCCCCAGGCGCCTCCCGTTCCTCGGCCGGCACCTCGATCTGGATATTCCTGATGTCCAACGCCTGCTTCTTCGCGATCCCGCCCGTCACGATGCCCGGGAACGTGATGATGAGCGCCACCATGATGATCTGGATCAGCACGAACGGAACCGCGCCCCAGTAGATTTGCCCGGTCGTGACCCGCGCGGTCAGCCTGCCGGTGAGCTTATCCGTGAAATCCCTGGCGGGTGCCACGCTGCGCAAGTAGAAGAGCGCGAATCCGAAAGGCGGGTGCATGAACGAGGTCTGCATGTTGACCCCGTAGAGCACGCCGAGCCAGATGAGATCGATGCCGAGCTTCTCGGCGACCGGCCCCAGCAGGGGAATGACGATGAACGACAGCTCGAAGAAATCCAGGAAGAACGCGAGCACGAAGATGAGGATGTTGGTGACGATCAGGAAGCCCAGTTGGCCGCCGGGAAGGTTGGTGAGCAGGCTTTCCACCCAGAGGTGTCCGTCCACGCCGTAGAAGGTGAGGCTGAACACTCGCGCGCCAACCAGGATGAACACGACGAAGGCGGTCAGTTTGGCGGTCGTGTCCATCGCCTGTTTCAGCAATTTGACGGAGAGCCGGCGGCGCGCGAGCGCCATGGCGAGCGCGCCGGAGGCGCCCATCGCGCCGCCCTCGGTCGGCGTCGCCACGCCGAGGAAAATCGTTCCGAGCACGAGGAAAATCAGCGCGAGCGGCGGGATCAGCACGAAAGTCACGCGCTCCGCTATGCGGGACAGCAGGCCGAGCTTCGCGAAATGATTGATCACCGACGCCGCGAATGCCACACCGACACCGACCGCGGTGGACACCACCAGCATCTCGTCGGTGGGCCCGTCCGGCCCGTACTTGTATTTCGCGAAACCGATCGCGGCGGCCGTGGCGACGAGAACCAGCACGACCAGCGAGCGCGTGCCGCCCGATCCGTCGGGCTCGCGCAGGGTGCGTGCCTCCGCCGGCAGCGCCGGCGCCCACGCCGGCTTCACCAGCGTGATCCCTAGCGCGTACACGGCATACAGGCCGGCGAGCGTCAGCCCGGGAATGAAGGCGCCTTCGTACATGTCGCCGACCGAGCGGCCGAGCTGGTCGGCCATGATGATGAGCACGAGCGAGGGCGGGATGATCTGCGCGAGCGTGCCCGAAGCGGCGATCACGCCGGTGGCGAAGCGGCGGTCGTAGCCGTAGCGCAGCATGATCGGCAGCGAAATCAGTCCCATCGAAATCACCGAAGCCGCCACCACGCCGGTCGTAGCGGCAAGCAACGCGCCGACGAAGATCACGGCGAACGCGAGTCCGCCGCGCAGCGGTCCGAACACCTGGCCGATGGTGTCGAGCAGGTCCTCGGCCATGCCGCTGCGCTCGAGGATGAGCCCCATGAAGGTGAAGAACGGCACAGCGAGCAGGGTGTCGTTCGACATGACCGCCCAGATGCGCTGCGGCAGCGCCTGGAACAGCGTCGGCTGCAGCAGCCCCAGCTCGATTCCCCCCAGCCCGAAGAAGATGCCGATCGCGGCGAGGGAGAAGGCGACCGGATAGCCGATCAGCAAGAAGATGACGAGCGCCACGAACATAAGGGGCGCCATGTTGTGGGAGAGGAACTCGATCATGCCGATGCTTCCCGCTGCTTGCGGAGCTCTTCGGCAAGCTGCTCCTCAAGGCTCGGGCCTTCGTCTTTGTCGGTCGGATCGGGAATCAAGCCGCGCAGATACGCGATTCGCTTGATCAGCTCGGAGATCCCCTGCGCCACAAGCAGGAAGAAGCCGACCGGAACCATGAGCCGCGCCGGCCAGACGGTCAAGCCACCCGCATTGGTCGAGATTTCGTGGCTCCTGTAGGCATCGACGAACACGGGCCAGGATAGCCACATGATCGTAATCGCCATCGGCAAAAGAAACAGCAGCGTGCCGAACACGTCGATCCACGCCTGGGCCCGCTTCGACAGGCGCCCGGCGATGACGTCGATGCGCACGTGCTGGTTGTGCAGGAGCGTATAGCCCGCGCAGAACAGGAACACCGCGGAGAACAAGTACCACTGGATCTCCAGCCAGGCGTTCGAGCTGCGATTGAACGCGTAGCGGACGATCGCGTTTCCGGCGCTCACCAGCACGGCGACCAGGATCAACCAGTAGATCGCCCGCCCGATGCGCTCGTTCAGCGCATCGATGAGGCGCGAAACCGACAGCAGGAAGTTCATTTTCCCTCCCCAGTGGCGTGCGATTGTCCCCTATTGCCCCCGGGTTTGGCAAAAACGAAGCGGCGGCGCCGACGGCTCACGGGATACAGGCAAGATAGTGCATTCTCGGGTCTTGCGTCCGCGGCGCCTCCGTATGGACTTCCTCCGGGGGCCGGAATAAGATCAAAAACCAGCCAGCAAACTCATTCAGTCGTCCACCTAGGAGATTTTTCATGGTTTCCCTCGTTATCAACGGCAAGACCCGCGAGGTCGGCGCCGCGCCCGGCACGCCCCTCTTGTGGGTGCTGCGCGACTCGCTGCGCATGACTGGCACGAAGTTCGGCTGCGGCATCGCTCAGTGCGGTGCCTGCACCGTGCACCTCGACGGGGTGCCCGTGCGCTCCTGCGTT
>VBCH01000209.1 GCA_005884455.1 Betaproteobacteria bacterium
GTCGCTGTTGATTGCGCTGTTAGCGTTTAGTCGCCTCATTTCGTCATCCACCTGACGAGCAGGACAAACGCGGCCCAAAGCATGAGCCCGAAGACAGCGCCGTAACAAAGAGCTTTTAGGCCCTTCCACATCTTTCTCTCCAAGCTCGGCTACAACTAGCCCGTAGGTGAATCGTCACGAGTGACCGTTCCATCAGACTGAACCCAATACACCGCATAGCCTAAGAATTGTCTTACCGCTCCAGTGCGCTTTATCAAACCCTCATATGTTGTAAACCCGCGAGGTAAGCCCATCGCCAGTGATGCATTTGGGTCTTCGTCTCTATAGCGCGCGAGGTCCAGGAGCGCTCCTGCGAACCAGTGCCGTGCTTGGGTATTCTTGCTCTTGTCCGGAAATCCCTTCACCGTAACCCACACGGCGCGACCATCATCGGCGCGCGCGACGATATCTTTCCCCTGCTGTCGACTGATAGTGTCCGACTCTGAGTGCAGTGTGCAGCCTTGGGACTTTAAGAGCTCGACGATCCTCTTTTGAACATTGCCCTCCCAATACCATGGTCGGTCACTTGGATTGCTTTGGGAAGAGGAAACCACTATCGCCCCAGCGTCGACCTTGATCGCTTTGCGGGGGTCTAAACGATTAACAATCTTTACTCGGCCGCAACGCAAGCACGTTTCCCTTGTGCGCGCGAGGAGTTCGGTCGATTCCATGACGCGGCAATTGCTATTTATCGATTGACGCGGGGTAACCGCTGTAACTTGGGCTAAACAGTCATCGCATAGGGCATTCGATTGCTGCAACGTTTCAAGAATGCTAGTTCGAATGTTCATAGCGGTTTCTACGGTTACGTGCGCATATCCTGCACGCTAACGTACAATCACCTTCCGAATAACCATCTAATCTGGCGTGCCAGTCTACGCTCAGCCAAGTTTGCCTTCAAATTCATCTAGCTGGAGACGCCGTGCCGGAGGTCGCCCCTTGATAGATTGCGCGCGGAAGGTCAAGTGTCTGATTTCCTGAGGGGTGAAACCCCGCACGGCACGCGCGGATCTACTCAGCGATGCTGACTTGGGTCCCCGCCGGCACGAGTTCGAAAAGCTCGAGTATGTCGCGATTGCACATGCGGGCGGTTACGTCCGCGCTCGCACCCCGACAGCCACAGGATACGCGTGAGGATCCAGTCGCGGCCGGGAAAGCGCTCGGCCAATTCCCTTGTCCAGATCTCCCCTGACGGGCGGCGCCTCACAAATACGGTATTCAAAGGCTGCCCGGCGCCGATTTTCGCCCGCACGGTGTGCTCGCCCCGCGGGGTGCAAAAGCTCCCCTGGCGCTCGCCGGGCCCGTTGCGCGAGGTCGAGACCACGTAGCGTCGTACCTCCCGCCCGTTGTCGATCAGTGCGAGGCTCTGTTCCGGGATCGAGATCTCAATTCTCGGCATTGCGGCGCGCGGCGAAAAACTCGGAGAGCACGCGTCCCGCCTCGACCGCGAGAACTCCGCCCGTCACCGTGGTGTGGTGATTGAGTTTCTTCTCGGAAAAGAGATCGACGACGCTGCCGCAGGCTCCGCTCTTGGGGTCGGCTGCGCCGTAGACGAGCCTCGCGATGCGTGCGTGCATGATCGCCCCGGCGCACATGGCGCAGGGCTCGAGCGTCACGTAGAGCGAGCAGCCGTCCAGACGGTAGTTGCCGAGTTTCTTGGTCGCTTCGCGCAGGGCCTGGATTTCCGCGTGGGCGCTGGGATCCTTGCTCGAGATCGGAGCGTTGTAGCCGCGGCCGATCACCTTTCCGTTCTTCACCACGAGCGCGCCGACGGGCACTTCTCCCCGCTCGGATGCCCGCACCGCGAGGCGCAGCGACTCGCGCATTCTCGCAGCGTCGAAATCAGCGTCCAAGCCCCTACTCCCACTCTATCGTCGCCGGCGGCTTGCTCGAGACGTCGTAGACCACGCGGTTGATCCCGCGCACTTCGTTCATGATGCGGCTGGAGATTTTCGCTAGCAGGTCGTGCGGCAGCGGCGCCCAGTGCGCGGTCATGAAGTCGGTGGTCTGCACCGCACGCAGGGCGACGACGTACTCGTAGGTGCGACCGTCGCCCATCACCCCCACCGATTTCACCGGGAGGAACACCGCAAAAGCCTGCGCGACCTTGTCGTACCAGCCGGCCGCGCGCAGCTCCTCGACGAAGATGGCGTCGGCGCGGCGCAGCAGGTCGGCGTATTCGCGCTTCACTACGCCCAGGATGCGCACGCCGAGGCCGGGCCCGGGGAAAGGATGCCGGAACACCATCTCGCGCGGGAGTCCCAGGGCGAGACCCAGCTCCCGCACCTCGTCCTTGAAGAGATTCCGCAGGGGCTCGAGCAGCTTCAGGTGCAGGGTCTCGGGCAAGCCCCCTACGTTGTGGTGCGACTTGATGGTGTGCGCTTTCTTCGTTTTCGCACCCGCCGACTCGATCACGTCGGGATAGATCGTGCCTTGCGCCAGCCACTTCACCGCGGGGAACTTCTTCGCCTCGCGCTGGAACACTTCGACGAATTCGCGCCCGATGATCTTCCTCTTCTCCTCCGGGTCGGCGACCCCCGCGAGCGCCTCGAGGAAGCGCCCGGAGGCGTCGACGCAATCGACCTTGACGCCGAGATTCCGGGAGAAGGTCCGCATGACTTCCCGCGCTTCGTTTTGCCGGAGCAAGCCGGTGTCGACGAAGACGCAGCTCAGCCGATCGCCGATGGCGCGGTGGATCAGGGCGGCAGCCACCGCCGAATCGACCCCGCCCGAGAGCCCGAGCAGCACTTCCTCCTTTCCGACCTCGCGGCGGATTTTCTCCACTGCCTCGCCGAGATGCTCGGGCATGTTCCAGTCGCCGCGGCAGCCGCAGATCTCGTGCACGAAGCGGCCGAGGATCGCGCTGCCCTGGTGCGTGTGCGTCACCTCCGGGTGGAACTGCACTCCGTAGAATTTGCGCGCTTCGTCGGCCATTGCGGCGATCGGAGTGGCCTCGTTGCTCGCGATCACCTTGAAGCCGGGCGGGAGCGCCGTGACCTTGTCGCCGTGGCTCATCCACACGTCGAGCAGGCCGTGCTTCTCACCGTTGACGCGGTCCTGGATGCCCTCGAGCAGTCTGGAATGCCCGCGGGCGCGGACTTCGGCATATCCGAATTCGCGCACCCGGGAATTCTCGACTTGGCCGCCGAGCTGCGCCGCCATGGTCTGCATTCCGTAGCAGATCCCGAGCACCGGGACCCCGAGCTTGAAGACGGCGTCGGGGGCCTTCGGCGTGGCGTCATCGTACACGGAGGCGGGCCCGCCGGAGAGGACGACGCCGCGCGGGCCGAAGCGGCGGATGAATTCCGCGTCGACGTCGAAGGGATGCAGCTCGCAGTAGACCTGCGCTTCCCGGACGCGGCGCGCGATCAGCTGCGAGTACTGCGCGCCGAAGTCGAGGATGAGGATCTTGTCGTGCACTACTCTACCTGGTAGTTCGGCGCTTCCTTGACGATCTGGACGTCGTGCACGTGCGACTCGCGCATTCCCGCGGCGGTGATCTCGACGAACTGTGCGCGGGCGCGCATGGCTTCGATACCCTCGCAGCCGCAGTAGCCCATGCTCGCACGCAGGCCTCCCATCAACTGCTCGATCACCCGCATCACCGAGCCCTTATAGGGCACCCGGCCTTCCACGCCCTCGGGAACGAGCTTGTCGGCGTGCACGGACGAGTCCTGGAAATAGCGATCGGCCGCTCCCTGCTGCATCGCGGAGAGCGAACCCATGCCGCGGTAGGACTTGTAGGAGCGGCCCTGGAACAATTCGATCTCTCCGGGCGATTCTTCCGTGCCGGCGAAGAGGCTCCCCAGCATCACGGTATGGGCGCCTGCCGCGATCGCCTTGGCGACGTCGCCCGAGAAGCGGACGCCGCCGTCGGCGATGACCGGGACGCCTGCCTTCTCGAGCGCTAGCGCGACGTTCTGTATGGCGGTGACCTGCGGGATGCCGACGCCGGCGACGATGCGCGTCGTGCAGATCGATCCCGGGCCGATGCCGACCTTCACGGCGTCAGCCCCGTGATCGACGAGTGCCTTCGCGCCGTCGGCGGTGGCGATGTTGCCGCCGATCACTTCCGCGGAGCCGGCATTGCGCTTGATCCAGCGCAGCCGCTCGAGCACGCCCTGCGAATGCCCGTGCGCGGTGTCGACGACGATGACGTCCACCCCGGCTTCGATCAGCGCGGCGAGGCGCTCTTCCGTCCCTTCGCCGATTCCGACAGCTGCGCCCACCCGCAGCTTGCCCTGCTGGTCCTTCGCCGCATCCGGATGCTCGCTCGACTTGAGAATGTCCTTCACCGTTATCAAGCCGCGCAGCTCGAAGCCGTCCCGCACCACCAGCACGCGCTCGAGCCGATGCTTGTGCAGGAGCTCGCGCGCTTCCTCCGGGCTTGCGCCTTCCTTGACGTATACCAGCCGATCGCGCGGGGTCATGATGGCGCGCACCGGCTGGTCGAGGTTGGTCTCGAAGCGATAGTCGCGGTTCGTGACCATGCCGACCACCTTGCCCTTCTCCACGACCGGGAATCCCGACACCCGATGCTGCTGCGTGAGCGCGAGGAGCTCTCGCACCGTGATGTCGGGAGTGACCGTCACCGGATCGCGGAGCACGCCCGATTCGAAACGCTTGACCTTGGCGACCTCCGCGGCCTGTTTCTTGGCGGTGAGATTCTTGTGGATGATGCCGATACCGCCTTCCTGCGCCATCGCGATCGCGAGCGGCGACTCGGTCACGGTGTCCATCGCCGCAGAGACGAGCGGGACGTTGAGCTGGATGTTACGCGTCAGCCGGGTCTTGAGGCTGACGTTGCGGGGCAGGACGCTGGAGTGGGCTGGTACGAGAAGGACGTCGTCAAAGGTGAGAGCCTTCTGGACTGGACGCATTGCCACACCCAAAAGTCGGATTATACGCCGCTCGTATGTGCCCGTAAAATTATCGGGCTTCGCGTGCACCCTTCGATTGACTGGTGCGTTAAAACTGGATATGTTGCGCCTCACCCGCTCCAGGGGAAACCCATCATGATTCGAGCCGCGCTGTTTGCCGTTGCAGTCCTCGCCGTGTCGAGCGCGCAGGGGCAAGTCCACAAGTGTGTCGACGCGGCGGGCAAAGTCATCTATACGCAGGATCCCTGTCCGGCTAACACGAAGCCGGGATCCATTTCGCGCAGCGTCATTCAGGCGCCCGCCGCCGCGCCCGCCGAGAGCGCCGCCAAAGGCGACGCGGCGAAGAGCTCCGCGCCCAAGACTGCGGCCGAGCAGGAGCAGGCTTTCCGCAAGCGTCAGCAGGATCAGGCAAAGGCGGGTAAGGAATCCGAGCAGAAGGCAGCGGAAGCGCAGCGCAAGGATGAGAACTGCCGCAACGCCAGGGAGCGCCTCACGCAATACGAGATCGGGGGTCGCCAGACGCGCATCAACGCGCAAGGGGAACGTTACTATCTCGAGGACGCGCAGATCGAGCAGGAAAAGGCGCGGGCGCGCGCCGACGTGGCCCAGTCCTGCAACTGATCCTCATTCTTTCACGCGCTTTTTTTCGGCGCGCATCCGCCTGACTTCCTTCGGATCGACCTGCAGCGGACGGTAGATTTCGACCCGGTCGCCGTCGCGCAGGATCGTTGTGACGGGAACCAGTTCTCCATGGATTCCGGTGCGCGTGGTGTCCATTTCCGGAAACGCCGAGCGCAGGCCGCTCACCCGGATCGCGTCCTCGACCGTGCTTCCATCCGGAAGCAGGATCCGGCGCAGCACTTGCCGGTCGGGAAGCGCGTAGACGATCTCAACGGCGATCTTTGGCGGGTTCATGCGCTGCCGAATTTCTCGTCAGCGCGACGAACGAACGCATCGATGAAGGAGTCGGTGACGCCATGAAATGCCGGGCCGGCGATTTTCTCGACCAGTGTATTCGAAAATTGGTATCGCAGGCTCAGCTCCACCTTGCATGCGTTCTCCGAAAGCGCGGTGAACGCCCAGCTTCCCTCAAGGCTGCGAAAGGGTCCGGACACCAGTTTCATGTCGATGCGTGCCTCGGGTCGATTGAGGTTTTCAGTGGTGAATTCCTTCCTCAGGCCGCGAAAGTTGATGTGCAGGGTGGCGACGGTCCGGCCGGGCTCGCTCACCGAAACGACCGCCCGATCGCACCAGGGCAGGAACTGCGGGTAGGATTCCACGTCTGCGACGAGCGCATACATTTTCTGCGCGCTGTGAGCCACCAGCGCCGATCGGTCGAGGACTATCATCGTTGTAGAATCGGGCAATCATATAAGGAAATCCTCCCTCGTGACGATCGTCGAAAACCGCAAGGCGCCGCATGAATATTTCATCGAGGAGCGCTACGAGGCGGGCATCGCGCTGGAAGGGTGGGAAGTCAAGGCAATCCGCGCTGGGCGCGCCCAGCTGAAGGAAGCCTACGTGATGGTGCGGGACGAGGAGATTTTCCTCATCGGCGCGCACATCAGTCCGCTCTCGGCCGCGTCCACGCACGTGCAGGCCGATCCCGTGCGCACGCGAAAGCTCCTGCTTCATGCTGAGGAGATCCGCCGCCTTGTCGGCAAAGTCGATCGCGCGGGATATACGCTGGTCCCGCTCGACCTCCACTACGTGCGCGGGCGCGTCAAAGTCAACATCGGGCTAGCGAAGGGGAAGAAACAGTACGACAAGCGTGCCGCCGAAAAGGAAAAAGACTGGAAGCGCGAGCAGCAGCGCTTACTGCGTTCACGGTAGTTGACGTCACCCGCCCAACGCAGCGCCTTCCCCTCGGCGCTTTCCTCCGACAAGTCCCAAGGTCCAAAGCTGTACGACGGCGCCGCAAGGGGCCCCTAGCGCTGCGTTGGGCGGGCGACTACCGCTACTCGCCCGCCGTCACCCTCGTCTTGGCCGTCGTGTCGGCTTCGCGCGACAGCTGCAGCCAGGTATCGACCACCGTGTCGGGGTTGAGCGAGAGGCTCTCGATGCCTTCTTGAACGAGCCACCGGGCGAAATCGAGATGGTCGGAGGGGCCCTGCCCGCAGATACCGACGTATTTCCCGGCCTTGCGGCAGGCCTGGATCGCCTGTCGCAGCATGGCTTTCACCGCCGGATCGCGCTCGTCGAACGCGTCCGCAACGAGTCCCGAGTCGCGGTCGAGGCCGAGCGTGAGCTGGGTGAGATCGTTCGACCCGATCGAGAATCCGTCGAAGTGCTCGAGAAACTGCTCGGCGAGCACCGCGTTCGAGGGCACTTCGCACATCATGATGAGCCGCAGGCCGTTCTCCCCGCGCTTCAGGCCGTTCGCGGCGAGCAGCTCGATCACCTGGGCGCACTCGCCCAGCGTGCGCACGAACGGCACCATGATCTCGACATTGGTGAGCCCGAGCTCGTTTCTCACCCGGCGCATCGCCTCGCATTCCATCTCGAAGCAGCGGCGGAACGATTTTGCGATGTAGCGCGAAGCGCCGCGGAATCCGAGCATCGGATTCTCCTCGTCCGGCTCGTAGCGCGCGCCGCCGATCAGTTTCTTGTACTCGTTCGATTTGAAATCCGACAGGCGCACGATCACCGGTTTCGGCCAGAAGGCCGCCGCGATGGTGGCGACGCCTTCGGTCATCTTTTCGACGAAAAAGCTGCGCGGGTCCCGGTAGCCCCGGGCCGCGTGCTCCACCTCGCGCTTGAGCTCGGCCGGGAGGTCCGGATACTCGAGCGCCGCCTTGGGGTGCACACCGATCATGTTGTTGATCACGAATTCCAGGCGGGCGAGCCCGACCCCCCAGTTCGGCAGCGCCTGAAAATCGAAAGCGAGGCTCGGATTGCCGATATTCATCGTGATTTTCACCGGGCATTTCGGCATTTCGCCGTACTCCCGCGAGCTCACTTCGATCTCGAGGATGCCGCGGTAGATGTTTCCGGTGTCGCCTTCGGCGCAGGACACGGTGCAGGCCTCGCCGTCCTCGAGCGTGGCGGTGGCGTCGCCGCAGCCCACGACGGCGGGAATGCCCAGCTCGCGCGCGATGATGGCGGCGTGGCAGGTCCGGCCTCCGCGGTTGGTGACGATGGCCGCGGCACGCTTCATCACCGGCTCCCAGTTGGGGTCGGTCATGTCGGTCACGATGATGTCGCCGGGCTTGATGCGCCCCATCTCCGAGGCGTCCTTGACGACGCGCACGATGCCCGCCCCGATCTTGTGCCCGATGGCGCGGCCCGAGGCGAGGACTTCGGACTTCTGCTTCAGGAGGAAGCGCTCCTGTCCTTCCGCCGATTTGCGCGCCTTCACGGTTTCGGGTCTCGCCTGCAGGATGTATATCTTCCCGTCGGCGCCGTCCTTCGCCCACTCGATGTCCATGGGGCGCTGGTAATGCTCCTCGATTTTCAGGGCGAAACGCGCGAGCTCGATCACGTCCTCGTCGCTCAAGCAGAAGCGGTTGCGGTCGGCCTCGGACACGTCCACCGTTTTCACCGAAAGGTCCGTTCGGGCTTCCTCGGCAAGCACCATTTTCTGCAGTTTCGAGCCGAGACCGCGCCGGATCACGGGAAATTTGCCCCCGCGCAGCATCGGTTTGTGCACGTAGAACTCATCGGGGTTGACCGCGCCCTGCACGACCATCTCGCCCAGGCCCCAGGAGGCGGTGATGAACACCACGTCGCGGAAGCCGGACTCGGTGTCGAGCGTGAACATCACCCCGCTCGCGCCCAGGTCGCTGCGCGCCATGCGCTGCACCCCCGCCGAAAGCGCCACCCCAGAATGCCCGAATCCCTTGTGAATGCGGTAGGAAATGGCGCGGTCGTTGTAGAGCGAGGCGAACACGCGCTTGAGCGCGGCCATCACGTTGGCGAGGCCGCGGATATTGAGGAAGGTTTCCTGCTGTCCGGCGAAAGAGGCGTCGGGCAGGTCTTCGGCCGTGGCGCTGGAACGCACCGCCACCGAAACGCTCTCGTCGCCTCCGGTCAGCTCGCGGAGAGCCTGCCCAATCTCCCCTTCGAGCTGCTTCGGAATGGGCGTGGCCTCGATCCAGCCGCGAATCTCCGCGCCGCAGCGGCCGAGCGCTTCGACGTCGTCGGCATCCAGTCCCTTCAGGCGCGCCTCGATGCGCGCCGCCAAACCGCCTGCTGCGAGGAACTCGCGGAACGCCGCGGCCGTGGTGGCAAAGCCGCCGGGTACGCGGATTCCCGCCTTGGAGAGCTGGACTATCATCTCCCCCAGCGATGCGTTCTTCCCTCCAACGCGCTCGATATCTCCCATTCCGAGCCGATCGAAATTCACCACGTATTTGAGCTTTGCCATGGAACGGCCCTTCGCCGCGGTTGAAGGATCATATTGAAACCGTTATGTTACAGGGAGCGCATTGCACGCGCAGCCAGAATACCCGCCCGGCCCCCTTTCTCATGCCCGATCCCCGCCGAACCGTGTTCTTCGTCTCCGATGGGACCGGGATCACGGTGGAGATGCTCGGCCACAGCCTGCTCACGCAGTTCGACGGCATCGAATTCGACCAGAGGACCATCCCCTTCATCGACTCCGTCGCGAAGGCCCAGGCCTGCGTGGGCCGGATCAACGAGGCCTCGGTTTCGGACAGGGGCAGGCCGGTGGTATTCACCACGCTCGTCAACGCCGAGATACGCGAGACCGTGCGCAAGGCCGAGGCCTTCGTGCTGGATCTTTTCGAGAGTTTTCTGGATCCGCTCGAGGCGGAGTTCGGAGCGAAATCCACCCACACGATCGGCCGGTCCCACAGCACGCGGGACGCAAAGGGCTACACCCACCGCATCGACGCGATCAATTTCGCCCTCGCGCACGACGATGGGGCCTCCTCCAGGGACCTCGACAAGGCGGACGTGATCCTCGTCGGCGTGTCGCGCAGCGGCAAGACCCCCACCAGCCTCTATCTTTCGCTGCAATTCGGGATCCGCGCGGCGAACTGCCCGCTCATTCCCGAGGATTTCGACCGGATGAGCCTGCCCACCGCGCTCCAGGCTTACCGCCGCAAGCTGTACGGCCTGTCCATCGCGCCGGAGCGGCTGCGGGAGATCCGCAACGAGCGCAGGCCGAACAGCAAGTACGCCGACCTGGAGAATTGCCGCTACGAAGTGCAGCAGGCGGAGAAACTGATGTCACGCGAAGGCATACGCTGGGCGAATTCGACGACGAAATCGATCGAGGAGATCGCCACGACGATCATGCAGGAGTTCAAGCTGGAGCGCAGAGGGTATTGACGACCGCCCGGTCTGCGCGCCTGCCCGAGCGTCCCGCTCAGCAGAAATTCTGCGTGATGTAGACCTTGCCGTCGGCGGCGATCTCGACCCCGATCCCTTCGCGCTTCCAGTGGGGCATGAGGATGTTTTCCCGGTGCCCGGGGCTTTTCATCCATCCCTCGAGAACTTTTCCCGCGATTTTCTCGGACGAATTCCAGTCGTAGTGCGCGACCCCGTTCACCGTCGTGACGGAGTCGTAGAGGTTGGCGAGCGCGATGTTCTCGGCCCCGCCGTAGGTCGTGCTGCCGACACGGATGCGGCAGGTATAGCCCGCGCGGCGATAGCGCTGCGGAAAGCCCTGCCTTTCGGGTGAATTGTGAGCGAGGTATTTTCGCTTCGCCATGTCGCCGCTGTGACCCGCGGCTATCCTGGAGAGCGCCTTGTCCCAGGCGAGCGGTGAAAGGCTTTGCTTGACGCGTTCCTCGTTGATATGCGCGTGGATCCGCAGCGCGAGGTCCGTGATCTTGACCGGCGGCCTTTGCCCGGCAGCGACGGGGACTTCCGGTTGCGCCGCGCCGGTGGCGAGCAGCAGAACGGCAAGCAGCCAAAGGCGCGCGCACCTGACCGGGTTCATGCTGAATTTGATGCACCCTGCGCCCGACCCTGCTGGCGAATCTGCTCGAACAGACAAATCGCAGCCGCCGCGGCGACATTCAGCGACTCTGCGGGTCCGGGCATGGGGATGTGCACGTGATCGGTGGCGAGGCCGCGTGATTGCGGCGACAAGCCCGAGCCCTCGTTTCCGAACAGCCAGGCGATCGGCCCTTTGAGGTCAAGCTCGTAGAGGGAAGATCCCGCCTTCGGGTCCGTAGCGACAATGCGCCCTGAAAATGCGCGCGCGATTTCTCCCAGATCGACATCCTCGAAGATCGCAAGCGAGAAGTGCGCGCCCATGCCGGCACGGATCACCTTCGGGGACCATGCGAACACCGAGCTCTTGGACAGGAAAACCTGTGACACGCCTGCCGCAACCGCCGTCCGAAGGATCGATCCCAGATTTCCGGGATCCTGGATATTTTCCAGCAACAAGCAACTCGAAATGCTCCGCGGTGTCGGACTCGGGAGGGGCGTCCGGATGACCGCCGCGACCCCGGCCGAGCTCACGAGCTGGGACACGCGTGCGAGGAGCGCATCCGAAAGGCTCAGGCGCGACCTCGCCGGCACATTCTCGAAAAATTTGCGGATCTCCGGTCTGGCAAGCGCAGTCTCGCTCGTAAAGATGAGCTCCGCTGTCCCGCCGCTCTCCTGATAGGCACGCACCAGATGCTCGCCTTCCAGGATCGTTGTGCCGGTCCTGCGCCGCTCCCGCGACGAACCGGCCAGCTTGATCAGCGCCTTGATCTGCGGGTTGTCTCTGGAGCGGATGGACTTCACTCGGGAGCGCAGGTACGGAATCCGGCGAAGACGTCGCCGCGGTCCGGAGTGTAGAAATTTCTCCACGTGTTGGATATCAGCCGCGCGGGCGTCGCGAAGCTGCCCCCGCGCAGGACCTTGTGGGTCCCGAACCAGGGCTCGGAATATTCCGCATACGGATCGCGCACGAAATCCGGATAGGGACCGAAGGTGCTCGAGGTCCATTCCCATACGTTGCCGAGCATTTGCCGGCAGCCGGCGAGGCTGTCTCCCTGCCCGAATTCGCCCACGGGAACACGGCCCGACCTGCCCAGATTGGCAGGTACGGCGTTTACGGCGGAATCCCCCCAGGGGTAGCGCCGCCTGCCGTCGCCGCAGAATGAAGCGGCGACCTCCCATTCCGCTTCGCTCGGCAGACGCCTTCCCGCGTAGCGGCAGTATGCGTTCGCCTCGTGCCAGTTGACGTGCATCACCGGGAGATCGCCGTCCAGCCGTACCTCCTTGTCGAAGCGGCGCTCCCGCCACTCTCCGTCATGCTCGACCCAGTAGCGAGGGGCCGGCGCCCGGTCCTTCCAGCTCCAGCCTTCCGGCGACCAGAGCTCGCGTCGCTGATAGCCTTCGTCGCGGACGAATTCCAGAAATTGCGAATTCGTGACCGGCGCCCGCGCAATGCGAAAGGTTCGGAGCTCGACCTTATGCGCCCACTTTTCGTTGTCGAAATGAAACCCGGAGTTTCGCGTGGCACCGAGCAGAAACTCTCCGCCGCGCAACTCGACGTCTCCGTCCAGGGCGCCCTTCCCTGCGCCGTCCCGGTCGAGCGGGTCCGAATAGCCGAGCGTCTGCCGTGTATAGTGAAACGCTTCCGCGTGCATGTCCTCATGGAAGAGCGCCAACTGCACGAAATAGAGGAACCACTCGTTGTCCGGCTCCCGTTCGAGCCGCGCCAGCACGCGATCGAGAACGCGATCCTGATACGAGAGTGTGGCCGAAAGCTCCGGCAGCGGCAGGTCCCAGCGCGTGTCGTGCGCGACCTTCGCGGAATCGTAGAGCGCATCGGCGCCCTCCAGGACGCTCTCCGAGAGCGATTCGTCGGACCGCATTCTGAGGCACCAGAGCTCCTGGAACCAGGCGACGTGCCCCAGCTCCCACAGCACGGGATTGACGATCGCCAGCTTTGGACCGAACAATTGAGGGCCTTCGAGATCGCAGGTAACGAGCCGGGTGCGCCGCCTGGCATCGCGCAATTGCTGTGACAGAGATTCGGGAGACATGGGAGATTTAAAACATAGCATGAAAATCGCGCTTATTACCCCAGCCCGAGCGCGCTCGCGAAGCGGCAACCGCCATACCGCGATGCGCTGGGCTGCGATGCTGCGCTCGCTCGGCCACCGGGTCCGGGTTTCAGTTCGCTGGGACGGGCTGGCGGCCGATGTAATGATCGCGCTGCACGCGCGACGCAGCCACGCTTCGATCGCGCGATTTCGCGAGCGCTTCCCAGCATCGCCGCTGGTAGTCGTCCTGACCGGCACCGATCTGTACCGGGACATCCGCACGGATCGGGACGCCCGGGCCTCGCTTGCGCTTGCCGATCGATTGATCGTCCTCCAGGACATGGGGAAGCTAGAGCTTCCGGCACGGTTCAGGCGCAAAGCCCGCGTGATCTATCAATCGGCACAGGTCGACTCGTCCCCCTCACCACCCTCGCGCCGCTTTCGCGTCGCGGTGATCGGACATCTGCGCGAGGAGAAAGACCCTTTCCGCGCCGCGCTCGCCCTCGTCCATCTGCGCGACGTGCCCGAGGTCGAGATCGTGCAACTCGGGGAAGCGCTCTCTCAGGACATGGCACGCGCGGCGAGGCGCCTGATGCGCGCCGATCCGCGCTATCGCTGGCTCGGAAACCTGCCGCATTGGCAGGCGATGCGCTGGCTCGCGCGCAGCCATCTCCTCGTCCTCAGCTCGCGGATGGAAGGCGGCGCCAACGTCATTTGCGAGGCCGCCGCAGCGGGCGTTCCGGTGATCGCATCCCGGGTCTCCGGGAACGTCGGCATGCTGGGCCGCGGCTACCCCGGCTACTACCGGCTCGCCGACCAGAGCTCGCTCGCGCGCCAGATACGCCGCGCGGCCCTAGCGCCCGCTTATTACGCGCGCCTGGAGCGCCTCACGGCGGCCCGCCGGCCGCTGTTTCGCCCTGCCGCGGAGCGGGAAGGACTGCGAAGGCTGCTCGCCGAGTTCGCACCGCGGACTTCGCGGTCCAGGATCTCGCGGACCGGAGCGAAACTGCGGCGATAGACTTCGCACACGCCGTACCGGCGCAAGGCCCTCAGGTGCTGCGGCGTCGGATACCCCTTGTGCACGTCGAAGCCGTACTGCGGGAAACAGCCGTGGAGCCTGCACATCTCGGCATCGCGCGCGGTCTTCGCGAGGATGGATGCCGCCGCGATCACCTTTACTTTCGCGTCTCCGTCCACGATCGCGCGGGCCCTGACGGAGAGTGCGGGGCAGTGCGCTCCGTCCAACAGGACCTCATCGGGCAGGACCGACAGGGATTCCACGGCGCGGCGCATGGCGAGGAGGCTCGCCTGCAGGACGTTCAAGCTGTCGATTTCCTCGACGCTCGCCCAGGCGATGGCCCAGGCCAGCGCTCTATCTTTGATGAGGACCGTGAGCCGCTCGCGCTCGCGCACGCTCAAGACCTTGGAGTCGGCGATTCCGGCCGGCGCGCGACGCCTCGGATCGAATACGACCGCGGCGGCGCAAACCGGTCCGGCGAGCGGCCCGCGGCCGGCTTCGTCGACGCCGCAGATCAGGCGGACTGCAGCCACGGCAGGAGGGTTTCCGTGGCCCGGGCCGCAGTGTCCCTGCGCAAGAGCCGCCGTATCTGATCGAGGCGCTCCGGGAGCCTGCGATTGACGACAGGATCGTTGAGGGAATTCAGCACCGCCTGGGCGAGGTTCTCGGGCGTCGCCTCGTGCTGGAGGATCTCCGGCACGAGAAATTCCCCGGCGATGATGTTGGGCAGGCCCACCCATGGCAGGGTCGCCATCCTCGACATCATGCGGTACGTGAGGCCGGCCATCTTGTAGGTGATCACCATCGGCTTGCGGGCGAGCGCGGCTTCGAGCGTCGCGGTCCCGCTCGCCACGAGCGCGACGTCGCACGCCGCGATCGCGTCGCGCGCGTGGCCGAACAGAACCGTGAGCGGCAATTCCGCGGCACCGGCGTCGTACATCGCTTCCTCGAAGATGGCGCGCGTTTCGCGGCTCACGAGCGGTACCAGGAAAAGCGCGCCGGGCTGCCGCGCCGCGATCAGCTTGGCGGTTTGCACGAAGCCCGGGGCCATGTAGCGCACCTCCGACTGGCGGCTTCCCGGCAACAGGGCGATGACCTTCCGTTCCGCCGACAGGCGCAACTGCTCTCTCGCCGCGGCGGATCCATCCTCGTCGGAGGTCAAATCCGCCAAGGGGTGTCCGACGTAGGCCACCGGCACTCCGGCGGCGCGGTAGAGCGGCTCCTCGAACGGGAACAGAACCAGCATCTTGTCGACCGACTTCGCGATCGCGGACATGCGCCCGCCGCGCCAGGCCCACAGCGACGGGCTCACGTAGTGGACCGCCGGAATGCCCGCTCGCTTCAGCTTGCGCTCGAGCGGCAGATTGAAGTCGGGAGCGTCGATGCCGATGAAAACCCTCGGCCTCGCCGCGAGGAGCCGCCGCCGGAGCTTTCGCCGGATGCCGTGGATTTCGAGAAAATGCCGCAGCACCTCGACGTAGCCGCGCACCGCGAGCTTCTCCATGGGGAACCAGGAATCGAGGCCCTCCCCTTCCATCTTCGGGCCGCCTATGCCGACGAACTTCAGTCCGGGAACGCGCTCGCGCAGCGCGGCGATAAGATGAGCTCCGAGAAAGTCCCCCGAAGCCTCCCCCGCGACCATGCCCACGACGATGGGTTTGCCTTCCACCGCGGCTAGCGAATGATGCCCCGCTGCGAGCGCTCGAGGAAATCGACGAGCACTTGCAGCTCAGGCGACTTGGCGGCCTGGCCCGCAATTTTGCGCCGCGCTTCCGCGAGCGCGAGACCGGACCTGTATAGGGTCTTGTAGGCGCGCTTGATCGCGGTGATGGTTGCCGCGGCGAAACCGCGGCGCTTCAGCCCCTCGCTGTTGATTCCGAAAGGCTTGGCCGTATTGCCGGCGGCCATGACGTACGGAGGCAGATCCTGCAGCAGGACAGTCGCGACCCCGGTGATCGAATGGGCGCCGATCGAAACGAACTGATGGGCTCCGGTAAACCCGCCCAGCACGGCGTAGTCCCCGACCTGCACGTGACCGGCAAGCGTCGCCACATTGGCGAAGACCGCGTGGTCGCCGACCCGGCAGTCATGCGCGATATGCACGTAGGCCATGATCCAGTTGTCGCTGCCGATGCGCGTGACGCCCGCGTCCTGCGCGGTGCCGCAGCTGAAAGTGCAATACTCTCGGATGGTGTTGCGGTCGCCGATCTCGAGCGCGGTCGCTTCACCGGCGTATTTCTTGTCCTGGGGCGGTCCGCCGAGCGAGCTGAATCCGTAAATCCGGTTCTGGGTCCCTATGCGAGTTCTCCCCTCGATCAGCACGTGCGGCCCGATCGAGGTCCCCTCCCCTATCTCGACGTGCTCGCCGATGATCGAATAGGGTCCCACCGAGACTCCCGGGGCGAGCTTCGCTCCGCTGTGAACGATGGCCGTCGGGTGAATCATATCGGGCGCAGTGTGCACAAGATCTTCGCTTCGGCGGCGAGCGCATCGCCGACGCGCGCCTGCGCGGCGAATTTCCAGAGTCCCCGTGAGCTGCGTTCCACCGCGACCTCGAGCAGCAGCTGGTCGCCTGGAACTACCGGGCGCTTGAACCGCGCCTCGTCGATTCCCGCGAAGTAGTAGACCGACTTGTCGTCCGCCTTCGTGTTCATGGTGCGGAACGACAATACGGCTGCCGCCTGGGCGAGAGCCTCGATGATCATGACGCCCGGCATCACCGGATAGTGCGGGAAATGCCCGGTAAAGAAAGGCTCGTTCATGGAGACGTTCTTGAGCGCGAGAAGCCGCTTGCCCGGCTCGCATTCGAGCACCCTGTCCAGGAGGAGCATGGGATAGCGGTGAGGCAAGTATTCCAGGATCTCTCGGATGTCCATCTCTTACCTCTTTCTCTTTACTGGGAGTCGCTTTTCCAGCTCGCGGATACGCTTGGCCAGCCGGTCGAGGCCGCGCAGGTGCGCCACCGTCTTCGCCCACTCGCGGGCGGGCGCCGAAGGCAGCGCCCCGGCATAGGTGCCCGCGCGCGTGATGGATTTCGTCACCACGGCCGCGGCGGAGATCGTCACGTGATCGGCGATCGTCAAATGGCCGATGATGCGCGCGGCTCCGCCGATGGCGCAGTGCCGGCCGATGCGCGTGCTGCCTGCGACGGCTGCACAGCCGGCCATCGCGGTATGCGCACCGATGCGCACGTTGTGGCCGATCTGGATCTGGTTGTCGAGCTTGACGCCATCCTCGATCACCGTGTCGTCGAGCGCGCCGCGGTCGATCGTGGTGTTTGCGCCGATCTCGACGTCGTCGCCTATCACGGCGCGCCCGGTCTGCGGAATCTTGATCCAGCGTCCGGAATCCGGCGCCATGCCGAAACCGTCTGCGCCGATCACCACGCCGGCGTGGATCAAGGCGCGCTTGCCTATGACGCACCGGGGATAGACCGTCACCGAGGGACCCAGGCGGCTGTCCTCCCCGATCGAGGCATCTTCGCCGATCGTGCAGCTCGCATCGATCACGACGCGCTCCCCCAGCCGTGCCCCGCGTCCGACATGGCAGCCGGGCCCTACCGTGGCGGAGGCCGGAATCTCCGCGTCCTCTTCGACGACGGCGCGCGCGTGGATTCCCGCAGCGGGGCGACTGCCGGAGTCGAACAGCTGCGCGGCCCGGGCATAGTAGACATAGGGGTCGTCGCAGAGGATCCTCGGCAGGGCGGTCGCGTCGCGTTCCTCGCGCGCCAAAATCACGGCCGACGCACGCGTGTCGCGCAAGTGCGCCCGGTACCGGCCGTGCGAGAAGAAGCAAAGATCGCCCGGGCCGGCGCTCTCCAACGTAGCGATCCGCAGAATCTCGGCGCTGGGATCGCCGATCAGCTCCCCGCCGAGCTTGGCGACGATTTCACCGAGTCTATACGTACGCGAAATGGATTGCGTCACGCCGAATCACTTGCCCGCGCGAGTATCCTCTAGCGCCTTGATGACCCTGTCGGTGATGTCGATGCGGGTGCTCGCCCACACGACCTGCTCGTTCTGAAACACGATGTCGAGCTTTTCGGCCTCTGCAATCTGCCTCACGGCACGGTTGGCGCGTTCGAGGACTCCTTCGAATTCCTCCTTGCGCCGCTGGGCCAGATCCTCGTTGAACTCCCGTTGTTTGCGCTGAAAGTCCCGGTTGACATCGCTGAATTCGCGTTCGCGCTTTTGCCGCTCCGATTCCGACATCGTCAAGGCGTTCTTCTCCAGGCTTCCCTGCATCTTTTTCAGCTGCTCCGCGATCTTGGAGAGCTCCTGCCCGCGCAGAGAGAATTCCTGCTCCAGTTTCTTCTGGGCCCGCTGCGCAGCGGGCGCCTCCCTCAGAATCCGCTCCAAGCTGACGAACCCGATGCTCGACTGCGCGAGCGCCGGGCTGACGACCCCCATGGATGCGGTGAGGATGCAACCGGCGAGAAAGTAGCTTTTCGAAGCTGCCATGGGGCCTGCCATTGAGAAAGGATTATACCGGGCCGTCAGAACAAGGTTCCAAGCGTGAACTGGATGTTCTGGATACTGTCCCCGGGCCTGTCGTTGAGCGGCCTTGCGACGCTGATCTTCATCGGGCCGACCGGCGAGTTCCAGGCGAAGCTCATTCCCCATGAGGCACGCATTTGCGAAAGGTCGAGCTTTTCGGTGAAGGCGTAGACTTGTCCCGCGTCGATGAAAGCACCGAATCGCATCGACCGGTCGGTGCTGCCCGGTACCGGGAACAGCAGCTCCGCCGATCCGTTGACTTTCCGATTGCCCCCCAGAAAGCTGCCGTCGAGGTCGCGTGGGCCCAACGACGCGGTCCGGTATCCGCGCACGCTGCCGATGCCGCCCGAGTAATAGTTCTTGAAAAACGGCAGCGGTTTTCCACCGTACCCTTCCCCGGTGTCAAGCTCCCCGCTGAGAAAGAACGTGAGGTTGCGCGAGTACGGATAGAAATACTGGTGGGTGTAGGAATACTTCCAGTACTGCAGGTCCCCCGGCGGCGTCGCCAGCTCCAGAGTGGCGCGCTCGAGGTGACCCCTCGTGGGCCAGATGAAGCTGTCCCGCGAGTCGCGGACCCAGCCGGCGGTGCTGACCAGCGTAATATAGTTGCTGCCGAGCTGGTTTTGAAAAATGAGGTAACGCTGCGGGCTGTCCGGGGCGAGGAAGAGCTTGACCTGCTCCGTACCGAAGCCGAAAAACAAGGTGTCGTACTCGGTATAGGGCACTCCGAAGCGTACCGCCCCGCCGACCGTGCTCGTCCTGTAGTGGCCGATTCCCAGCGTCGAGGCGTTCACGTCGCGCCGATAGACGTCGAAGCCGCGGCTGACTCCGTCGACCGTGTAGTAGGGATCGGTAAAGGAAAGCGAGGCGACCTTGTTCACCGATCCGGAAGCGACTTGCAGTCCCACCGTGTTGCCGGTACCGAAAAAATTGCTCTGCTGAACGGAAGCCTGAATGATGAGTCTATCGACGTTCGAAAACCCCACGCCGAGCAGCACCGCGCCCGTCGGCTTCTCCTTGACCCGCACGGTGACGTCGACCTGATCGGTGGTGCCGGGCACCGCCGGCGTCTCGACCTCGACTTCGCTGAAAAAACCTGTCTTGTCGATCCGCTGCTTGGAGAGCTGCAGCTTCTGGCTGTCGAAAAAGCTGCCTTCGAGCTGGCGCATCTCGCGACGCACCACCTCGTCGCGGGTGCGCGTGTTTCCGACGACGTTGATCCGCCGTACATAGACGCGCCGTCCGGGGTCTATCAAAAAGGTGAAGCTGACCTTGCGCTTCTCCTTGTCGATATCGGGATTCGCATTGACGTTGGCAAAAGCGTACCCGTCCCGCCCCAGCCGGTCGGTGATCGCCTTGGTAGAGTCGGTGAGCTTTTCCCTGGAAAAGGTTTCGCCCGATTTGATCGTGATCAGCGAGCGAAGCTCCGCCTCGGGTACGAGCAAGTCGCCCGCCAGCTTCACATCGGCGACCTCATATTTCTCGCCCTCGGTGATGTTGACCGTGATGTAGATGTCGCGGCGGTCGGGCGTGATCGAGACCTGGGTGGAATCGATATTGAACTCGAGGTAGCCCGCGTTCAGGTAATGCGAGCGCATCGATTCGAGGTCGGCTTGAAGCTTTTGCCGTGAGTATTGATCGTTTTTCGAAAACCAGGTGAAGAAGCCGGGGGTGCGCAGCTGGAGCACTTGGAGCAATTCGTCCTCGGTGAACGCGTGGTTGCCAACGATGTTGATTCTCCTGATCTTCGCGACCTCCCCCTCGTTCAGGTTGAAATTGATTGCGACCCGGTTGCGGTCGAGCGGCGTGACGGTCGTTGTCACCTCCACGCCGTAGAGGCCCCGGGTCAGATACTGGCGTTTGAGCTCCTGCTCCGCCTGATCGAGCAGGGCACGGTCGAAGATGCGGCCCTCCTGGAATCCGACGTCGCGCAGCCCTTGCTTGACCTTGTCTTTTTCGAATTCCTTCATTCCGACGAAATCGATCGAAGCGATGGCCGGCCGCTCCTCGAGAGTCACGATCAGCACGTTTCCCTGGACCTCGAGCCTGACGTCGCGGAAGAACCCGGTGGCGAACAGGGTGCGAATCGCGCCGGCGGCCTTCTCGTCGGTCATCGTGTCGCCGACCTTGACGGGGAGATAGCTGAAGACCGTCCCCGCCTCGATGCGCTGGATGCCCTCGACGCGAATGTCGCGCACGACGAACGGTTGGAACGCCCACGCCGGCGCGGCGAGCACGAGCGGGAAGAGCGCGGCTCGTAGCGCGTTTTTCACTGGTGGATCGTTAACCCGCGAACAAACGGTTGAAATCGTTGTAGATGGCGAACGCCATCAGGAAGAGGAGGAGCGTGAGGCCCAGACGCTGGCCCAGCTCCATTGTTCGCTCCGAAACCGGGCTGCCCTTGAAAATCTCGATCACGTAATACAGCAGGTGTCCCCCATCCAATAACGGAATCGGAAGGAGGTTGAGCACGCCCAGGCTGATGCTGATCAACGCGAGAAATGCAATGTAGGCGCCGATACCCAGCTGCGCCGACTGACCCGCGTAATCGGCGATCGTCACCGGGCCGCTCAGGTTCTTCCAGGAGACCTGGCCGACGACCATCTTGCCGAGCATCTTCAGGCTGAACACCGACATCTCCCAGGTCCGCTCGAGAGCCATTCCAAGCGCGGCAGCCGGCGCGTAGCGCACGGTCGTAACGAGGCTCTTCATCGGATCGGAATCCATTTGCGGAGCCGTCCCGATGCGGCCGAAGCGCTCGCCGTTCTGCTGCACCGTCTCGGGTCGCAGCCGGACCTCGATTTGGCTGCCGCCGCGGACGATGCCGAGCCGGACGATTTCGCCGGGCCGGCGCCGGACGGCCCTCACGACATCCTCCCAGACCCGTATCTCGCTTCCATCGATCGAAACGACCCGGTCTCCCGGACGCAACCCCCCCGACTCGGCCACGCTCCCCGCCACGACCTTGCCGATGACCGGCGCTATGTCCGGCCGATTCAGCCTCAAGCCCAAGCGCGCGAGGGGGTCGCTGTCGAAGCCTTCGAGATCGAAACCCGACAGATCCAGGGTGCGCCAGGTAAGCCGTTGTTGAGGGTCGATCACTTCGAGTCGCGCCGACTTTTTTTCCACTGCGAGCTGCAGCAGGCGCCAGCGCACCTGCTGCCAGCTGGCCATCGGCTCATCGTTGATTTTGAGGATCGTCTCGCCTCGCACGAAACCGCTCGCCTCCGCGACGGTTCCGGGATCCGGGGTGCCGACGACGGGCTTCGCCTCCTGCACGCCACCCACGAAAAGGGCCCAGTAGAAAACGATGGCGAGCAAGAAATTGGCCGCCGGCCCCGCGGCGACGATCGCGATGCGGCGCCATACTCTCTGGCGATTGAATGCCCGGTGCGCTTCTTCCGGCGCGACCGGCGCCTCGTGCTCATCGAGCATTTTTACGTAGCCGCCGAGCGGCAGCGCCGCGATCACCCATTCGGTCCGGTCCCGGCCGCTTCGGATCCGCCACAGCGGCCTGCCGAAACCGATCGAGAAGCGCAATACCTTCACTCCGAAGAGGTGCGCGATCAGATAGTGCCCGAACTCGTGAAACACGATCAGCACGCCGAGCGCGACGACGAAGGCCAAGACGGTGATGGCGAGGTTCATGCGGCGTGGGAGTTGAATCGCGCGACGATCTGGTTCGCCCGCGCCCGGGCTCTCGCGTCGGCGGCGAGCACATCCTCCAGAGTGCCGAGCGCGTCCGCGGAGAGGCTGTTCAGGGCCTCCTCGATCACCGCGGTGATCTGCAGGAAAGGCAGCCGGCCTTCGAGAAAGGCGGCGACAGCGACCTCGTTGGCCGCGTTCAGCGTCGCCGGCGCGGCGCCTCCGCTCCTCAACGCCGCGTAGGCGAGCTCGAGTGCGGGGAAACGCTCGAAATCGGGCTGCTCGAAGGAGAGGAGCCCGATGCGAAAGAGGTCGAGCGACGACACTCCGGCCTCGATGCGCTCCGGATAGGCGAGCGCCTGGGCGATCGGCGTTCGCATGTCGGGATGTCCGAGCTGGGCGATCACCGAGCCGTCGGCGTACTCGACCATCGAGTGGACCACGCTTTGCGGATGGACGACGACCTGGATCTGTTCCGCGCTTGCACCGAAGAGCCACCGGGCCTCGATGATCTCCAGTCCCTTGTTCATCATGGTCGCCGAATCCACCGAGATCTTGCGTCCCATGACCCAATTCGGATGGGCGCAGGCTTCGTCGGGCGTCACCCGGTGCAGCTCCGCTCGCGAACGGCTCCTGAACGGCCCCCCCGATCCGGTGAGGAGGATCCTCCGGACGCCTTTGGCGACGAGCTCTCCCGAGGCGAACGGAGGAAGGCATTGGAAGATGGCGTTGTGCTCGCTGTCGATCGGCAGCAGCATCGCCCCGCTGGCTCGGACGGTCTCCATGAACACGGGGCCGGCGATCACCAGCGCTTCCTTGTTTGCGAGCAGCAGCTTCTTGCCCGCCCTCGCCGCGGCGAGCGTGGCGCGAAGCCCGGCCGCCCCGACGATAGCGGCCATGACGCAGTCGACTTCGGGCAGGGAAGCCACTTCCACGAGCCCCGCCTCCCCCGCGAGAACGCGGCAGCCGACGCCAGCCCCCGCCAGGCGCTCGCGCAGCCGGGGCGCGTGAGCGGCGTCCGCGACGCACACGTAGTCGGGCCGGTGTCGCCTGCACAGATCGGCCAGCTCATCGACTTGCCGATGAGCGGTCAACGCCGCCACACGGAAGCGCGAAGGATGTCGCGCGATCACATCCAGAGTACTCGCTCCGATCGAGCCCGTCGCTCCGAGTATCGCGATGTTTTGAATCGAGGTCATCTCATGAACGCAAGCACTGCCAGGGGGAGCATGGCCACGGGCGCATCGATGCGGTCGAGTATCCCTCCGTGGCCGGGCAGAAAAGTACCGCTGTCCTTGACCCCCGCCTGGCGTTTTATCAGAGATTCGAACAGATCGCCAATTATCCCCGCGATAGCGAGTCCGAGCAGAACCGGGAGGATCCACGCGGGCGCCACTTTCATGGGGCTGCCGCCCAAGGTTGCCCAAGCCGAGGCGTAAAGACCGACTGCAGCCAGCGCCCCGGCGACACCCTCCCAGGTCTTCCCGGGGCTGATGGAAGGGGCGAGCTTGTGCTTACCGAAGCGCCGGCCGACAAAATACGCGGCCGTGTCGGAAATCCAGGCCGTTGCAAGCACGGCGAGGAGGAAGGAAGGATGAACGCCGCGCAAGTCCACAAGCGCCGCGGCGGCGGGTACCAGCGCCGTAGCGCCCGCTGCGAGCAGCAGGGCCCGGCTGCCGCAGCGAGGTTGCCGCCAAATCCACACCGGGACAAGGAAGATCCAGAACAACCCCGCGGCATAGTAAACCCAGGCCGGCGCATACAAGCCGTTCGTCACGGAAGCCTCGAGGATCCCGGGCAGCACAAAAAGTCCAACCAAGAACATCGAGTAAATCGAGCGCCGGACTGCGGCAAGCGCCACCAGTGCTCCCCATTCCCAAGCGGAAAGTCCGAGAAACACGGCGCAAAATGCGATCCAGCCGTTCTTGGGCAACAGGAACAGCGCCGAAACGAATCCGGCAAGCAGGACAACCGCCGTCATCACGCGGGTTTTGAGCATGGTTGCCCGCGCTTCCCCGCCCGCAAGGCGGGAGGCCCTACGCGATCCTCCGCCGGCCGCCGCTCTCGCGTTTGGTTTTTTCGAGTTGCTCGCTGGTCCGCCCGAAGCGGCGCTCGCGCTCGCGATACCAAGCGATCGCCGCGTCGAGCTGCTTGGCGTCGAAATCTGGCCACAGCGTCGGGGTGAAATACAGTTCGGTATACGCAAGCTGCCAAAGCAGGAAATTACTGATGCGCTGCTCGCCTCCGGTGCGAATGAACAGATCCGGTTCGGGCGCGTAGTTGAGCGCCAGATATGGAGCGAGTTGTTCCTCGCTATATCCCTCGGCCGGCAGCGGGCCGCTGCGCGCGAGCTTCAGCAAAGCCTGCATCAGATCCCAGCGGCCGCCATAGTTGGCGGCAATCGTGAGAGTAAGCCCCACATTGTGCGCGGTGAGCTCCTGGGCGCGGCGCGCGAGCTCGACCACGCGCGGCCCGAAAGGCGCGATATCGCCGATTATTTTGAGGCGCACCTTGTTCTGGTGCAGCCGCTCGGCTTCCTGTTCCAGGGCGGCCATGAACAGCTGCTTGAGCGTGGAAACCTCTTCGGCGGGCCGGCGCCAGTTCTCCGAGCTGAAAGCGAACAGGGTCAGGTATTCGATGCCGCGATCGGTGCACGCGCGCGTGACCCGGCGCACCGTCTCGACCCCTTGCTTATGACCGGCGACGCGCGGGAGATAGCGCTTCTTGGCCCACCGCCCGTTGCCATCCATGATGATGGCGATATGCTTGGGGATATCGCCGGGGGCCGGGATCTCGCGCGTTGAGCTGACGAAAGGTTTCATGGGGTGGACATTCTGTGGTGTTCGATTAAACCGCCATCAGCTCTGCCTCTTTTGCCGCGATCATCTTGTCGATTTCGGCGATGTGCCTGTCGGTGAGCTTTTGGATCTCGTCTTGCGCGCGCCGTTCCTCGTCTTCGGACACGGCCTTGCCCTTCAGCAATTCCTTGAGCGCATGATTGGCGTCGCGGCGCGAGTTGCGCACGGCAACCTTGGCATTTTCCCCCTCGTGCTTGATTACCTTGATTAAATCGCGGCGGCGCTCCTCCGTGAGAGTCGGCATCGGAACCCGCACCATGTCTCCGTGAGAAGCAGGATTCAGGCCAAGATCGGACTCGCGGATGGCCTTCTCGATCGCTCCGAGCATCTTTTTTTCCCACGGCGATACCCCGAGGGTGCGGGCGTCGAGGAGGCTTACGTTGGCAACCTTCGGAATCGGCATCTGACTGCCGTAGTAGTCCACAGAGACGTGGTCGAGCAGTCCCGCGTGCGCGCGCCCGGTGCGGACCTTGGACAAGTCTGCTTTCAAGGCATCGAGCGACTTGTGCATTCTCTGCTCGGTATTCTTCTTGACGTCGGCCAGGGTATTCATGACCCTCTCCTCGCAATCTCAGGCGCTCACGTAAACCAGCGTGCCTTCCTTTTCACCGGTGACGACCCGCTTCATCGCTCCGGCTTTCAGGATGCTGAACACGGTGATTGGGAGCTTCTGATCGCGGCAAAGCGCGAAGGCCGTGGCATCCATCACCTTCAGATTCTTGATCATCGCCTCGTCAAAGCTCAGCTTGTCGTAGAGCTTGGCGTCCGGGCGCAGCTTGGGATCGGCCGTATAGATGCCGTCGACCTTGGTCGCCTTGAGGACCATTTCCGCGCCGATCTCCGTTCCCCGCAGCGCCGCCGCGGTATCGGTCGTAAAGAACGGGTTGCCTGTCCCCGCGGCAAAGATGACGATCTTGCCTTCCTCGAGGTAGCGGATCGCCTTGTTGCGGATGTAGGGCTCGACGACCTGCTCTATGTTGAGCGCAGACTGCACCCGCGCGTTCAAGCCCGCCTGCCGCATGGCGTCCTGCAGGGCGAGCGCGTTCATGATGGTCGCGAGCATTCCGATGTAGTCGGCCGTGGCGCGATCCATTCCCGCCGCGCCTGGCGCCACGCCGCGAAAGATATTGCCGCCCCCGATCACCACTGCGATCTCCAGCCCGAGCGCCGCGACCTGGGCGATCTCGCCGACGATGCGCTCGATGGTGGCGCGGTTGATCCCGAAGGAATCGTCTCCCATCAGGGCTTCACCGCTCAATTTGAGCAGGATGCGCTTGTATTTGGCAGTTGCGGTCACTCCAGGCTGTCTTTCTTTCTTCTTGTCTCCGTGTAGCTCCATGGTTCAGGCCGCCTGACCGTTCCCCTTCTTTTCGATTCCCTCGCCGACCACATACAGCACGAAGCGCGAAACCGACGCGCCACCGGCCTTGAGGAGAGCTTCCACGGTCTGTTTTCCGGCCGGATCCTTGACGAAAACTTGACCGAGCAGCGTTACTTCCCTCACAAACTTCTGCACGCTGCCTTCGACCATCTTCTCGGCAATATTTGCCGGTTTGCCCGACTCGGCCGCTTTCGCTCTGGCGATATCGCGCTCCCTCTTCAGTAGCTCCGCAGGAACGTCATCGCGCGACAGGCCGAGCGGCTTGGACGCCGCGATGTGCATCGCTACATCCCGGCCGAGCTGGTCGTCGCCCCCGGAAATATCCACCAGGACGCCGATCTTCTCCCCGATGTGAATATACCGATACAGGCGGCCCCTGGCCCCGATCCTGGCAAATCTGCGAATGGATATGTTCTCCCTGATGCGCCCGAAGAGCGCCTTGCGCGCCTCGTCCACGGTGACGCCGCCCAAAGGCAGCGCGTTCAGGGCGGCGAGGTCCGCAGGATTGCGTTGGGCGGCCAGTTCCGCGAGAGAAGCGGCAAAGTTCTTGAAATCCTCGGTCTTGGCGACGAAATCGGTCTCGCAGTTGACTTCCAAGATCGCGCCTGTTTTCGCGTCCGGCGCGACATGAACCGCCACCACGCCCTCGGCAGCCGTGCGCGTCGCGGCCCGGGTCGCCTTGTTGCCGAGTCTGACGCGCAGGAGCTCCTCGGCCTTTGCTGAGTTGCCTTCGGCCTCGACCAGCGCCTTCTTGCATTCCATCATCGGCGCGTCGGTCTTGTCGCGCAGATCCTTGACCATGCTTGCGGTGATTTCCGCCATTACCTGGAACCTTGCTGCTGTGGAAGTTCAAAAAAAAAGGGCGGCCGCGCCCCTTCTGGGCTGCGATCGCCGATCATTGCCCTTTCGCCCCGGACTCTTCGACCTCGACGAACTCGTCGGAGGCCGCACCGATGATTTCCTGCACCACCTGGCTGCGGCCCTCCAGGATCGCATCGGCGATCCCGCGCGCGTACAGCCTTATCGCCCGACTCGAGTCGTCGTTGCCCGGAATGACGTAGGCGATTCCGTCCGGAGAGTGATTGGTGTCGACGACCCCGATGACGGGGATGCCGAGCTTTTTCGCCTCGGCGACGGCCCCCTTCTGGTAGCCGACGTCGATCACGAACAGCGCATCGGGCCGGTTGTCCAGCGCCTTGATGCCCCCGAGGCTGCGTTGCAGCTTTGCGAGCTCGCGCTGAAAGTGCAGAGCTTCCTTCTTCGGCAGCTTCTCCATGCTTCCGTCCTCGATCATCACCTCCATTTCCTTGAGGCGCTTGATCGATTGGCGGACGGTCTTGAAGTTCGTGAGCATCCCGCCGAGCCACCGATGATCGACGAAAGGGGCGCCGCAACGCTCGGCTTCCTCGCGGATGATCTCGCGCGCCTGGCGCTTGGTTCCGACGAACAGAAGGGTGCCCTTGTTGGAGGCGAGTTGGCGCACGAATTTCATCGCCTCCTGGTACATCACCATCGTTTTCTCAAGGTTGATGATGTGGATCTTGTTGCGATGACCGAAGATGAAAGGCGCCATCTTCGGGTTCCAGTAGCGGGTCTGGTGGCCGAAATGCACGCCCGCTTCGAGCATTTGGCGCATCGTGGTCGACATGGTGACTCCGGTTAGGGTTACATTTCAGGGCCACCCCGGCCAAATGATCCGCCGAAATTCGATGAGAATGTCGCGGGCACCCTAACAGCGGAGCGGCAAAAATTTAGCCGAGCCCGAGCCCGGCTAGAGACTTAAAATATTAGCACGCGGATCTAAAGCGATGCAAGTTTTTCCTGTGCAAACAGAGTTTTACTCCGCCCCGGGTCGCGGCCGCGAACCCTGTCTACGCGGGCCTGCGATTTGCCCCAACGAGGTCGATGACTTATCCTTCGCACTTTTTTGCTGAAGCATGACGATACATCTGAAGACCGCCGAGGAAATCGAGCGCATGCGCATCGCCGGGCAGCTCGCCGGGGAAGTGCTTGACTTCGTCGCCCCGCGCGTCAAGCCAGGGGTCACGACCGGCGAGCTCGACCGTCTTTGCCATGACTTGATCGTCGAGGAGCAGAAGGCGATCCCCGCTCCGCTGAACTACGCGCCGCCCGGCTACAAGCCCTTTCCGAAGTCGATCTGCACCTCGGTCAACCACCAAGTCTGCCACGGCATTCCGGGCGAGCGTGTGCTCAAGGCGGGCGACATCCTCAATATCGACGTCACCGTGATCAAGGACGGTTTTCACGGCGATTCCAGCCGCATGTACTACGTCGGCGAACCCTCCATCCAGGCAAAGCGGCTGTGCGAGACCACTTACGAGTGCATGTGGCTCGGCATCCGCGAGGTGCGCCCCGGGGCCTTTCTAGGCGACGTCGGCGCGGCGATCCAGCAACACGCCGAATCCCATGGCTACAGCGTCGTGCGCGAGTTCTGCGGCCATGGAATCGGGCGAAAATTCCACGAAGAACCGCAGGTTCTGCACTACGGACGCTCCGGAACCGGCACGCGCCTCCAGCCGGGAATGACCTTCACGATCGAACCGATGATCAACGCCGGCAAACCGGCGATCCGCGAGCTCGCCGACGGCTGGACCATCGTCACCAAGGACCACAGCCTGTCGGCGCAATGGGAGCACACCGTCCTGGTCACCGGTACGGGATTCGAGGTCCTGACCCTTTCCGCCGGCACGCCTCCTCCGCCAAAGCACTGACTCCATGCTGTCCCCTCACGCGACGCTTGCGGACGGCGGCGCCACCCTCGCCCGCCTGAAAGCCGGCGTGCAAGCCGAGCGGGCCGCGCTGCAGACAAAGTTCCGCGAGACGGCGGACGGCACCATGGTGCTGCGGGAGCATCGCCGCCTGGTCGACCGCGTATTGAAGGAGATGTGGCGACAGCTTCGATTGCCCGCACCGCTCGCGCTCCTCGCGGTCGGGGGCTACGGGCGCGGGGAGCTCTATCCTCATTCCGACGTCGACGTGCTGGTGCTGCTGCAGGACCCGGCCTCCGCCGGCCTCGCGGGCCAGATCGAAAAACTCGTGGGACGGCTCTGGGACGCCGGGCTCGAGCTCGCCCACAGCGTGCGCACAGTCGCCGAGTGCGTCGAGGAGGCAAGGAAGGACGTCACCGTGATGACCAGCCTCCTCGAGGCGAGGCAAGTCGCCGGAAACCGCGGGCTTTTCGCCCGCTTTGATCGCGCGCGACGGAATTGCCTCGACCCGGAGGTGTTTTTCAAGGCAAAGCGCCTGGAGCAGGAACAGCGCCATACCAAGTTCCAGGACAGCCCCTACAGCCTCGAGCCCAATCTCAAGGAGGCACCCGGCGGCCTTCGCGACCTGCAGGTGATCCTTTGGATCAGCCAGGCCTGCGGCCTGGGAAATTCCTGGGCGGAATTGGCACAACGCGCCCTGATTACCCGGGAAGAAGCGCGCCAGGTGCAAAGGCATCACAGATTTCTTCAAGACCTGCGCGTGCGCCTGCACTACGCTGCAGGGCGACGCGAGGACCGGCTGCTGTTCGACTACCAGGACAGCCTGGCGCGCGAGCTCGGGTATTCCCCCACCGCGCACCGGCGCGCCGGCGAGCAGTTGATGCAGTCCTATTTCCGCACGGCGAAGGCGGTCACCCAGCTGAATACGATACTGCTGCAGAACATGGGCGCCGAGATTTTTCCCGCGAGGAATTCCGATGGTGCGAAGATCAGCGAAAAGTTCAGGAGGGTGGGCGAACTGCTGGAAGCGCACCCTGCCGATCTGTTCGAGCGCGAACCTACGGCGATCCTCGAGAGTTTTCTCGTCATGCAGCAGCACTCGGAGCTGAAAGGCATGACGGCGCAGACGCTGCGCGCGCTCTGGCGCGCGCGCACGCGCATCGACGCTGCTTTCCGAAGAGATCTGCGCAATCGCGCGATTTTCCTTTCCCTTCTGCAGCAGCCGCGCGGCATCGTGCACGAACTTCGGCGAATGAATCAATACGGCATCCTGGGAAGGTATCTGCCCGCGTTTCGTCGCATCGTCGGCCAGATGCAGCACGATCTGTTCCACGCGTACACCGTGGACCAGCACATCCTCACCGTCGTGCGCAACGTGCGCCGCTTCACGATGCTCGAGTTTGCGCACGAGTATCCGCTGTGCAGCCGTCTCATCGCCAGCCTCGAGCGCCATTGGCTGCTGTACATCGCGGCGATCTTCCACGACATTGCCAAAGGCCGCGGAGGCGATCACTCGCAGCTGGGCAGGATCGAGGCGCGGCGTTTCTGCCGCGAGCATGGCCTTGCGGCCGAAGACACGCAGCTCGTCGAGTTCCTGGTCGAGCACCATCTCACCATGTCGTCGGTGGCGCAGAAGCAGGACCTGTCCGATCCAGAGGTCCTGCGGCGCTTCGCCGATGTCGTTGGCACCGAGCGGCAGCTGGTCGCGCTCTATCTGCTCACGGTCGCGGACATCCGCGGCACGAGCCCCAAGGTGTGGAACGCTTGGAAAGGCAAGCTTCTCGAGGATCTTTTCCGCGCGACACAGCATCTGCTGAAGGGCGGGAAGCTCGAGGCGGACCAGTACATCCAAGGCAAGCAGGAAGAAGCCAAGCGCCTGTTGCGCCTCTACGGCCTGTCGGACACCGTCCAGGATGCCCTGTGGCGCCATTTCGATGTCCCGTATTTCCTGCGCCACGACGCCCAGGAGATCGCCTGGCATGCGCGGCTGCTGCACCACCGAGAGAGCGCGGACAAGCCGGTGGTCAAGGCGCGTCTCTCGCCGGCAGGCGAAGGGCTGCAGGTCATGATCTACGTGCCCGACCAGCGCGAGCTGTTCGCGCGCATCTCGGGCTACTTCGGGTCGATCGGCTTCAGCATCGTCGACGCCAAGATCTACACCACCCGCCACGGGTACGCGCTCGACACCTTCCAGGTCATGGACATCGGGAGCGTTCCGCATCCGCGGGACATGATCGCCCAGATCGAGTCCGAACTCGCCGACTGGCTGGCGAACCAGGTTCCCCTGCCGCAGCCAGTACAGGGGCGGGTGTCGCGACGCGTCAAGCACTTCCCCATCGCACCGGAAGTGCGCATCGTCCCGGACGAGAAAGGGCAGTACCACTCCCTCTCGATCACCGCCGGCGACCGGCCCGGCCTGCTCTATGCCATCGCGCTGGTGCTCAGCCGTTACGGGGTCAGCCTGCACACCGCCAAGATCGCTACGCTCGGCGAGCGCGCGGAGGATGTGTTCGTAGTGTCCGGCGCTGCGCTCGCCAATCCGAAGACCGTGCTGCAGCTCGAGACCGACCTGCTCAAGGCGCTGCAGGCCTAGACGCAGCCCCGGATTCTCATTCGTCGATCACGTCCTGATCGGGAAACAGGACCTCGACGAAGCCGAATTGGGACATGTCGCGGATGCGCATCGGATACAGGATTCCGTCGAGGTGATCGCATTCATGCTGCACGACCCGCGCATGGAATCCTTCGACGCTCCGATCGATGGTAAGCCCCGATTCGTCGAAGCCCTCGTACCTCAGCCGCCTGAAGCGCGGCACGACTCCGCGCATGCCCGGGACCGACAGGCAGCCCTCCCAGTCCTCTTCCATTTCCTCGCCGATCGGCGTGATGACCGGATTGACGAGCACCGTGTCCGGAACTTCCTCCGCGTCGGGGTAGCGGGGATTGCGCGTGACTCCGAAAATGACCACGCGCAGCGAGACGCCGATCTGCGGGGCGGCGAGCCCGGCGCCATTCAGGTACGCCATGGTGTCGCGCATGTCGACGATCAGCTCGCGCAGCTGCGGCGTGCCGAACGCCTTTACCGGTTGCGATTTCTCGAGCAGCCGCAGATCACCCATTTTCAGGACCTCGCGGATCATGCCGCCACCAGCGCTTCGATGATCTTTCGCACCCGGCCCACAGTGTCCCTCAGTACTTCGTCGATCTCTTGCAGCCGTACGCCGCGGGCGCTTGCGCCTCGGCCGGCGGCATGATTGACGACCACTGCGATCGCCGCGTAGGCCAGCTCGATCTCGCGCGCCAGGGTCGCCTCGGGCATCCCGGTCATGCCGACGATGTCGGCGCCGTCGCGCTCCAGCCGGTCGATCTCCGCGGCCGTCTCCAGTCTCGGACCCTGGGTTGCCGCATAGACGGCGCCGTCGACGGCGGCCTCTTCGCAGGCTTTTGCCGCCGTAAGAAGCCTGCTGCGCAACTCGCCGGTGTACGGCTCGGTGAAGTCGATGTGCTTCACGGGGGCCTCGTTCTCGAAAAACGTGTTCATCCGACCGCAGGTGTAGTCGATGATCTGGTGCGGGACGACGATCCTCCCCGGACCGAGGTCTGCGCGGATGCCGCCGACCGAGACGACCGAAACGATGTCGCCGACGCCCTGCTCCTTGAGCGCCCACAAGTTGGCGCGGTAGTTCACTTGGTGGGGCGGAATCGTGTGGCCGTAGCCGTGGCGCGCGAGGAACACCACCGTTACGCCGCGGATCACTCCGAAAGTGAGCGGCCCGGAGGGCTCCCCATAGGGAGTCCGCACGACTTGGCGACGCGAAACATCGAGATTGGAGAGCTGTGTCAGCCCGGTGCCGCCGATGATTGCGAGCATGTGCGCTCAGGAATCCTTTACCGCGTAGATTTCCGGAAGGTTGCGCCAGGCACCGGATACATCCATCCCGCAGCCGAACACGTAGCGGTTGGGCAGCTTCAAACCGACGAAATCGGGGACGATGGGCTTGTCGCGGCCTATGTCCTTGTCAGTGAGCACGGCGCTGTGGAACGCCGCCGCACCGAGCGAGCTCACACGGTCACGGATCGCCGCGAGCGTTTCACCTCCGTCGAGGATGTCATCCAGCACGAGCACGGTGCGGTCCCTGACGTTCTCGCGCGGCGCCACCGTCCATACGATCCTGCCGCCCGAGGTCGCGCTACCGTAGCGCGATGCATGGATATAGTCGAACTCGAGCGGGAAGCGCAGCCGAGGCAGGAGATGTCCAGCAAAGAATATCGAACCGCCCATCACGGCGAGCACCAGAGGATAGCGGTCTTTCAGTCTCGCCGTGATCTCCCCTGCAAGGCGCGCGATCGCGGCATGCACCGTGGCTTCGTCGCACAATCGGTCGGCGCCTTCCAGGATCTTCCAGGCCTCGTCGGGCGTCATGACGCCAGAAGTATAGCGCCCCCCGCCCCGGGCTCTTCACAGCGATTTCAGAAACCTCTCGAACCCCTTTCCGACCTCGGGATGCTTGAGTCCGTACGCCACCGTCGCCTGCAGATACCCGAGTTTCGAGCCGCAGTCATAGCGGGTCCCCTTGAAGGTGTACGCGAGCACGCGATCCTCCGCGAGCAGCGAGGCGATCGCGTCGGTGAGCTGAATTTCGCTTCCCGCCCCGGGCTTGGCCTGCGCCAGGTGGTGGAAAATGCGCGGCGTCAGAATGTAGCGCCCGACCACGGCAAGGTTCGACGGCGCCGCTTCCGGCCTGGGCTTCTCGACGATCCCCATGACGCGGTCGAGGCCGATGGTCACGGGTTCGGTCTTGACGATACCGTATTGCAGGCTCTGCTCGCGCGGAATCTGCTGCACCGCTACCATCGGCGACTGGTGGCGCTCGAAAACCTCGGTCATCTGCCGCAAGACCGGAGGAGTGCCATCGATCAGATCATCTGCCAGGATCACGGCGAACACCTCGTCGTTCACCGCGGGCTGGGCGCACAAGACCGCGTGCCCAAGGCCGAGAGCCTCGGGCTGCCTGATGTAGACGCAGTTCACCGATTTGGGAATGATGTTCTGGATCAGCTCCAGCAGCTCGTTCTTCCCGCGCGCGGTGAGCTCCGCCTCGACCTCGTAGGCCTTGTCGAAGTGATCCTCAATGGCGCGCTTGTTGCGCCCTGTAATGAATACCATGTCGCGAATTCCCGCCGCGACGGCTTCCTCGACTGCGTATTGAATGAGCGGCTTGTCGACGATGGGCATCATCTCCTTCGGACTCGCCTTGGTCGCCGGGAGGAAACGGCTGCCCATGCCGGCAACGGGGAAGACTGCTTTCGTTACTGTTTTCAAGACTTGGACTCCTCGAACATTTTTCGTAGACCTGCTTCGTCGAGCACGGCGACACCGAGCTCGTGCGCCTTTCCAAGCTTGCTCCCGGCTTCCGCGCCGGCGACGACGTAGTCGGTCTGCCTCGACACCGACGCCGCGACTTTCCCGCCGCTGCGCTCGATCATCTCCTTGGCTTCCTCACGCGTCAGTCCCGGCAGCGCCCCGGTGAGCACGAACACTTTCCCGTCCAGCCGCCCCGCAGTCGCTCGGCGCTTCTCCCTCTGCACCACCACGGCGCCGGGGCCCGAAGTCAGCTGCCGTATTACTTCACGATTGTGCTGCTGCGAGAGAAACTTCGCCAAGCTTTCCATCAGCTCCGGGCCGACGCCTTCGAGCACCGGAGGCAGCGGAGCCTCCCCCCTGCGCTTCCGCGCCGCATTCTCCTTCTGTGCCGCCTTCTTCCTTTCCGCCAGCTCGGTCCAGTCGGCCCCGAGCAAGCCGTCGAAGCTGCCGAAGTGCCCGGCGAGTATCCTGGCGACTTCCTCGCCGACGCCCGGAATTCCCAGCGCATAGACGAAGCGCGCCAGAGTCGGGTTCTTCGAGCCGGCGATGGCCGCGACGACGTTGCGCGCCGACTTCTCACCCATTCTATCGAGCGCCGCAAGCGTGGCCGCGTCCAGGGTATACAGGTCTGCCGGCGTGAGCACTTTGTTCGAGTCGACCAGCTGATCGACGAGCTTGTCTCCCAAGCCCTCGATATCCATCGCCCTGCGCGAGGCGAAATGCAGAAGCGCCCCCTTGCGCTGGGCCGGGCAGAAGAGGCCACCGGTGCAGCGTGACGCGGCTTCGCCCTCGAGGCGCACCACCTCCGAACCGCAGACCGGGCAGCGCGCCGGCATCTCGAACCGGTCGCCCTGCTCCCGCGGACCGGCCTTGGAGACGCTCACGACCTCGGGAATCACGTCCCCTGCGCGGCGCACGGTCACGGTGTCCCTGCGCCAGACGTCCTTGCGGCGCACGTCGTCTTCGTTGTGCAACGTCGCGTTCGTCACGGTCGCGCCGCCCACGCTGACCGGCGCAAGCCGCGCCACGGGCGTCAGCGTCCCGGTGCGGCCGACCTGCACTTCGATGTCGAGAACCTCGGTGACCGCCTCCTCCGGCGCGTATTTGTGTGCCAGGGCGAAGCGGGGCGCGCGCGCGACGAAACCGAGCGAACGCTGGTCGCCGAGATCGTTGACCTTGTAGACCACCCCGTCGATCGCGTAGGGCAGGCGCTCGCGCTTCTTGCCCATTTTCTGGTAGAAAGCGAGCAACCCGCTCAAGCCCTTTACCGTCGCGCGCTCCGCCGCAACGGGCAGGCCTTCCTCCGCAAGCCAGTCCAGGATCTCGCTGTGGCGCTTGAACGGCAGCTTCGCCGGATCGCCTACGCCATAGGCGAAGAACCGCAGCGGACGCTCGGCCGTGATCCTGGGGTCGAGCTGCCGCAGCGCGCCGGCAGCGGTGTTGCGCGGATTGACGAACTCTTTCTCACTACGCTCGCGCTGGCGGGCATTGATGCGCTCGAAATCGGCCTTGTATATGATGACCTCGCCGCGCACCTCGACCGCCCCGGGGGCGCGAGCCCCTCGCAGCTTGAGCGGGATCGACCGCACCGTCCTCAGGTTGGCCGTCACATCCTCTCCGGTGTATCCGTCGCCCCGGGTCGCTCCCCGGACGAAACGACCGCGCTCGTAATGCAGACTGATCGCCAACCCGTCGAACTTCGGCTCCGCCGCGTACTCGATCTCGTCCTTGTCCAGTCCCTCCCGAGCGCGACGATCGAATCCGATCACGTCCTCGTCGCTGAACGCATTGTTGAGGGAAAGCATCGGCACGGCATGGACCACTGGGGGAAATTCCTGTAGCGGCGCGCCACCGACGCGCTGGGTCGGGGAGTCCGGCGTGACGAGATCGGGATGCGCCGCCTCCAGCTCAAGCAGCTCCCGGAACATCCTGTCGTACTCGGAATCCGGGATGGTCGGCGCATCAAGCACGTAGTAGCGGTGGCTATGTGTCTCGATGTCGCGTCGAAGCGCCTCAACGCGCCGGCGCGCACTCTGCGTGACCGCCATCAGGAAAAAAGCCGCAGCGCGAGCGCCCCGCCGGGCGCGATACCGCGTTCCTCCATGCTGCCGTGCACCGCCTGGAGCTGCGCCCCGATCGCGTCGAAGGCGGCGGGGCCCACCGGCTCGCGGTTGTCGTCGACGATACGCGCCTTCAGCTCCCGGGCAAACATCTGCGCGGACTGTCGGAACCGGGTGAACGCTCCGTAGGGGGCGCGCGGGACGTCGAGCTCGAGCGTCACTCCGCGTGTCGAAAGGGCGCTCAAACTGTCGGCGTTCAGGGGCGTCGGCTCGAAATTGGCCAGCGCGCAAATGATCCGCCCGGCCTCGTCCGGAAGCCTGAACTTGCCGTCCGGTTCGTCAAGCCGGAAACCCGCGGCTTTCGCAACTCCGGCAAGCTGAGTCCCCGTAAAGGGGGCCGCATCGCTCATGACATGGACGGCAACCCGGATGTCGATTTCCCCGCAAAAGCGATCGAGTTCCCGCGCTTTGGCCAAAGCGGACGCCGGGTCAGGCACGGTCGCAAGAGCCCCGACGGACGCCGCGGCTCTCTCTATTGCGGCTCCGAATGCGGCGAGTTCTTCCTCATCCGCGGGGCCCCGCCGGTCGACCAGCTGCATGCCTGAGCGCAGGTGCGAATAGCTGCGATCAGGATCGAGCGGTTCCCAAGAAGCCGCCGTCTCATCGAAGCCCTCCCACCAGATCGCTTTCGAGCAACGCTCGAGCGCAGCGGCCGTCTCGCTGATCAAGGCAGCTCCGGAAACTTCCTCCGAGGTTTCGATCGGAACGATGAAGTCCAGAAACTCTGACAGCCCTGCGATCGAATCCCCGGCATTTTCGTGCTCCGCCTCGAAAGGTACGAGGGCTTCGAACCGCTCCGACCCCGGCGCGATCCCCTGGCCGGCACCGCCGCCCGAGCGCATCAGCACGTCCTCACGATGCGAGGCAAACCCCGCCTCGGCCTCGCGCCGGTAGCGTCGTTCCTGCCACTTGTTGTAGAGAAAGACGGCTGCGACGACCACTGCGCCTGCGATCAGGAGGCCGATTTGCAGTTCGCTCATGGTCAGGCGACGGCGGGTTCTTCCCGCAGCTTCAATGCTTCCTCGATGTCCACCGCCACGACCCGCGATACGCCCCGCTCCTGCATGGTGACCCCGACCAGCTGGTGCGCCATCTCCATGGTGATCTTATTGTGGCTGATGAACAGGAACTGGGTCTGTTGCGACATTTTTTCGACCAGATCGCAGAACCGTTCGGTGTTGGCGTCATCGAGCGGCGCGTCGACTTCGTCGAGCAGGCAGAACGGCGCGGGGTTGAGCTGGAAAAAGGAAAACACCAGAGCGATCGCGGTGAGCGCCTTCTCCCCCCCCGAGAGCAGGTGGATGGTCGTGTTCTTTTTTCCTGGAGGACGCCCCATCACCTGCACACCGCAATCGAGAATTTCCTCGCCCGTCATGATGAGCTGGGCCTCGCCGCCGCCGAAGAGCGCCGGGAACATCTCGCCGAAGCCGCGATTCACCGTGTCGAACGTGCTTTGCAGCAATGCCCTCGTTTCACGGTCTATGCGGCGGATCGCGTTCTCGAGGGTCTCCACGGCAGCGCTGAGGTCGGCCGCCTGGGCGTCGAGAAACTGCTTGCGTTCCTGGCTGGCGGTGAGCTCCTCCAGGGCCGCCATGTTGATTGCACCGAGCTCCGCGATCACATTGGTGAGGCGCGTGATCTCGCCCTGCAGCGAAGCCGCTCGTTGACCTTCCTTCAGTACTCCCGCCAAGGCGACTTCATCGGCGCCCGCCTCGCGAAGTTGCTGTGCGAACTGCTCGCCCGTGATTCGCGCCGCCTGTTCTTTCAGCCTGAGCTCCGCGATGCGGTCGCGCAGCGGCTGGAGTTTCTGTTCGCGGGCAAGTCGCGCCTCTTCGGAGGAGCGCAATCGGCTGGCAATTTCCTCCTGGCGGCTTCGTTCTCCCGCCAGGCTCTGCTCTCGCGCGATCCGCGTCGCAAGCCCGCGTTGAAGCTCTCCGCGCAACGCCCCATCGTCCAGGCCAGCCAGCTCGGCCTGGAGCTGCTCGAGGCTCCGCTCCGCATTTTGTGAATGCTCCAGCAATACTTTAGATGATCTTTCTATTTCATTGATTTTACTTATACATTCTTTCTCGGCATAGCCCGCCTCCTGAACTTCACGCTCTGCCAACAGCACCGCCTGGCGCTGCGCCTCGAGCTTGCGCTCTGCTGCGTCCTGCTCCTCCCGGGTCGATTCCAGCTTGCGGTAGAGTGCATCGATCTCGCTCTGATGCCGCTCGAGGCCGGTTTCTGCAGCCGCCTGGCTGGCCTCTTCCTGGGCCTGCTGCAGCTTAATCTCACTGAGTTCCCCGTCCAGCTGCCGGCTCCGCTCCTGGTACCGCTCTTCGCCCTGGGTCAGCTTCAGGTTTTCCAGCTGACGCTCGTGATGGCGCTGTTTGAGGGCTGCCCCCGCCGCCCGCAGCTTGGCGAGCCCCTCGTCGTGCTCGGCGAGAGAGCGATCGAGCCCGGAGAGCTCGGCGCGGCTGTTCTCGATCGAATCCTCGTGCCCGCGCGCTTGCGCCTCTAGCGCTTCGATTTCGCGTTGCCGGGCGAGAATCCCGGTGTCCGCCGGATCGGGCGCGTGAAAACTCACGCCGAAGCGGCTGAACTGGTGGCCCTCACGGTTGATCAGCACCAACTGGGGTGACAATCCCATGCGGATCAGCAGTCTCGGCACGCCCTCCACGGCGTAGTAGGGCGCAAGCCACGCCGCGACGACACCGCTCACCGCGGGTTCGATGGCCTCGACGTAGTCGGCAAGTGGCTTGAGGCCCGCCTCGTGCCGCAGTTTTGCCTCGGTTCCAGGGAGAAAGGCGCTAACCCTTGCAGGCGGCGGATCCTCCAGCAATCGCTGCAGCAACTCGGGGTCGGACATCTCCATGGCGTGCAAGCGCTCGCGCAAGGCCGATTCCACCGCGGTCTCCCAACCGGCTTCGACGCGAATTTTCTGCCACAGCCGCGGTTTTGACGTCAGCTGATGCCGGCCGATCCAATCCTGGATCTTGCTGTTCTCCTCGACCTGGTTCTGGATTTTCTGCAGCGTTAACAATCTGCCCTCCAGAGCCGAAGACTCGCGCTCGAGCATCTGCAAACTGTCGACGCAGGCGCGGCGCTGACGATCCAAGGCTTCCCGCGCTGCCTCGAGCTGGGCGAGCAATGCTTCCTGGCGGGAAAGCTCGGCACTGCTCTGCGCCAGCTCCTGCTCGAGGCGCACCAGCAGTTGCGCATCGGGTGCGACCAGCTCGGCCCGCTCGGCGAGCAATCTCTCCTCGCGCTGCTCCAGCCCTTGCAGCGTCTTGCCGGCATGCTCGAGGTGCGTCTGCTCCACCTGGAACGCCTGCTCGGCCTGTGCGATGCGCTCGCGCTCGCCGGCGATCCTTCCCTGGAGCAGGCGGGCCGCCTGCTCCGCTTTCGGCAGCTTGAGCTGCTCGTCTGCGAGCTTGCGCCTGGCCTGCTCCAGGGCGTTTCGCGACTCCTGGAGGCGCGTCTCCCGGGTCCGGAGCGCCTCGTGCTGCTCGACCTCGCTCCGCCTCCCGGCGTCGCGCTGCGCGCGAAGCTGCGCAAGCTGCGCCTCGAGGCGCTGCCGGGTATCGGCAACGAAGCGTATTTCCGTTTCAAGGCGTGAGACATCGGCGTTGGCGCCGTAGAGCTCCCCTTGCGCGGCGCTCAGCGCGTCCCCCGAAGCGTCGTGCTCCGCCCGCGCCTGCTCGAGCTCGCGCTCGATTCCGCGCAGCCGCGCGGTCTCGGATTCGAGCTCGGTCGCGCTACGCTCGATTTCGCGGGTATGACGTTGCGCCTCCGTCTCCGCCTCGTTGCGTCGCAGGAGCCACAGGAGATTTTGCTTTTGGGCCCGATCAGTCGAGAGCTCGTTGTATCTCCGGGCGACCTCGGCCTGCTTTTCCAGTCGCTCGATCTGTGACCCGAGTTCCTGGCGGATGTCGCTCAAACGCGCGAGGTTGTCGCGCGTGCCGGCGAGGCGATGCTCGGTTTCGCGCCGCCGCTCCTTGTACTTGGACACTCCCGCCGCTTCCTCGAGAAACACGCGCAATTCCTCGGGTCTTGCTTCGATGATCCGCGAGATCATTCCCTGCTCGATGATCGCGTACGCCCGCGGACCCAGGCCCGTGCCGAGAAAAATGTCCTGCACGTCGCGGCGGCGGACGTGCGTGTTGTTGATGAAATAGGAGGATTCGCCGTCCCGCTGCAGTACGCGCTTCACCGAGATCTCGGCGTACTGGGACCATTGGCCGGCCGCCCTGCCGAGGCTGTTGTCGAAGAACAACTCCACGCTCGCCCGCGCGACGGGTTTTCGCAGCGACGAACCGTTGAAGATCACATCCTGCATCGACTCGCCGCGCAGAGCGGAGGCGCGCGACTCCCCGAGAACCCATCGCACGGCGTCGATGATGTTCGACTTCCCGCACCCGTTCGGGCCGACCACGCCGACCAGTTGGCCCGGAATGCTCACGATGGACGGATCGACGAACGACTTGAACCCGGCGAGCTTGATTTGTGTGAGCCGCACGCTAGCAGAAGACGCTACGAATCCAGGTAAAAGAAAACCGGCCGTCAGCCGGGTTCATCGTCGATAAAACGGAGCCCCTATAATACCATCTCCAACTTCGCACCCGGACCCTGAATGCCGTCCAAGCCGAGCAATTCGCTCGAGAGTTTTCCCAATCCGAGCCCACGCCGCGACTATTTGATCCGGATGCAGATCCCGGAGTTCACTTGCCTGTGCCCGCGCACCGGGCAGCCGGACTTCGCTACGCTGTTCCTCGACTATGTCCCGGACCGAAAATGCGTGGAATTGAAGAGCCTGAAACTCTATATCTGGTCCTTCAGGAACGCGGGGGTGTTCCACGAGGCCGTCACCAACCGCATTTGTGATGACCTCGTGAAGCTGCTCTCGCCGCGGTACCTCCGGCTTATCGCGCGGTTCTACGTTCGCGGCGGGATTTTCACCAGCGTAGTTGCCGAGCATCGCAAGAAGGGCTGGAAACCCGGCACCGGCTTGGAGTTTGCGACTATCGACGAGCAGAAGAGCACGCGCTGAGGGCTGGCAACGTGAATCCACGACTGCGATCTCTGCAGCCTTACCCCTTCGAGAAACTGCGCGGCCTGTTCGAGGGCGTGAAGCCGAACCCGAGGCTAGCGCACATCAGCCTTGGGATCGGCGAACCTCAACACCCGACGCCGGACCTGATCAAGCGCGCATTGTCGGGGAGCCTCGCGAAGCTCGCCTCCTACCCTCCAACGGCGGGCGGCGATCCGCTGCGCCAGGCGATCGCCGATTGGCTGGTACTACGTTACGGCCTGCGTTCGATCGACTCGAAGACCGAGGTGCTGCCGGTCAACGGCTCGCGCGAAGCCTTGTTCGCCCTTGCGCAGGCCGTCGTCGATCCGGAACGCCACGATGCCGTGGTGGTCTGCCCCAATCCCTTCTATCAGATTTACGAGGGCGCGGCGCTGCTCGCCGGAGCGCGCCCGCACTACGTCAACACTCTATCGGAGCAGGGGTTTGCGGCTGATTACGATTCAATACCTGAGGCCCTCTGGCGCCGCACGCAGTTGCTCTACGTCTGTTCGCCGGGCAATCCGACCGGAAAGGTGCTCGGCCTTTCCGAGTGGAAGGAGATTTTCGCGCTTACCGATCGCTATGGATTCGTCATTGCGTCGGACGAGTGCTATTCGGAAATCTATTTCGACGAAGCCGCACCGCCGCTGGGGGCTCTTCAGGCCGCCGCGCAGCTAGGTCGTGGATTCGAGCGATTGGTGATGTTCTCCAGCCTGTCCAAGCGCTCTAACGTTCCGGGCATGCGCTCGGGCTTTGTCGCCGGCGACGCCGCTATCCTCAGGGCATTCCTGCTCTACCGCACCTACCATGGCGGGGCCATGAGCCCGGCGGTGCAAGACGCCAGCACCACCGCTTGGCGCGACGAAGCCCATGTGCGCGAAAACCGCAGAAAATACGCGGAGAAATTCGCCCGCGTCATTCCGATGCTCCAGACCGCCCTCCGGGTCGAGCGTCCAGAAGCGGGCTTTTACCTGTGGGTCCCCACGCCTATACCCGACACCGAATTCGCGCGGAGGCTCTACGCGGAGCAGAACGTCACCGTCCTTCCGGGAAGTTTCCTCGCGCGCGACTCGGACGGCGTCAATCCCGGGGCAAACTTCGTCAGGATGGCGCTCGTTGCGGAAATCGGTGAATGCCTCGAAGCGGGTCGCCGTATCGTAGAATTCACCAGGAAACTATGAGTTCGCCCGCGAACCAGAAGCTCCAGAGTGCCGTCGAGAAGGCCTGGGAGGATCGCGCGCACCTCTCGCCGGGCTCCGCCCCGTCAAAGATCCGCAAGTCCGTCGCGCTGGTCCTCGATGAGCTCGACCGGGGCGGGCTGCGAGTCGCGGAAAAGCTCGACGGCGCGTGGCGGACGCACCAATGGATCAAGAAGGCCGTGCTGCTGTCGTTCCGCCTGGAGGACAACCGGCCGATTCGCGCCGGAGCTCTGCGGTTCTACGACAAGGTCGCAAGCAAGTTCGAACGCTACGACGGCGCGCGTTTCAGGCGAGGCGGATTCCGAGTCGTGCCTCCCGCCGCGGTGCGCCATGGGGCCTACATCGCAAAAAACGTCGTGCTCATGCCTTCCTTCGTGAATGTAGGGGCCTACGTGGACGAAGGCACGATGGTCGATACCTGGGCCACGGTCGGCTCGTGCGCCCAGATCGGCAAGAACGTGCACCTTTCGGGGGGCGTGGGCATCGGCGGGGTCCTCGAGCCCTTGCAGGCGAACCCCACCATCGTCGAGGACAACTGCTTCGTGGGCGCGCGCTCGGAAATCGTCGAAGGCGTGATCGTCGAGGAGAACGCAGTCATCTCGATGGGCGTATTCATCGGAGCGAGCACCCGGATTCTCGACCGGGCCAGCGGAAGAATTCTCTACGGGCGGATTCCGGCCGGGTCGGTGGTCGTGCCCGGCACCCTGCCCTCCGCTGACGGCAAATACGGCCTATACTGTGCGGTGATCGTCAAGCAGGTCGACGCCAAGACTCGCGCGAAGACCAGCATCAACGAACTGTTGCGCGGCGAGTAGCGACCGGCCGCGCCTCAAGGGGATGCCGATGTCCGCGATGAAGCGACTGTTCCAGCTGATGGCCGAGAAGAAGGCTTCCGACATCTTCCTGTCGGTGGGCTCCCCCATCAATATCAAGATCAACGGCGTCGCGATGCCGATCAACCAGCAAGCCATGGATGGCAACACGGTCCGGGGCCTGCTCTATGAAGTGATCGAAGACAAGCAGAGGAAGGAATACGAAAATACCCTCGAACTGAACACCGCTTACACTTTACAGGGTGTCGGTAGCTTTCGAATCAGCGCCTTTCGCCAGAAAGGCTCCCCCGCCGTGGTGGTGCGCTACATTCCCAACACGATCCCGCCGCTCGACTCGCTCGGCCTGCCGCCCGTGCTCAAGGACATCATCCTGGAGAAGCGGGGCCTGATCCTGATGGTGGGCGCGACCGGATCGGGAAAGTCGACGACGCTTGCGGCCATGCTCGACTATCGCAACGAGCAGCGAACCGGACATATTTTTACACTCGAAGACCCGGTCGAGTTCATTTTCCAGAACAAGAAGTCGATCGTGAACCAGCGCGAAGTCGGGACCGATACGCTGGACATGAGGGTGGGATTGAAGAACGCCCTGCGCCAGGCTCCCGATTGCATCCTCATCGGCGAGGTGCGCGACAGGGAGACCATGACCACGGCGATCCAGTACGCCCAGTCCGGGCATCTGTGCCTCACGACGCTGCACGCCAACAACAGCTACCACGCGATGAACCGAATCATCAGCTTCTACACGCTGGAGACGCGTGCCGCGCTGCTGCAGGACCTCTCGGCGACGCTCAAGTGCGTCATATCGCAGCGCCTCGTCAAGAACGTCAGGGGAACGCGTTCCGCTGCGGTGGAGGTCATGCTGAACAGCCGCTACATGGCTGAATTGATCGAAAAAGGCGAGATCAACGAGATGAAAGAGGCGATGGAGAAGGCGCTGACCCCCGGCTCGCAGACCTTCGAGCAATCGCTCTTCAAGATGATTGGGGACGGCCTCATCACCCAGGACGAGGGGCTGGCCAACTCTGACTCCGCAAACAATCTCCTTTGGCTCATCAACAACACGGCGGCAGGCGCCGATTTTGCAGCAGGCAAGGAGCGAAGCCCGGAGGCTAGACCATCCTCGCTCCGCGGCAGCGCGCCGTTCAGCGAGTTCAAGCTTGACACCAACGAGACGGAGCGCGCATAGCATTGATGCCGGTCGTCAGGACCCACCCCGTTTCCTTCCGCCGGGCCAATTCCACCGAAGAGCATCATGCCGGCCGTTGAACCGGCCCCGACGCTCCGTCTTGCCCGCGAGTTGATCTCGCGCCGCTCGGTCACTCCCGAAGACGGCGGCTGCCAGAAATTGCTCGCCGAACGCCTTGCGCGCCTCGGATTTGCGATCGAACCGGTCCGGCGCGGCGAGGTGACCAACCTCTGGGCACGACTCGGCGAAGCCCGTCCCCTCCTCTGTTTCCTCGGGCACACGGACGTCGTGCCCACCGGTCCGATCGAGAAGTGGCACAGCAATCCCTTCGTGCCCACCGAGCGCGATGGAAGGCTCTTCGGGCGCGGAGCGGCGGATATGAAAACCTCGATCGCCGCTTTCGTCGTGGCGGTCGAAGGCTTCCTGGCCAGGCATCCCTCGCCTCGGGGATCGATAGCGCTGCTCATCACTTCCGACGAGGAAGGTCCCGCCGTGGACGGGACTTCGAAAGTGGTCGAGCTGCTGAAGGGCCGGGGCGAACGCATCGACTATTGTCTCGTCGGCGAGCCGACATGCGTTTCCAGGCTGGGCGACACCATCAAGAACGGCCGGCGCGGCTCGCTTTCCGGCACGTTGCGGGTGAGGGGCGTTCAGGGGCACGTAGCCTATCCGCATCTTGCGAAGAATCCCGTCCATCTCGCGGTGCCGGCGCTCACCGAGCTCGCTGCAACCGAGTGGGACCGGGGCAACGAATACTTTCCTCCCACGACCTGGCAGATTTCGAACATCCATGGCGGAACCGGAGCGACCAACGTCACTCCGGGCGAGGTGGAAATCCTGTTCAACTTCCGCTTTTCTACGGCGAGCTCGCCCGAAGGACTGAAAGCACGTGTCGGTTCGATACTCGATCGCCATGGGCTCGATTACGAGCTTGACTGGTCCGTTTCCGGGACGCCTTATCTCACGCCTCGCGGCAAGCTGGTCGAGACCCTGAGCGCCGCAATCCGGGACGTCACCGGCGCCACTCCGGAGATCAGCACCACGGGCGGCACGTCCGACGGCCGCTTCGTCGCCGAACTCTGCCCCGAGGTGGTCGAGTTCGGCCCCGTGAACGCCTCGATCCACAAACTCGACGAGCACGTGGATCTGAGCGCGATCGAATCGTTGCGTGAAATCTATCAGAGCCTCCTCGGGCGGCTTCTCGCATCCTGACGCGTTCAAGGTCTTCCACCCGCACCCACGCAGCACCTTCGGCGGCGCTGCGCGATTGGCTGCGCTACGCGGAACGGCGCTTCCGGGCCGGCCGCCTCCGGTTCGGCCACGGAACGCAGAACGCGCGAGACGAAGCGGCGTGGCTGCACGCGAGCGTGCTGCGCTTGCCTTACGATGAGCTTGCACTATCCCTCGGCTACGAGCTATCGGCGCAGGAACGCCGAAGCGCCTCGCGGCTGATCGAGGAGCGTGTCCGTACTCGCCGTCCACTCGCCTATCTCATCAAGGAAGCATGGCTGGGAGATCATCGGTTCTATGTGGACGAGCGCGTCGTCGTGCCGCGCTCCTTCATCGCCGAGCTGCTTCGAGATCGGCTCTCACCGTGGCTCGCGCGCCCGTGGGAGCTGCGCCGGGCGCTCGACCTGTGCACCGGGTCGGGCTGCCTCGCGATACTGCTCGCGCTGGCATTCCCGCGCGCTATCGTGGACGCCGCCGATATATCGCGCCCTGCGCTCTCCGTCGCGCGGCGGAATTTGCGGGCCTACCGCCTCCGCGATCGCGTGAAACTCGTGCGGGGCGACTTGTTCGCCGGCCTGGAACCAGCACGATACGATCTGATCGTCGCCAATCCGCCCTACGTCGGAACCGCAGCAATGCGGCGCCTCCCGCTCGAATACCGGCGGGAGCCGCGGCGTGCCCTCGACGGAGGACGGGACGGCTTGGAATTCGTGCGCAGGATTCTGCTGGCTGCACGGGATTTTCTGCGCCCTGGGGGATCGCTCGTCGTGGAAATCGGGCACAATCGCGGTCGGCTCGAACGGGCGTTTCCGCGGCTTCCGTTCATCTGGCCGGAGACAAGCGCCGGATACGACTGCGTCTTTCTCCTGAGCCGCGAAGATCTGCCCGGACCGGCCTTAGAATGACCGCCGGGGCGTCCACGCCGATTGACAGCCCGGCCCGCCGACTGAGGAAGAATGCCCATGAACGATCCCGCTCCCATCAAGATCTGGAACGAATACGATCGCCCGCACCGAGACTTGCGAGAATTTCTTTCCCGCGTCGAACGCGCGGGCGAGCTTCTCAGGATCCCCGGCGCTCACTGGAATCTAGAGATGGGCACCCTCGCCGAGTCCGTGAACGAGCGGCCCGACGCCCCGGCGGTGCTGTTCGAGGATGTGCCGGACTACCCGCGGGGCTTTCGCGTGCTGTCCGGATCGACCAATTCGATGCGCCGCCTCGCGATCACGCTCGGCTTTCCGGTCCCGATGCACCCTTTGGATGTGGTGCGCGCCTATCGTGACCGCATGAAAACCCACCGCCCCATCCCGCCGCGCGTCGTGCGGGACGGTCCGATTCTCGAGAATATTCTCCGCGAAGAGAAACTCGACGTTCTCAAGTTTCCGGTGCCCTTCCTGCACGAGCTGGACGGCGGCCGCTACATCGGCACCGACGACATCGTAATCATGCGCGATCCCGAGGAAAACTGGGTCAACTGCGGCACGTATCGCGTGATGGTGCACGACGCGAAGCGCGTCGGCGTCTGGATGTCCCCCGGCAAGCACGGCCGCCAGATCCGCGAAAAGTATTTCAAGCAAGGAAACCCCTGCCCGGTCCTCGTGTCGTGCGGACACGATCCTTTGCTCTTTCTCGCCGGCGGGAACGAGCTGCGTTTCGGCCTCTCCGAATACGATTATGCGGGCGGACATCGCGGTGTGCCGTTCGAAGTGATCGAGAGCGAGCTCTACCACTTGCCCCTGCCCGCCCACGCGGAAATCGTCCTCGAAGGCGAGATGGTCCCTGGCGATGTCGCTCCCGAGGGACCGTTCGGCGAGTTCACCGGCTACTATGCCGGCGGAAGGAGCGAGCAGCCGGTGATCCGAGTACGGCGCATTTATCACCGCAACGACCCGATACTCACGATGGCCACGCCGATGCGCCCGCCGTCGGATTTCTCCTACAGCAAGTGCGTGATGAAGGCGGGGATGATCTGGGACGAAGTCGAGCGCGCCGGCGTCGGCGGTGTGAAGGGCGTGTGGTGCCACGAAGCGGGCGGCGCGCGCATGTTCAACGTGATCGCCATCAAGCAGGCCTACGCGGGCCATGCCAAGCAGGCCGCGCTGGCCGCGGCGAGTTGCCAATCGGGTTCCTATCTCGGCCGGTTCATCGTCGCCGTCGACGACGACATCGACCCGACGAATCTGTTCGACGTACTGTGGGCGATGTGCACGCGCTGCGATCCGGCGGAGGATATCGACATCATCCGAAAGATGTGGAGCGGCCCCCTCGACCCGCGCATTCCGCGCGGCACGACCTGGAATTCACGCGCAGTGATCGACGCATGCCGGCCGTTCGAGATGCTCAAGGACTTTCCCCCCGTAGCGCGTGCCAGCCCCGAGCTTCGCCGGACCACGGAAGCGAAGTTCCGCGACATCCTGTCAAAGCTCTAGGTACGCAGCCTTAAGAACCTCTACGGTATAATTCCGCCTGCTGATCGACGGTGGCCGTAGCTCAGCTGGTAGAGTCCCGGATTGTGATTCCGGTTGTCGTGGGTTCGAATCCCATCGGCCACCCCAGCCTGCCTGTTCCGCCCGCCACCTGCCACGCGGCCCGCTGAAAATTGGGCACCCTAGGCGGAAACTCTCCTATCGACGGCACCCTCCGTCCTGAGCAGGGCCGTGATGCTGCCGCGAGGCACGGGCTTGCTGAAGAGGTAGCCCTGCATCTCGTCGCAGCGCGCGAGGCGCAGGAAGTTCGCCTGATCTTCCGCGTCGACGCCCTCGGCGATGACTTTCAGCCTAAGGGCCCGCGCGAGCGAGATCATGGTCGAGACGAGCGTCATCGTATCGGGTTCCTTGAGCATCGTGATGATGAAGGACCGGTCGATCTTGAGCGACTGCACTGGGAGCTTCGCAAGGTAGCCGAGCGACGAATAGCCGGTGCCGAAGTCGTCGATCGAGACGTTCACCCCCAGCTCGCGCAGCGCGTCCAGCTTCTGGATGTTGGCCGCGATCTCCTCCATGAGCAGGCTCTCGGTAATCTCCAGGTCGAGCCCGTGCGGCGATGCTCCGCGCTTGATCGCGGCCTCGACGATGGCGACGAAATTCGGCCTGCGCAGCTGGATCGCCGAAACATTCACCGCGATGCGCGGGGCGACTATTCCCTGCTGCAGCCAGTGTGCGTGGTCGCGCACGGCCTGCTCCAGTGCCCAGCCCCCGACTTCGAGGATGAGACCCGTTTCCTCGAGCAGCGGGATGAACTCGAGCGGCTGCACCAGGCCGCGCTCGGGGCTCACCCACCGGATCAGCGCCTCGACGCCGATCACGCGCCGCGTGTCGGTTTCGACCTTGGGCTGATAGTGCAGGACGAACTCCTGTCTCTCGAGCGCCTGGCGCAGCTTGTTCTCCAGGGAGAGCCGCTCCGCAATCCGCTCCGTCAGCTGGTGCGTATAGAAAAGATAGCGCTCGTTCGTTTCCTTTGCCTTCTTGAGCGCGGCCTCCGCGTTCTTGAAGAGGGTCTCCGCGTCGGCTCCGTCGTTCGGGAACACCGAAAGCCCGACCTTGGCTGAGATTCGCAACTCGGCCTCGCCTACGCGGAACGGCGTGCCGAAGCACTGAGCGAGCCGCTGCTCGGTGAGCCGCGCGACGTCGTCCTCGCGGTCGATGCGCGCGAGCACCACGGCAAAGCGGTCAGCCGCCACGCGGGCAAGCTCGCTCGGGTCCTTCACGTATTCGGAAATCCGGCGTGCGATCTGCTTGAGCAGCTCGTCGCCCGCCGGGCGGCCGAGCGAATCGTTGATGGTCTTGAACCGGTCCACGTCCACGAGCCCGAGGGCGAGCTTGTGCCCGGCGCCGCGCGCCGCGTCCACGAACCGCGCGAGGCGCTCGCGGAAGAGCGTCGCATTCGCGAGCCCGGTGAGCGGATCGTAGTAGGCAAGGTAGTTGAGGCGCTCGGCCTTCTCGATGTGCTCGAGCGCGAAAGCGATGTCGCCGGCGAGCTCGAGCAGCAACCGCATCTCGTCTTCGGCGCCGAAAAAACCGGGCGAGTCGGCATACAGGGCGAGCACCCCGGCCGGCTCTTCAGCCACAAGCAAGGGCAGCATGGCGAGCGAGCGAAAGCCCCGCTCGAGCGTCTCTTTTCGGAGCGTGACCCGCGGGTCCACGGTCATGTCGTCGACGATCATCGCCTTGCGCTCCTTGACCGCGCGCCCGGCAAGGCCGTACTCCCCGGCCGCTTTCTCGTCGAGCCCGAGCGGTATCATTGCGATGTAGTCCTCGCCGACTCCGTCCCAGGCCATGGGCTTCACCCGATTCGCTTTTGCGTCCACGAGGCCGAGCCATGCCAGCCGGAATCCCCCGGCGCGGACGACGATCCGGCAGGCTTCGCGAAGCAGCTCTTCGCGCTCACGTACGCGCACGATGGTCGAGTTGATTCCGCTCAGCACCGCGTAAATCCGGTTGAGGCGGGCGATGTGCCTTTGCTGCTCCTGGCGGGCGAGAAACTGCCCGATTTGGCTGCCGATCACGTGCATGGCACGCAGCAGCCGATCCTCCGGTTCCCGGACTTCGCGGCTGTTGAAGGCGAGCACGCCGATCGTCTTGCCTTCGGCATTCACGGGAAAAACGAACCCGCCGTGCAAACCCGCGTCGCGAGCGAGCCCAGCCTCTTCGATGCGGGGGTCGCGGGTGATGTCGGCGACCCAGAGAGGCTGTCCCAACTGCAACACCTGGCCTGCCGGGCCGACACCGGGGGCGTAATGGATGTCTTGCGATTTTTCGATGAACCGTTCGATGTCGGAGCTGGCGACGCTCCAGGCTTCGCTGAACCGCAGCGCCCCGCCCCTCTCGTCGGCGCGGAAGTACCGTCCGACGTCCCAGCCCTCGGACTCGCATATCGCGCGGATGATCGCCTTCAGGCCGACCGACGCGCTGTCGGCGCCAGCGATGTGCCGGACCACGGTGTGCTCGAGCGCAAGCAACTGCTCTTCGCGCCTGCGCTCCGCGCGGGCGGCAGCCTCGCTCACCGCCCGCTCGATCGTGGGCGGCAGGCGCACGAGGTTGTTCTTGAGGACGTAGTCGGTGGCGCCGTTCTTCAGGGCCCGGATGGCGTAATCCTCACCAAGGGTTCCGGAGACGAAGATGAAAGGGACCTCGGGGACGATCTCGCGCGCGATCCTGAGCGCGCTCATGCCGTTGAATTGCGGCATGCTGAAGTCGGAGAGGATGACATGAGGACGGAATTCGCCGACCTCGCGCCGGAAGTCTTCCTCGCGCTCCACGCGGCGCACGCGCACGGCAAGGCCGGCGCGCTTGAGCTCGCGTTCGGCGAGCTCGGCGTCGCTCTCGACGTCTTCCACCATGACGACTCGGAGTTCCTGGCCCATAGGCCCTCCTAGAACTTAATGAACCTCCCGACTTCTTCGAGTCTTCACTCCCCTGAGCGACCATAAGGGGAACAGTGTGAGAACAGCAAGCTTTACGTGAGGTTGTCTATCGGAAATTCGTGCTTTTTCTTCGAAATCCGAGTTTGCTGTCAGGAAAACCCGACGAGGAATGTAGCGAAAACTCTACAAAACGCGGCGAAACGAGAGACGCGCACCCCTATGCTTCTGGGTACTTTTCGGTCTGTTCAGGTGATACGAGAGCGTGCGCTCCCCGGATTCTCTCAGTGACGCTGATACTGTGTCGACCCGAACAGCACTTCGCGGGCTTTGGGATCGTACTGGCCGGGCGGAGTCGTCTGCGCATCGGCGAGCACTTTCAGCGCGCGCTGCACGGCGGGCCGCGCCGCGATCCCGTCGAACCACTTTTTCACCTTGGGAAATTCCACCCAGTCGATTCCGTTACGCTCGCTTGCGCGCAGCCACGGAAAAATCGCGATGTCCGCGATCGAATACTCGGACCCACCGAAGTACGCCGCCTCCGAAAGCCGCTTTTCCATCACGCCGTGCAGCCGCTTTACTTCGTTCGTGTAACGGTTGATCGCATACTCGATGCGCTCGGGCACAGCGTTGCTGCGGAAATGTCCGGCCTGCCCCATCATCGGGCCGACCGATCCCATCTGGAACATCAGCCATTGCAGGACCACGTACTTGCCGCGGTCGTCGCGCGGCAGGAACTTGCCCGTCTTTCCGGCGAGGTAGATCAGGATCGCACCCGACTCGAAGACCGAGATCGGCTTTCCGTCCGGCCCGTTGCGGTCCACGATCGCAGGGATTTTGTTGTTCGGGCTGATTCTCAGGAACTCCGGTTTGAACTGCTCTCCGACGCGGATGTTTACCGGCCGGACCTCGTACTCGAGCCCGGTTTCTTCGAGCATGATGTGGATCTTGTGCCCATTGGGAGTGGGCCAAGTGAGGATTTCGATCATCGGGAACTTCCTTTCGTTTGTAGGGATGTCTCGGAAAGACTGGTGCGCCCGGCGGGAGTCGAACCCACAACCCCCAGCTTAGAAGGCTGGTGCTCTATCCAGTTTGAGCTACGGGCACGGGCAAAAACGCACTGTGGCCGCCTTCAGCGGCGGCCAAAAAACTGGTCGGGGTGGAGAGATTTGAACTCCCGACATCTTGCTCCCAAAGCAAGCGCGCTACCAGGCTGCGCTACACCCCGCGGGTGCCGCATCTTACCCCTTCGTCCCTGGCACGGTCAACGCTGAAGGACCGGCAAATTCCAGGTGAGAAGTGGCTTGCCCGCTTTGTTGATTTCTGGTATCAAATTGTCTTCGTTTCCTTGCCTCGCGCGGAGATTGCGAATTTGGAGCTGCTCCATAAATCCTTCCCGCCCTACGTCCCGAAAAAGGGTGAGGAGTACATGAATCCGAGGCAGCACGCGCATTTCAGGAAAGTTCTCGAGGCGCTGAAGGCGGAGCTGTCGCAGGATATCGATCGAACCGTCCACGCAATGCAGGACGACGCAACCATCTTTGCCGATCCGAACGACCGCGCCAGCCAGGAATCCGACATTGCCCTCGAACTGCGCAACCGCGATCGCGAACGCAAGCTCATCAAGAAGATCGACGAAACGATCGCGCGCATCGACAAGGACGACTACGGTTACTGCGAGAACTGCGGCATCGAGATCGGTCTCAAGAGGCTGGAGGTGCGGCCCACCGCGACTCTGTGCATCGACTGCAAGACGCTCGACGAGCTCAGAGAGAAGCAGGTCGCGAAGTGACCGGCTGACGGCGCAGCCGTCCTGCCGGTCCTCAGGATGGCGTCGCGGCGGCGGCTTCCTTGACTGCCTTCATGCTGAGGCGCACCCGGCCCTTCTCGTCGGCCTCGAGGACCTTGACCTTCACCTGCTGCCCTTCCTTGAGATAGTCGGATACGTTGTTGACGCGCTCGTTTGCGATCTGCGAAATGTGCAGCAGGCCGTCCTTTCCGGGAAGCAGCTGCACGATGGCTCCGAAGTCGAGCAGTTTCAGCACGGTCCCGTCGTACACCCGGCCCACCTCGACGTCCGCCGTGATGTCCTCGATCCGCTTCTTCGCCGCCTGGCCGCCCTCGGCGGAGACGCAGGCGATCGAGACGGTCCCGTCGTCGGAGATCTCGATCGTGGTCCCGGTCTCCTCCTGCAGCCCGCGTATGACCACACCGCCCTTGCCGATGACGTCGCGGATCTTCTCGGGATTGATCTTGATCTTGATGATGCGCGGTGCGTAGCTCGAGATTTCGGCCCGCGATCCCTCCAGCGCCTCCTTCATGATGCCGAGGATGTGCATCCGGCCCTCGCGCGCCTGTGCGAGCGCCACCTGCATGATCTCCTTGGTGATGCCTTCGATCTTGATGTCCATCTGCAGCGCGGTGATGCCGTTCTCGGTGCCCGCGACCTTGAAGTCCATGTCGCCGAGGTGATCCTCGTCGCCCAGGATATCGGTGAGGACCGAGAAGCGCTTTCCTTCCTTGATGAGCCCCATCGCGATGCCCGCGACGTGTGCCTTCATCGGAACGCCGGCGTCCATGAGCGCGAGGCTGCCGCCGCAGACCGAGGCCATCGAGGAGGATCCGTTGGACTCGGTGATCTCCGAGACCACGCGCATGGAGTACGCGAACTCCTCGGCCGTGGGGAGCATGGCGGCGAGAGCGCGCTTCGCGAGCCGTCCGTGTCCGATCTCGCGGCGCCTGGGCGAACCCATGCGGCCGGTCTCGCCGGTGGCATAGGGCGGCATGTTGTAGTGGAGCATGAAGCGCTCCTTGTACTCGCCCATCAGCGCGTCGATGATCTGCTCGTCGCGGCCGGTGCCCAGCGTGGCTACGACCAGCGCCTGGGTCTCGCCGCGGGTGAAGAGCGCCGAGCCGTGCGTGCGGGGCAGCACGCCCACGCGCGCGTTGATCGGGCGCACCGTGCGCGTATCACGGCCGTCGATGCGCGCCTCTCCGTCGAGAATCTGATTGCGGACGATCTTCGATTCGAGCGCGAAGCAAATATCCTTGACGGCGTTCGCTTCGGGTCCGCCTTCGGCGCCGACCCCAACAGCCTCGAACACGCGTTTCCATATCGCGTCGATCGCTTCGGAGCGGGCCTGCTTTTGCTTGAGCTTGAACGCCGCGCGCAGGTCGCTCTCCGAAAGCTCGCGTATGCGCTCGGCGAGCGCTTCGTCCTTCACGACGGGTTTCCACTCCCAGGCGGGCCGCGCGGCCGCGTCGGCCAAGTCGTGGATCGCCTGGATGGCGGCTTTCATTTGCTCGTGGCCGAAAACAACCGAGCCGAGCATGACGTCCTCCGGAAGCTCATGCGCCTCGGATTCCACCATCAGCACGGCGTGCTCGGTGCCCGCCACCACGAGGTTGAGCTGGCTTTCC
>VBCH01000310.1 GCA_005884455.1 Betaproteobacteria bacterium
CGTCCCGGACTGCGATCACTTCTACATCGGGCGCGAGGAAGCGATCCAGGCGATCGTCTCGTCGTGGCTCGCGAAAACACTGCATTTGGACGCCACGCGATACTGCTAGATTGCCTTTTCATGATCGCTGCTCCCTGGAATCTAACGTGGCGCTAACCGGTGCGCAGCTACCGATGCATGAAGACGCGATGCCTCCTGCGCGTCCGAGTTGCACTCAATTCCCCAAGGCCTGTTTGATCGCCGGATCCGAGAACATGCTTTCGATGAACCTACGATAGGTCAAGGAATAGTTGTCGAGCGGGTCGTGCTTGCCGCGCCTGCGGGTTTCCTCCCCGGCCAGGTCCTTCGAGCCAAGCACCGTACCGCCCTTACCTGCGACGACGAGGCGGAAGGCGTATTTGTACGTGGGGCTGCGCCCCCCGTCGTTCCAATTTGACTCGTTCACACGCATGAGGATGTATCGGCTGGCGCCGGTCGCGGACATCTTCTTCCAAGCGTCGTCCGCCGAGGAGCCTGCGGGAAGGCCGACGACGGACACGTTTGCGCCCGCATCGGAAAGACCGTCCTTTATCATTCCGGAGAGCAGGTCCACGAATCGTTCCTCGCCCGGACGTTTGGGAGTGAAAAAAGACGGAATCGGCATCCCGAATTCGTCTCGCATGATGCCCTCGAACCTCGGGCCCTTTTCCCCGGAAACTACGTACGGGCGCGCCTCGATCACGCCAACCGCGACGTTCTTCTCCGTGCCGCTGTACAGCTTGGGCGTGAGTTCGCTTTTCGGGACGGGCGTGGTGCAACCATAGACAAGAAATACGACCAGGATCGGCAACAGTTGCTTGAAAGCAAGCCAGGTTTTCATGTTCTCCTCCGTTGGTTGGAAACGTGCATCGAGTGTGGCGTTATTGTCCGCGCCGCCCAGGGCGCCAGTTTCTGTTATACCTATACTCCGCTGAGGGTGTTCTGGTATGTTCGGTACCCCACGGACGGCAGGCGATTCTCCCTCGACACCTTACCGTCGCCTCAGTCGCGGGATTTCGGTTGAGGCTCAAGGACTCCCACCTGCTGGATTCCGCTGCCGCACTCGCGCAGTCCTACCCCTCCAGGCCGGTCAAGGTGATCGTTCCCTTCCCGCCTGGGGACGCGGCCGACATCCTGTCGCGCCTCATCGGTCCGAAGATTGCCGAGCGCATGGGGCAGCCGCTGGTCGTCGAGAACCGTGCCGGCGCGAGCGGCCAGATCGGCATGGAGATCCTCGCGCGCTCCGCGCCCGACGGCTACACGATCGGCGTCGGTCAGGGCGGGAACCTCGTCGTCGCCCCTCACACCTACAAGAAGATCCCGTACGATCCGCTCAGGGATTTCGTCGCGGTCGCGATCATCGCGACCAACTACCTCGCCGTGGTCGCCAATCCCGGCGCGCCGTTCAAGACCGCGGCCGAGATGATCGCTTGGGCCAAGGACAACCCGGGCAAGCTCACCCTCGCCACCAACGGCGAAGGCGGTTTTCCCCATCTGGCGTTCGAGCAGCTGCGCGTGATGGCCGGGTTCACCTATACGCACATCCCGTACAAGGGTGTAGCGCAGGCCATGACCGATGTCTTAGGAGGGCAGGTCCACTTGGGCGTCGGCTCCTACTCCACCCTGTCCCCTCACGTGCTGTCGGGTCGCGCGCAGCTCATCGCGGTGACCAACCCGGTGCGCGTGCCGAACAAGCCTGAATTGCCGATCTTCGCCGAAGCGGTCCCCGGGTACGATTCGCGCGGCTGGTTCGGCTACGTCGCCCCGGTCGCGACTCCGCGCGAAATCGTCGTCAGGCTGAACGAAGAGATCAACCGCGCGATGAAGCGGCCGGATGTCGCGGAGAAAATGGTCGCGGCCGGACTCATCATCGTCACCGAGCCGCCGGAATTTTTCGGCGACATGATCAGGAGCGACTACGCCAAGTACGGAAAGCTCGCGCGCGACATCGGCTTCCAGCCACAGTGACGGGTATCACAATCTCTTGCTGAACTCGCGGGTCCCTTGCGGGTTGCTCGCGCTTTCGCTGGCGCAAAGCCTCTTTGCGTGGGGTCCGGAAGGACATCGCATGGTGGGCGAGATCGCGGCGCGCTACACCGGGCCCAAGGCCAGTGCAGAGATCCTGAGACTCCTCAGGAACGACCGCCTCGCCGACGGTCAGCCCTCCGGCCGGCGCACTCTCGGGGAAGTCGCGAACTGGGCCGACGAAATCAAGGACACGGAGTGGGGAAAGCGGCGCGGTTCCTGGCATTACGACGACGTTCCGCTGTGCCGGGCAGCGGAGTACTCGAAGTACTGCAGGAACGGCCGATGCGCTTCCGCGCAGCTCGCCCGTCAAATCGAAATCCTCGGCAACGAGCGGGCGAAGCCCGGGCAGCGCATCGACGCCCTCAAGTGGGTGGTGCATCTGATGGGCGACCTCCACCAACCGCTGCACGCCGCCAACCGGGGCGACCGCGGCGGGAACCGCGTGCAGGTGTCCTTCTTCGGGGAACGCGACAACCCGCCCTACGGTACCCTCACGCTG
>VBCH01000103.1 GCA_005884455.1 Betaproteobacteria bacterium
CGGCGCGAACGTAGCAACCGCTCGCCTCGCGCAGGTCCACGTCGCCGTGCACGACGTTCTTGCTTGCATCCTGATCCCCCGTCTCCCAAAGCGCCGTCCACGAGCCGACGTCGCTCCAACCGATGTCGGCCTGGACCATCGCGCTCGCAGAGGTGCGCTCCATCACCGCATAGTCGATGGAATCCGACGGACAGGCGGTGAATGCAGCCGAATCCAGCCGCAAAAAATCGAGATCGCTCTTGCCCGCGTCCAAGGCGGCCTTGGCTGCGGTCAGAATCTCGGGGCGGAAGCGCTGCAGTTCCTCGAGAAAGCGCCTGGGCCTGAGCGCGAACATGCCGCTGTTCCAGAAAAACCGGTCGCTCGAAAAATAGCGCCGCGCCGTCTCGAGATCGGGTTTCTCGACGAAGCGCCGCACGCGAAAGCTGCCCTCGCTTCCCCGAACCGGGTCGCCGCGTTCGATGTACCCGTATCCCGTGACCGGCCCCCGCGGCGTGATCCCGAAAGTGACGAGCGAACCGCCCGCGGCGAGGGGAAGCGCCGTGGCGATCGCCGCGTGAAACGCCGGCACGTTCCGGATGAGGTGATCGGAGGGCAGCACGAGCATTGAGGCGTCGGGATAGCGGCTCTGAAGGTAGAGCGCCACGACCGCGATCGCGGGTGCGGTGTTGCGACCGACAGGCTCCAGTATCTGGATCTCGGGCTTCACCCCGATTTCGCGCATCTGCTCGGCGACGAGAAAGCGGTGCTCGTCGTTCGAAACGACGATCGGGGCGCGGGCACCGTCGAAACCCTGCACCCGCAGCACCGTGTCCTGAAGCAGGGTTCGACTGGAAACGAGGGGCAGGAATTGCTTGGGCAGAAGCCGCCGCGACATCGGCCACAGACGGGTGCCTGATCCGCCGGAGAGAATCACGGGGTAGAAGGAAATTGTCACTCGCGCGGCCTTGCGCTTCGATGGAGCGCGTATTGTAGTGGCACCTGCTCCCCGCAGATAGGGACTTGCTAGAATCCGGTGTCGCTTCAATAGGGGAAGGCGGCGCCACTTCCCGCAGTTCGGACATGCGCATTCTCGTTACCGGTGCGTCGGGCTTCGTCGGCACCACCCTTTGCCGCGAGCTGCTCGCGCGCGGACACACGGTCCGCGCCGCGCTAAGGCGGCTCGTCCCGCCGAGCACCGTTCCGCCGCAATTGCATCAGATCCTCATCCCGGATATCGCCGCCGAGTTCGATCGCCGCGCGCTCGTCGACGGCGTTGGCACGGTCATCCACCTCGCCGCGATCGCTCATCGATCAAACCTTGCCGGCGGGGAGCTGCGGCGCGTCAATTGCGACGCGGCAGTCAGGCTCGCCGAAGCCGCTGCTGGATCCGTCCGCCGCTTTGTTTTCCTGAGCTCGGCGAAGGTGCACGGCGAAGATTCGGGCAGCGGGACGTACGCCGAGGACGACCCGCTCGATCCGCAGGACTCCTACGGCCGCTCCAAGCTCGAAGCCGAGCGGGCCTTGACCGAAACCGCCGCCCGATGCGGCATCGAGCTCGTGATCGTCCGTCCTCCGCTCGTATACGGCCCCCAAGTCAAGGCCAACTTTCTGCGTTTGCTCGGCTGGATCGATTCGGGACTGCCCCTGCCTTTTGCGAGCGTGCGCAACCGCCGCAGCCTGATCTACGTCGGCAATCTCGTCGACGCGATCGCGCGCTTAGCGGAACACCCCGACGCACGCGGACCCTTTCTGGTCTGCGACGACGAGAGCGTTTCGACTCCGGAGCTGGTGTCGCGCATCGCCCGCGCGCTCGGAAGACCTGCAAGACTTCTTCCCGCGCCGCCGGCGCTTCTGCGCATGGCAGGAATGATCGCGGGCCGTCGCGACGAAATCCGGCGCTTGACAGGCAATCTCGCGATCGACTCGCTCAGAGCGCGCCGGCTGCTCGATTGGCGGCCCCCGTACACGCTCGACGCGGGACTCGCACAAACGGCGCGCTGGTTCAGGTCCGCGCGCGCCTGAGAGGGTACGGACACGTTAGAATGCGCCCCGTGTTTCCCGCGCGGACTAGGTGAGTGGCGATCCCGGAAATCGCCCCCGTTTCGCCGATCGTCTCGGCGCTCGCCACGCTGCTGCTCATCGCATGGATGCTGCGGGCGCAGGACCGCTGGCCGCTGGACGTGCCCAACCAACGCTCGCTGCACGTGCGTCCCGTGCTGCGCTCGGGCGGCATCGCCATGATGACGGGTGTTTTTTCCGCCTTCGCGATCCTGCAAACTCCGCTCGTGGTCGTGCTCCCCGCCGCTGCGCTCGTCGCCGTTTCACATCTCGATGACGTCTACGGCCTGCCGATTCCGGTCCGGTTGGGCGCACAGTTTGCGGCCGCTGCAGGATTCGCCTTCGGCGCCCTCCCAACGGTAGCGCTTCCTTCGCTCGTGCTGATCGTGATCGGCATTCTATGGATGACGAATCTCTACAACTTCATGGACGGCTCCGACGGACTCGCGGGCGGCATGACGGTAGCGGGCTTTGCGTTCCTGGGAGCCGGCGCCTGGATGAGCGGCGACGACGCCCTGCTGATCGAGTGCGCCATCGTGGCCGCCGCCGGCGCGGCGTTCCTGCCGTTCAATTTTCCTCCCGCACGGGTTTTCATGGGTGACGCCGGGTCCGTCCCGATCGGTTTCCTCGCCGCCCTCTTGTCTCTGACGGGCTGGCGCGATGGAGACTGGCCGCTGTGGTTTCCGGCAGTGGTGTTTGCGCCTTTCCTCGCCGATTCCACCGTGACTTTATTGAAGCGGATCGGCGCCGGTGAACGTTTCTGGGAAGCGCACAACAAGCACTACTATCAACGCCTCGTGCGGATGGGCTGGGGCCACCGCAGGACTGCGCTCGCAGAATACGCCCTGATGCTCGCCTGCGGCACGACCGCGCTTTGGGCGCTGCGCGAGCCGCTGCCCCTGCAGTTGTGCGCCCTCGTCGGGCTGGTCGCGCTCCATGCAACCCTGGCGCTGTGGGTGGACCGCGCATTCCGGCGCCGCGAGAGCAAATCCATTGAATCCGCTTAAGCCCGGTTACCGAGCCGCGCTTGCTTTTGCGCACGACGTGCTGGCCTCCGCCGCCTGCTGGGTGCTCGCGTTCTGGCTGCGCTTCAACCTGGAACTCCCCCCCGAGGAGTTTCTCCCGGCGCTTGTCGCGGCGGTAACAGCGGCTGTTCCTGTGCACGCCTTGATATTCTGGTCGCTCGGCCTGTACCGGGGCAGCTGGCGCTACGCGAGCTTGCCCGACCTGAAACGCATAGGGTTTGCCTGCCTGATCGGAGCGCTCGCAGTGCCCGCCCTGCTTGCGTTCTTTCGCGCCGATGTCAACGTGCCGCGCTCGACGTTTATCCTCGCCCCTCTGCTGCTTGCAGCGATCATGTCGGGCAGCCGCATCGTCTATCGCGCCTGGCGAGAGCGCGCCCTCTACGGTCACATCCATCTCACCGGCGAACCGGTGCTCGTGATCGGCGCCGGCGACATCACCGTCAATCTCCTGCGGGAGATGGAACGCTCCAGTCAGTGGCGCGCGGTCGGCATACTCGACGATGACACGGCCTGGCACGGGCAGGTCCTTCTGGGCGTGAAGGTGCTCGGGGGGCTCGGCGAGGTCAGCCGCTGGGCGCGGCAGCTGGAGTCCCGCCACGCGATCATCTCGCTGCCGGCTTCGTCCGCGGGGGTGCGCAGGCGCGCGGCGGAAGTCGCCGCCGCCGCGGGGCTGACGGTCCTCACCGTGCCTTCCTACGACGACCTGCTCTCGGGCAAGGTCACGGTATCCCAGATCCGTCGCATCGAGCTGGAGGACCTGCTCGGCCGCGACCAGGTGGTGCTCGACGACGGCGGCCTGCATCGGCTCCTCACGGGCAGGGTCGTGATGGTCACCGGGGCCGGCGGCTCGATCGGCTCCGAGCTCGCCCGCCAGGTCGCCAAATTCGAGCCGGAGCGTCTGATCCTGTTCGAGCTGAACGAGTACGCCTTGTACAGCATCGAGCAGGAGTTCATGTCGTTCAAAAAAAGGCCGGACATTTCGCCCATCATCGGCGACGTACGCAATCCGGCGCGCGTGCAAGCGGTTTTCTCTAGATTCAAACCGGCGGTCGTATTCCACGCCGCCGCTTACAAGCACGTACCGCTCATGGAGAACGACAATGCCTGGGAAGCGGCGCAGAACAATGTCCTCGGGACGCTGCGCCTGGCGCGCGCCGCGCGCGATCACGGCGTGGAGAAATTCGTGCTCATCTCGACCGACAAGGCGGTGAACCCGACCAACGTAATGGGAGCCACTAAACGGCTCTCCGAGGAGGTTTGCCAGGCTCTGCAGCGCCAGGACGGCACCTGCTTCGTAGTGGTCCGCTTCGGCAACGTGCTCGGGAGCACCGGCAGCGTCATCCCCAAGTTCCGCGAGCAAATCGCACGCGGCGGACCCCTGACCGTGACACACCCGGAAGTGACTCGCTACTTCATGTCGATTCCCGAAGCCGCACAGCTGGTGCTGCAGGCGGGCCTCATGGGAAACGGCGGTCAGATCTTCGTGCTGGAAATGGGCGACCCGGTCAGGATCGTCGACCTCGCGCGCGACATGATCCGCCTTTCGGGTTTCAGCGAGGAGGACATCAGGATCGAGTTCACCGGCCTGCGCCCCGGCGAAAAGCTCTACGAAGAGCTGCTCTCGGACCGCGAGAGCACGCTGCCCACGCCGCACCCCAAGCTGCGCATCGCCGGAACGGACAAGACGCCCAGTGAAGCCTGGCTCGCCGAGATCGAAACCTGGCTCTCGCAGGCGTGCTCCCCGGCCGATGAAGAGGTCAAGCGGGAACTCGGCAGGCGAGTGCCCGGGTATCAGTCCGCCGCAGAGGGCGGTGTGCGCGGGATTCAGGAAAAGGGGTGAGCGAGGGGCCGAGCGCGCCACAGGCGCTCGAAACCCGCAAGCGCCTCCTCGACCGTCAGGTCCGAAAGATCGCGGCTCGCGGGCTGCAGAAGCTCGTGCGGCGCCTTCCAGGGCCGCCACCGCTCGGGCGGAGAGTCACCGAAGAAACACAGGATCGGCTTGTCGAGCGCCGCGGCGAGGTGCATCGCCCCGCCGTCGGTGCACACCACGCAGTCGCACAGCGACAGGGCCGCGATCAGCCGCGAAAGCGCTTCGGTCGGGCAAGGCAGCAGGGGGAGCCCTTTGCCGCTTTCTGCGACCGCGCGGGCCTTGTCGTCATCCCCCGGATGCCTCGGATTCTCGGCCTCGCCGGGAGCCCAGAGCAGCAGGAACCTCACGGCGTGCTGTTTCGCGATCGCGCGGACCAGCGCCGCAAAATTCTCCGCCGGCCACTGCTGGTTCCTCCTCCGCGCGCTGATATGCACGCCGACAACCGGCGTATCGCGCCCCATGCGGGAGAGAGCCTGCTCGATGCTGCGGCGCTCGCCGGCGTCGGGGAATACGCGCATGGGCGGTGGCGGGCCGTTGATGCCGAGCGCTCGAAGCAGGCCGAACACCTGCTCCACCTCGTGCGCGACCGCGCCGCGATCGTAAGGCAACGCGATGTCCAGCCGGGAATGAACCTTGCCAAGCTCGGCATAGCCGAGTACGTGCCGCGCGCCGATGAGCCGGGCGAAACGCAGGGAGCGCGGCTCGAACCCCGGCGTCGCAAGAATCGCGTAGTCGAAGCCCTCCTTTCGCAGCTTCGTGATCAGCCGGAGCCGATCCACGTAAACCGACAAAAGGGAGCGCGCTTCGCCGCGGTGCTTTCCCTTTTCGTAGGCGTAGACGGCATTGACAGCCGGATTCCGCGCGAGAACCGCTTCGTTGTAAGTGTTTACCAGCGCTGCGATATGGGCGCGCGGAAAACGTTCGCGCAGGGCAGATATGAGCGGAGTGGTGCAGACCAGGTCGCCGATGTTATCGCGGCGGATCACCAGAATCCGCGGATCGGTGCCGTTTCCCGTCTTGGAGAATGGGTCAAGATCCATGCTTGCGCCGCCGCTCATTTCGGCACGAGCAGTGGGCGCACGACGCGCGCGAGCCGCTCGCCGCGTGCGGCCCAGGTATAGCTGCGCGCCTTCTCCCGGACGCGCGCGCCCAGGCGACGGGCCCTTTCCGGATCCTGCGCCAGCGCTCGGATCGCGTTCGCCAGGCCGGCCGCGTCGCCGGGCGCGACCCAGAGCGCGTCCTCGGGATCTAGCACCTCGCGCAGCGCGGGAAGGTCGCTCACCACGAGGGCACAGCCCGCGGCCATGTATTCGAACAGCTTGATCGGCGAGGTGAACGCGCTGTCCGGGTCGGCGCGATTGGGCAGCACCGCGATGCAGGCCCGCGCGAGCTCGGACTGGACGCGGCCGTGGGGAATGCGTCCGGTGAAGTCTAGGACGGCACCAGAGCTGCCCGCGCGCGCGCGCAACTGCGCGATGCGGGC